>JAFAME010000242.1 GCA_019233695.1 Methylobacteriaceae bacterium
GCCTTTGCCTTTCGCCTTCCCGCTGCCGGTATCGCCCCATGGCTTGGGATCAAACTGAACTGTACAGGTGATGTCCATGGCGACAGCCATGGCGATTCCCTTCTCTTGATCCCACAGATCAATTCGGGTCATAGCCGAACGCATCGCAATCACGTACCCGTAGGGATCGCCAGGTAACGGTACAACTCTGTACAGTGTCATTCCATGAATCGACGGCGAAACCCATTCGACGACTCGAAGGTCAGGAGGCATGGGCCGCGGAGCAGAAACCTGGACACCTGGTATCAGACTGGTAATGTTTGCTTGAACGGCTAGATCCGGGTTGGCCAGTTGGGGATTGAACATGATCGTATTGGAGCTGGTTCCCCATATCGAATAGTAGGCTGAGAGAGTCATGCCTGCATCGGCGACACCTAACACGTCGCCTTCAGGTCGACTATCTACAACTCGCCAGCCAAGCGGAGCGATAGCCACACATGACTGACCTCGCACGAGTTGACCGGGCATCGGATCAGCTAGTGCTCCAGTTGTCAGTGCAGAACACATTGCCGCTAGCACGATTTTCTTCATCTGTCTCTCCTGTGTTGAAGCAGGTCATAACGGAGTATGACCCTTTACCTACTGCTATTTCATCCGGTTAGACAGAAAAGCTTCATTGCTTTCCTTCTACCCGCTTCCCCACTGGGCTTGAACACTATTTTAATCTGTTGCACACAATGGAATGTTTTGTTGTTCAAGGCTGCCCAAACAGAATCAGCACAGGTCAGCGCGCCGGGGGCCGCCAGAGTTGAAGCCGCACCAGGGTGGTCAAGTTTGGTCACAGCCGCCCTTTCAGGACGACCTGAGCGCTCACGATTCAGAGTGCCCGCAGACTACAGTTCATTGCAGGAATTCAGCTGTTCCCTCGGGAACACCCGCTGCGGAGCTTGTTCGCCGATGCTCAGTGCAGGCCGATGGGCGTCAGCGAGGCGATGCCGTCATTCGAATTGCCGTTGATCTGGTTCGTCCCGTAGGACTCCAGCACCCCGCCGTTGCTCACCCCGACGCCGGTCGGATTGCCGGCAATGGACGAGCCGCCCAGGCGGATCGTGGTCTTCGGACCGTCGGCGATCACGCCGAAGCCGGCAGCGTTGTGCGATGAGGTCGACCGGTCGATCATCATGACAATGGCGGGGCCAGATGCATTGCCCGTCGCGACGATCCCGTTTGATGCGTTGCCGGAGGAAACGCTGTCGCGGATGGTCATCTGGATCACCCCACCGCTCACCTGTGTTGCGTCCGCCTTGATACCGAAGAAATTGCCCTGAACCTCGACGCGGTTCAGCACGACTTTGCTCACCGTGTTCGATACCCCAGGCTGCACGATGATCCCGCCTCCCGCTACCGTAAAGCCATTGTCGGCAAGCACCGTGTCCGACACATACAGCTCGGCCTTCGTCGAGGACGCCTGGGTTTGCACGAATATCCCCCAGCCGGTGGGGAAGAGGTGAATCACGCATTTCTCGACGTGCACGGTTGGACCGCCGGTCACAACGATCCCGTTGCCCGCGCCTTCGAACATGTCGAGCCCGCGCAGAATCACGATATCGGTTGGCGCGCCATTCACGACAATCCCACCTAAGACCCCCGTAAAGTGCGCCTGTACCCCCTCGCAGTCGATGGTGAGCGACTTGTCGATGGTCAACCCAAAGTTGCTGCCAAAGTCACCCTGGTCGACGCAGTTGATCTCTCCTCCAGAGAAGGTCGCCGAGAGCGCTGTCGCGAAATCGGCGCATGGCGCCGCCCGAGTGCATGCAGTGCCACTACCGAAGCTCGCAACCCATGAACGATGATTTCTGTGCATGAGCGGAGGTTCCGGGAAGTGCCAGGGCAAGCATCGCCGCGAGGGCGGCAAGTGGCAGTGCAATTCGCATGATCGATCTCCATTGCTGACCCGCTGGCCAAGTTCCAGCTTGAGCAGCATAGTCGAGAACGATCAGGCCGGGTCGCTCCCGTGGGACGTTGCGACTATCAAGGCCCGTAACGCCGGCGCCAAGTCGAATGCGGGACGCCTCAGATGTGGCGTGCCGGCAACAAATCCGGAAAAAGCGCTTGGCCATGCCCGCCATCCCAGGCCCGCGCTTTACTGTGACACCGCCTTCGTGTCCGCTCCCCCAATCGGCCATTCCGAGGGGCATCGGGGATGAGCGGGCGTCTGTGGGGGGTCGCGGCGCGCTGCCAGCGGGCTGCGAGTGCTCGAGGAGTCACGTTCCGTGCGCGGTGGTATGGGGCCTCTCTCACCCCGCGGCTGCGTGTCTTGCTGCGGGCTGCCTTGCCGGCGCTTTGCGCCGGCTTTTTCTTTGGGGTCGCCGGCAGCACCGCCATCGCACAGGGCACCGATCCCTACGGGATCCCGCTCGACGATTTCGTCTTTTTCGACGGCGTCCTGAAGGGCGGCATCGGCGGCGGCAGCGTGCGTCTCGCCATCGGCGGCGACAACCGCAACCCGCAATCATATTCGAGTCATCCCGGCCGGAGCGAAGCTGAGAGCCGGGACGAGGGGCAGTGCGCCACGGTTTTGGTTGCGCCAGATCCCGGATAGCCGCAAGCGCGGCTTCCGGGATGACAATGGTTGGTCAGGCCTGCGGCTGCGGCTCGAGCGTCGGGTCGGGTCCGGGCTTCGGCCGGCCGCGGCCGGCCGCCGGCACGTGCGAGCCGCGCTGCGGCACCGGATCGCCCGGCACTTCGCGCACCGGCGGCTTGCCGGCGAGGAGATCGGTCACCTCCTCGCCCGACAGGGTCTCGTATTCGAGGAGGCCCTTGGCGATCGTGTGCAGTTCGTCCATGTGGGCGGTGAGGATCTCGCGCGCGGTGCGCTCGCCGTCCTCGATCAGCTTGCGGATCTCGGCGTCGATGAGCTTGGCCGTCTCGTCCGACATGTTGGTCGATTGCGTCACGGCGTGGCCGAGGAAAACCTCCTGCTCGTTGCCCTGGTAGCGCACGCGCCCCAAGAGGTCCGACATGCCCCATTCCATGACCATGGCGCGGGCAAGGCGCGTTGCCTGCTGGATGTCGCCGGTGGCCCCGTTGGTCACGTTGTCCGGCCCGAAGATCAGGATCTCGGCCTCGCGCCCGCCGAACACGGAGGCAAGCTTCGATACGCAATATTGCCGCGTATAGCTGTGCCGGTCGGCTTCCGGCAGGTTCATGGTCAGGCCAAGCGCCCGGCCGCGCGGGATGATCGTCACCTTGTGCAAGGGATCGTGCTGCGGCACGTAGATGCCGACGATGGCGTGGCCGGCCTCGTGATAGGCGGTGAGCTTCTTTTCCTCCTCGCTCATCGCCATCGAACGCCGCTCGGCGCCCATCATGACCTTGTCCTTGGCGTCCTCGAACTCGCTCATCGTGACGATGCGCCGGTTGCGCCTGGCGGCGAGCAAGGCGGCCTCGTTGACGAGGTTCATGAGATCGGCGCCCGAAAAGCCGGGCGTGCCGAGGGCGATGGTTTTCAGATCGACGTCGGGAGCGAGCGGCACCTTGCGCACGTGCACGCGCAGGATCTTCTCGCGGCCGATGACGTCGGGATTGGGGATGACGATCTGGCGGTCGAACCGGCCGGGCCGCAAGAGCGCCGGATCGAGCACGTCGGGGCGGTTGGTCGCCGCGATGATGATGATGCCCTCGTTCTGCTCGAAGCCGTCCATCTCGACGAGCAGCTGGTTCAGCGTCTGCTCGCGCTCGTCGTTGCCGCCGCCGAGGCCGGCGCCGCGATGGCGGCCGACCGCGTCGATCTCGTCGATGAAGATGATGCACGGCGCGTTCTTCTTGGCCTGCTCGAACATGTCGCGCACGCGGCTGGCGCCGACGCCCACGAACATCTCGACGAAGTCGGAGCCAGAGATGGTGAAGAACGGGACGTTGGCTTCGCCCGCCACGCCGCGCGCCACGAGCGTCTTGCCGGTGCCGGGCGGCCCGACCAGCATCACGCCGTGCGGGATGCGCCCGCCCAGGCGCTGAAATTTCTGGGGATCGCGCAGGAATTCGACGATTTCCTGCAGGTCTTCCTTCGCCTCGTCGACGCCGGCCACGTCCTCGAAAGTGACGCGCCCATGCGCCTCGGTCAGAAGCTTGGCCTTCGACTTGCCGAAGCCCATGGCCTTGCCGCCGGCGCCCTGCATCTGGCGGGAGAGGAAGATCCACACGCCGATGAAGGCGATGAGAGGCAGGCCGTTGACGAGCAGCGTCAGGAGCCAGGAATTGCCTTCCGACTCGGGCTTGGCGGTGATCGAGACGTTCTTGGCATAGAGCTTGTCGACCAGGCTCGGCATCGACGGCGCGTAGGTCGAGAACGGCTGCCCGTTGAGATAGTGGCCGTTGATCTCGCGCCCCGAGATCGTCACTTCGCGCACCTGGCCCTGGTCCACGTCGCTCAAGAGCTTGCTGAACGAGATGTCGGTCGTGGTCGAGCGCTGTCCAGGGTTCTGGAACAACATGACGAGAGCCAGCACCAGCGTGAAGATGATGACCCAGAGGGCGAAGTTCCGGATATTCGGATTCATCACGGACCTGCTGTAGGCAATCTGTCTTAAGAAAGCGCCTCCCGCCTACCGGTTGCGCAGACGTAGGTTAATGTAGGCTGCGTCGTCCCGGTTGCCAAGGTAATCGGCCGGCCGGGACAAATACGGGTACGAGCGTGGCATTGGCCGGGTCAGCCCCCCGCTGCCGCCGATCCGCCGCGGCGTCGCGGCGCTTCGCGCATGAGCGTCAACGTGCCGTCGGATCGCGTCCAAACCAAGGCACCGGCGAACGTGCGCCGGATCGGCTGGCCGGTGGCAAGCGCCGCCTGAAGATCGGCGCAGAGCCGTTCGAGCCGCTCCAGCCGCAGCGGGCGCCGGGCTTCGCCCGTGTTGCCGAGTCCGGCAATCGCCCGAGCAAGGACGCGCAGGAAGATTTCCGCCGGCAACGCGAGGAGCCTGCCTCCGTCATAGACCACCCGCCCTGCGACTTCTTCGAGACAGGCGGCGGCTTGGGCCGCCTGTGCCGCCGCTTCGAGCGCGGCTTCCGCCCGTGCCACCCGACCCGCAAGCACGCCGAGGCGCTCGGGCCCGAGGCCCTCCTCTTCGAGCCACGCCACGACCGCGCGCCAGCGCGTGCGCGCAAAGCGCGGGTCGCGATTGGAACCGTCCTCGAAGAACCGCCAGCCCTCGGCCCGGCAGGTGGCCACGAGGCGCGCCTTGCGGATGCCGAGAAACGGCCGGGCATGAACGATCGTGCCGAGCATCGTGCGCGGCCGCATGCCGGCGAGGCCCGAGATCCCCGAGCCGCGCGCCATGCGCATCAGGATGGTCTCGGCCTGATCATCGAGCGTGTGGGCCGTGACGAGATGCGTCGCCGTAACATCGCGCGCATGGGCGCTGAGCAGCGCATAGCGTGCCGCGCGCGCCCTCTCCTGCAAGCGCGTCGCGGGCTTGGGTCCGACCCAGTCGAGAATGGCGTGGTCAAGGCCGAGATCGGCTGCGGCTGCGCCTACATGCTCGGCTTCGGCCCGCGCCTGTGGGCGCAGGCCGTGGTCGACGGTTGCAACCGCCAGCGGCGGGCCACCGGTCCGGAGGGTCCAGGACGCAGCCAGATGCAGCAGGGCGATGGAATCGGGGCCGCCGGAGACGGCGAGGAGTACGCGCCTGGCGTCGCGCAGCCCTTCGAAGAGACGGTCGCAGATCCCGGCATCGAGCGGCTCGGCCGCGTCCTCGCTGCCGGATCGGCTCAGCACTTGGCGCGTTTGATTTCGCGATCGACGCTCGCTCTCACCGTCACCGACGCATTGGGATACTTGCGCGACACCTCGCCGAAGGTCGCGCAGGCCTGTTCCTTGGCGCCGATGGCGTTGAGCGACATGCCGAGCCGTACGAGCCCATCCGGCGCCCGCGCCGACTTCGAATAGTCCGTCGCGACCTTCAGGAACTGCTCGGCGGCCTCGCGGTGGCGGCCCCGCTGGAAGAAGCTTTCGCCGAGATAGAAGACGGCGTCGGGGACGAGCCGGTCCTTCGGATATTTCTGGATGAACGCCTCGAAACTGGTCTGCGCCGTTTCGTACTCGCCTTGTTTCAGGAAGGAGAAGGCAAGGTCGAAGTCCTCGCGCGGACCGCCGCCCGGGCCGGGCGCGATGACGGCCCCGCCGGGGGCGACGACGCCGGCTTCGGGACCCGTAGCGGCAATCGCGCCCGGACCAGGCAGGGCCTCGCCCGGGGGACGTGTTCCAGGAACGGCGCCCGCCCCCCTCGACAGATCGAGCGGTCCGCTCGGATCGGTGCCGAGCGGCGCTCGGCCCTCGGGTGGCGGTCCCGCCTCGACCGGCGGCGTCGGCGCGGGCAACGGGCCGGCAGGCAGGCTGCCGAGCGTACGCGGTGCGCCGGGCGCATTGGGCTGCGCCTGCGGATCGAAGGCATCGCCCCGCTTGACCCGGCCGGTGAGCCCGCTCGTCGAGGGCAGCGGCGTCGGCCCGCTTGGCGCCGCCGGCGGTGTGGCGGTCGGGGGGTAGTCGGGCAAGGCGGTCGGCGGATCGAGGGCGTCGGCGCGCTTCTGCGGCCCCGGGCGGGTCGAGGTGCGTCCGTCCTGCAGGCGCAAGTCGACGTCCTGCTGGAACTTCTTGAGCTGGTCTTCCAGCCGCCGGATCTCGAACTGCGTCTGCTCGATCTGGCCGTTGAGGGTGCGCATCTGGTTTTCCAGGCGGTCGACGCGCACGTCGAGCCCGGCCGCGTCCGAGGCGCGCCCCACCGGCCTGCCATAGTCGTCGCCCTCGGCGTTCGGAATTTCCTCTGGCGGCCGATTGAACAGCTGCGCCGTCTGGATGCGCCGCAGGCCGGCGCCCGCATCGGCCACTTGGCCCTCGAGGATCTGCACCCGGCGGAGCGTCGCGGCCATATCGTCGGCGCCTGCCGCCGAGGCGAGCGAGAGCCCGGCCCAGATGCCCGCAACGGCAGGCAAGAATCGTCGCATCGGGAAGCGCGTCATGGCGGTCTTCGGTCCTGGTGGTGAATCCTGGCTAGCATATCGGCACCTGCGGCCAAAATGCGAAGATAGTTTGACTGCGTGGGGGCGAGCCGCCTCTGTTCCCGAACTGAAGGGCCGCCGTCATGCCCGCCCTTGTGGCCCTTGTGGCGGGCATTCCACGCGGTCGAGCCGCTTCGCTGTCCGAAGGAGCCAACGGCCTCACGCTGCGGCAGCCCGACCGCGTGGATGGCCGGGACAGGCCGGACAGGCCCGGCCATGACCATTGGGCCTTCAAAGTGGATCCACCCTGGTCTCTAGGCCGAAGGCCCTCGACTAGGACGTCCCGCCGTTGAGCACGGTCACTGCGCGGCGGTTCTGCGACCAGCACGAAATGTCGTTGCACACGGCGACCGGCCGCTCCTTGCCGTAGCTGATCGTCTTCATTCGCCCGGCGGCAATGCCGTGCGCGATGAGGTAGTTCTTCACGGTATCGGCGCGCCGGGCGCCGAGCGCGAAATTGTATTCGCGCGTGCCCCGTTCGTCGGCATGGCCCTCGATGGTGAAGGCATAGCGCTGATAGCGGGTGAGCCATTGCGCCTGCTTTTCGAGCGTCCCTTGGGCGGTCGGCGTGAGCTCGGTCGAGTCGGTGTCGAAGAACACGCGGTCGCCAACGTTGACGGCAAAATCCTGCATGCTCCCGGGCACCGCCGCGCCGGCGGCGTTGATCCCCTCGTCGGCCGTGTTCTTGGCGCAGGCGCCGAGCGCCAGGGCGGCGGCGACGGCAAAGGCGAGCGTCAGACCGCGCGGTCTTGCAGCAAAGGTCATTCCGGCACTCCTTGTCCAAACCGGCTAGACGAGTCCTAACCGGCGATGGTTAAGCGAAGGTTCCGTCAACCTTGATGGAAGCTTCACGCGACAGGACGCATTCGATCGACCCGCCTTGTTGCTTAACGATCGGTTGATACCGGAGGAACGGACGACCGACGACACCTGCGCTCCTCTACGGTCCCCGGTTCTTTGTCCTCCGTCCTCAACCCAACAGCGGCCCCCACGCCGGATCGGAGGCATAGGACGGCGTCGGCACGGGGAATTCGCCGCGGCCGAACAGGTCGATCATGAAGATCCTGGCGCCGGACTGGCCGCCCGGATCACGGAAGAACATCAGGAAGAGGCCGTTCGGCGCCCACGTCGGGCCCTCGTTGTGGAAGCCTTCGGTCAGGATGCGCTCGCCCGAGCCGTCCGTCTTCATCACGCCGATGGCGAAGGCTTCGCCGCGCTGGCGGGTGAAGGCGATGTAGTCGCCGCGCGGCGACCACACCGGCGTCGCATAGCGGCCCTCCCCGAAGGAGATACGCCGGGCACCGCCCCCGTCGGCTGCCATCGTATAGATCTGCTGGGACCCGCCCCGATCGGATTCGAAGACGATCTGGGATCCGTCGGGCGAATAGGACGGTGAGGTGTCGATGGCCGGCGTGTCGGTGAGCCTCGTGGTCGTGCGCGAGCGCAGATCCATGCTGTAGAGGTTCGAGGACGAGCCCTGCGAGAGGCTCATGACGATCCGGTCGCCATCCGGCGAGAAGCGCGGCGAGAACGTCATGCCGGGAAAATTGCCGACCACCTCGCGCTGGCCGCTCTCGATGTTGAGCAGGAACACCTTCGGGTCGGCCGAGCCGAAGGACATGTAGGTCACGTCCTGCGAGGTGGGCGAAAAGCGCGGCGTGACGACGAGGTCGTCGCCGCGCGTCAGGTAGCGCACGTTGCCCCCGTCCTGGTCCATGATGGCAAGGCGCTTGCGCCGCCGTTCCTTGGGCCCGGTCTCGTCGACGAACACGACGCGCGAATCGAAGAACCCCTTTTCGCCGGTAATGCGGGTGAAGATCGCATCCGAGATGATATGGGCGACGCGCCGCGAATTGCCGGGATCGGTGACGTATTCCTGTCCCGCGACCTGCTCGCCGCTCGTGACGTCCCACAAGCGGAAGTCGGTCTGCAGGCGTCCGTCGGAGCTGCGGCCCGTGCGCCCGGTGACGACGAAGCGGGCATTCACGGTCTTCCAGGCATCGAGCTGGGGCTGCTGGTCGGGGTTGTCGATCTGTTCGGGGAAGCTGCGCGGATCAATGGGCGCGAGATAGACCGAGCGGTTGAAATTGTTGGTGACGACGCTCGTCAGCTTGGGGCCGAGGTCGCCCTCACTCTGGAAGGTGGTGACCGCGATGGGGACCGGTTTGAACTGGCCGCCGCGGATGGTGATCTCAGGGTTGGCGTCCTGCCCGATGCTTCGGGTCGCAACGAGCGGGAGCAGGGCGACACTGCCGAGGAGCGCTAGACCAGCGCGGCGCGTGAATAGAGACGACATGAACGAGGCCCTGAACCTTCATTGCGAGAGAGCGCCAAACCGCCGATCGAGCCGAGGCCTTTCGCCTGCCTCGCCCGACGATGCGGCTTGGAGGGCAAGCGTGTCAGCATTGAGACCGCTCACCCGTTCGCATCATTGGGGTCGAAGTTGATGCGCACCCCCCTTCCCCTCCACTTGTCGAAATAGGGGGCGAACGCAGGCGGGATACGCAACGGATTGCATTTGCGCACCGCCGCAAGGGCGCTCTCGGCAAGCGTGCGCATGGCCGGATCGTCGGAGCCGTTGACAAGAACGGGCTGGGCGGCAAGCGACCCGTCGGAATTGTACTGGACGGCCACCTTGGGCACATATGTGCCCTCGAACTGCAGATGGTCCCAGCAGTTCATGTACTGGTCGTGAATGAGCTGGACGAGCTGGTCCATCCAGTAGACCGACATTTTCGCGGCGCTGGCGTTGGCCGCGCCAACCGAGGGGACCCTGTTCAGCTGGCGTCCCGTCGAGCCGGTCGATTGCGGGTCTGCACGATCGAGGAGCTGGGCGATGCTCTTAGGATCGAAGGAGTTGTCTTCGCCGGACTTCGGCTTTGCCGGACGGGGCACGGGCTTGACCGGCGGGTCGTCGGCCGAGGCGAGATCCTCGAGCTTCCTGGCATCGAGGACCTTCTTGATCTCGTCCCTCTTCATCCGCGCTTCGGCTTTCGGCTTCGGCTCGTCCTTCTTTTCCACTGGACGCGGCTTGACCGGGGGCAGGGGCGCGGGCGTCGCATCGGCGTCCTTCTTCGGCGCCGGCTTGGCAACCGGTTCGATGGGCTCGGCATCGGGTTTGTCGGGCGGCGGCGGCCTCTTGGCCTGCGGCTCGGCCTTCGGCGGAGCCGGCGGCGTGGGGTTCGGCTCGACCTTGGGCGGCTGCACGGGGGGCGGATCGGGCGGGCGCGGCGGCGGCAGCGCCGCTGCCGGCTCGGCGGGCTTGGGCGCCGGCGGCTGATTGTCCTCGCCCGGATCGCTGGTCGGCTTCAGCGCCGGGGGCGGCGGCGGCAGGTCGACCTTCGCCTCGGGCGTCGGCGGCGCCGGTTTCGACACTTCCGCCTCGGCGATCCTGTCGACCCGCGGCAGGGGCTGCGGGGCAACCTGCTTGGCGCTCTTGTCGCCCTTCATGAGTGCGCTGAAGTCGGCATCGCTGATCATTTCGACGGGAACGGCTTCCTTCGCCTCGTCGAACTTGCCGGCGTCAGAAAAGGCCATGAGGGCGCCGATCAGCAGCGCCGCATGGGCTGCCGTGGAGACGATCGCGCCAGGTTCGGACCACGAGACTTTCAAGGTCGCGGCTCGTTCACTTGTTCTCCCGGTTGGTCACCAGGGCGACCTTCTTGTAACCCGCCCCGGTGATGACCGTCATGACCTCCGCCACCCGCCCGTAGGGGACATCCTTCGAGCCGCGGACGTAGATGCGCTCGTCGAACCCGGCCGTTGCCGCGGCCTTCAGCTTGTCGGGAAGCTCCTCCAGCGACACCGGCGCATCGGCAAGGTAGATCGCGCCCTTGTCGTCGACCGAGATGGCAAGCGGCTTGGCATCGACGTTGAGCGGGGCGGCCTTGGTCTGCGGCAGGTCGACCTGCACGCCCGAGGCCAGCAGTGGGGCGGCCACCATGAAGATGATCAGGAGGACCAGCATGACGTCGATGAACGGCGTCATGTTGATTTCGGCCATGGCGCCGTAGCGCGGCACGCCGCGCCGGCCGCGCCCGATCCGCGCCTTTGCCGCCGTCATTGCCATGGGCGAAGGTCCCCCGCCATCGCGTCAGGCCGCCTTGTCCCGCCCGGGCGCGACATGCTGGTCGATCTGGCGCGACAGGATCGAGGAGAACTCGTCGGCAAAGCCTTCGAGCCGCGCCTGCGTCTTGGCCACCTGTCCCTGCAGCTTGTTGTAGAAGACGAGCGCCGGAATGGCGGCAAAAAGGCCGATCGCGGTTGCGAGCAGCGCCTCGGCGATGCCGGGTGCAACGACGGCAAGCGAGGTGTTCTTCGACGCCGCGATCGAGCGGAACGAGGTCATGATGCCCCAGACCGTGCCGAAGAGCCCGACGAAGGGGCCGGCGGAGGCGACCGTCGCCAGGACGAGAAGCTGCGATTCGAGCCGCTCGATCTCGCGCTGGATGGAGACGTTCAGCACCTTCTCGATGCGCGCATGAAGCCCCATGAACGAGGCCGTCGGATGTTCGAACGAGCGCTTCCACTCGCGCATGCCCGCCACGAACAGCGCCGCCATCGCCGTGGTCGAGCGCTCCGAGAGGGTGCGATAGAGCTCTTCCAGCGACTGCCCCGACCAGAAGATCTGCTCGAACCGGTTCATCGAGCCGCGGATGCGCGCGAACAGGATCGATTTGTTGATGATCACCGCCCAGCACCAGACCGAGGCCAGGAGAAGGCCGATCATGACGAGCTTCACGACGAGGTGCGCCGCTAAGAACATGCCCCAGAGCGAGAGCTCCGGAACCGGCGAATTGAGAGCGCCGGTCGCCACGTCGGCTGGATTCATGAAGTCGTTCCTTGCTGCCCCAAAATCGACGCTGCGGTTGCGGTTTCACGTCGAAGACAAGCGTTACTCGCCCCGAAATCGGTCATTTCTGGGGCTCGGTCACGGTCCGGCATCGACGGCTTTCGCTCCGGCCACGACAGTGTAAGTCCCGGACAAGGTTAACGCGAGGTTACGACAGGACTATTTCGGCTGCAAATGCGGCGGGTGGTGGGCGGGCTGCGCACGGATACCGGATCGCGGGGGGCGCGGAAACCTGCTCGGCCGGTCCGCCCTGCGCAGGGCAGCCCAGCCCAGGGGCGCCGGCTCGCTCGGCCACCAATCCCTCAGCAGAGGAGTTGTCGGAGCAGGGACGGTGGCTGGAGCAGCGCATGACAGGCAACAAAACGCCAATGGGGCCGCCCGCCACGCGCGGTTGGGTCATCGCCGGGTTTGCTGCAATCTACGTCCTTTGGGGCGGCACCTACCTCGCCATCGCCCTCGGGCTGCGGTCCATTCCGCCATTCCTTCTCATGAGCGCCCGCGCCGTGCTTGCGGGGCTCATCCTTCTGGCGCTCGCCCGGCTCTGGGGTTTCAAGCTGCCGAGAGCCGATGAATGGCTTCGCGCGGCGGTTGCCGGCATCTTGCTGTTTGGCGGCTGTCACGGGGCGCTCGCTTACGCCGAGCAGCACGTTCCCTCGGGCCTCGCTGCCGTCATGCTGGCCACCATTCCGTTCTGGATCGTGCTGATCAACCGCCTCATGCCGGCCGGCGAGCGCCCGAAGGCGGCAAGCCTCATCGTGCTCGTCCCCGGCTTTGCAGGAGTGGCGCTGATCGCCTGGAGCGGATCGGCGGCAAGCGACAGGGCGATCGACCCGACGATGCTGCTCCTCCTTCTGGGCGCTGCCTTCTCGTGGGCGCTCGGCTCAGTCTACTCGCAGCGCTGCGCGGCCGATATACCGGCCATGTCGCTTTCCGGCATGCAGCTCTTTTGCGGCGGGTCAATTCTGTTCGCCGTCAGCGGCTTTGTCGGCGAATGGCGCGATTTTGCGCCCGAGAGAATGTCGACGGTCGCGATCCTGGCGATTGCCTATCTCACCCTTGCCGGCGGCGTGGTCGCGTTCACCGCCTATGTGTGGCTTCTCGACCATCTTCCCGGCCCGATCGTTGCGACCTACACGTTCGTCAATCCGGCAATCGCTATCCTCCTCGGATGGTCCGTGCTTGGCGAGCGCCTCACCGCCTTTATGATCCTTGGCGTCGCTCTGGTCGTCGGCTCGATTGTCGGCCTCTCCATCCTTCCGTCGCACGAGACCGCGGCCCGCAGCCGTGCACGGCGCACGGGTGCCAAACTAGACTGAGCCGAAGGCCCCCGCGGTCATGCCCGCCCTTGTGGCCCTTGTGGCGGGCATCCACGCGGTCGAGCCGTTTCGCTCTCGCCGCGTTTTGCGGTAGCTCGACCGCGTGGATGAGCGGGACAGGCCCGGTCATGACGGGGGAGGCCTTCAATTCGATCCTGCTTGGGCGCCAATGGCGAGACGGAGGGCCTAGGGCCGAATGGAGTTGCCGGCACGCCGCGGGTTGCGATAGGTGACAGGCCCCGCCGGATGCGGACCTTGGCCGCATATTCTTCATCACAGCGAATTGTCCGCGGGCCCGCTATGCGCTCTCCATCCTCCCCGCCTCCGCCGCGTCCACGGCCGCGCCAAGTCAGGCACGTGCCAAGTCGGCCGACATGACCACCTCCGATCGGGCAAGGGACTCCCCGCACCGGGAATTGCTGCGAGGCCTCTATGAGGAGGCCGTCGCCGCCGCCCACCCGTCGCGCTGCCTTCCCCCGCATCTGCCGGCCCCGCCCGCCTCGGGCCGGATGATCGTCCTTGCCGCCGGCAAGGCCGCCGGCTCGATGGCGCACGTCACCGAGGCCTTCTATCGGGACCGCATCGGCCGCGGCCGCATCGCCGGCATCGCGGTCGCACGCCACGGCTACGGCGTTCCCCTCGACACTCTGAAAATGATCGAGGCCGGTCATCCTGTGCCGGATCAGGCCGGGATCGAGGCGACCGGAGAGGTCATGGCGCTCGCCGCGAGCGCATCGGCCGAGGATTTCGTCCTCGTGCTCCTGTCCGGCGGCGGCTCGGCCAATTGGATCGCGCCTGCCGGCGCCCTGACGCTTGCCGAAAAGCAGGGCATCACCAGGGCGCTCTTGCGCTCGGGAGCGCCGATCGGCGACATCAATTGCGTGCGCAAGCACCTGTCGCGAATCAAGGGCGGCCGGCTCGCCCGGCTGGCAGCCCCGGCGCGTCTTCTTACGCTGGCGATCTCCGACGTGCCGGGCAACGATCCTTCGGCGATCGCTTCCGGGCCGACGGTCCCTGATCCGACGACCCTCGCCGATGCCTGCACGGTGCTGCAGCGCCGCGGCATCCCCCTGTCGGCGTCGGCCGAGGCGATCTTGAGCGATCCGGCAATGGAATCGCCGAAGCCCGGCGACCTGGTTTTCGCGCAGGCCGAATACCGCGTCATCGCGACGCCTGCAGACAGCCTCGCCTCGGCAGCAGCGCGGGCGCGCGGCGAAGGCTACGAGGTCCTCGACCTCGGCGCGGATGTCGAAGGCGAAGCGTGCGACGTCGCGGTCGCGCATGCCCGGCTCGCGCTCGACCTCGCCCGCGCCGGCCGGCGGGCCGTCATCCTGTCGGGGGGCGAACTGACGGTGACGATCCGCGGCCGCGGCCGCGGCGGGCCCAACCAGGAATATGCGCTGGCGCTCGCCCTCGCGCTCGACGGGGCGCACGGCATCGCCGCCGTCGCCGGCGATACCGACGGCACGGACGGGGGCGGCGGCAGCGCCGGCGATCCTGCCGGCGCCTTCATCGATGCAACGACGCTTGCCCGGGCAAAAGCCCTTGGCCGCGATGTCGCCGCCTTCCTGGCCGACAACGATTCGACCGGATTCTTCGAGGCGCTGGGCGATCTTCTGCGCCCGGGCCCGACGCGGACCAACGTCAACGACCTTCGCGCCATCGTCATCGAACCCGGACAGGAGTGAGGGCGAGGCAATGTTGACAGGGAGTCACCTGTCATGTGATGCCGCGAGCGCCCGCATGCTTCGATAGGTGGGAACAGCCGTGCCTCTCCCCTCGCGATCGTTCATGTCCGCGCCGACCGGCCGTCTCGTCCTCGCCGTTGCCGGCCTGCTTGCCGTCTCGACCGGTGCGCGCGCCGATTTCCGCCTGTGCAACAACACGGCCGTTCGCGTCAGCATTTCGCTTGCTTATACGAACGGCCAGACCTGGGTGCAGGAGGGCTGGTGGAACCTCAAGCCCGGCGTCTGCGAGGTCCTGCTGCGCGGGCCGCTGGCGGCCGAATTCTACTACGTCTATGCCATGGACGAGCGCGGCGGCGAATGGAAGGGCAAGACCTTCATGTGCACGAGCAACATCGAGTTCAAGATCGAGGGGCGTGAGAATTGCTTCGTGCGCGGCTACGACCGCACCGGTTTCTTCGAGATCGATACCGGCAAGGACGCCAAGGACTGGACCGTGCAACTCACCGAGCCGACCAAGCCGCAGGCTCAGCAATAGGCCGGAGCTGTCGTGAGTTTTGCGCCATGAGGCGGCTGCGCCGCGTCAAGATCGTCGCCACGCTCGGGCCCGCCTCGGCGCAGCGTGCGGTCGTGGCCGAGCTCTTCCGGGCAGGGGCCGACGTCTTCCGCATCAACATGAGCCACGCCACGCACGATGGCATGCGCGAGCAGGTGCGCATGATCCGCGCGCTCGAGGAGGAGTTCGGCCGCCCCATCGCCATTCTCGCCGACCTGCAGGGCCCGAAGCTTCGCGTCGGCGAGTTTGACGGCGGTGCGGCGATGCTCGCGGAGGGCGCGACCTTTGTTCTCGACGCCGACAAGGCCCCGGGCGATTCCAGCCGGGTGCAGCTCCCGCATCCGGAGATCCTTCGCTCGCTCGAACCGGGCCACACCATTCTGATCGACGACGGCAAGGTGCGCCTGCGCATCGAGGAGGCAACGCCGGAGCGCGCAATGACGCGGGTCGAGGTCGGCGGCAGGGTGTCGAATCGCAAGGGCGTCAACCTGCCCGACACCCTGATCCCGGTCTCGGCGATGACGGGCAAGGACCGCTCCGATCTCGAAGCGGCGCTGAACGAAGGCGTCGACTGGATCGCCGTCTCCTTCGTCCAGCGGGCCGAGGACGTCGCCGAAGTGCGCAAGATCGCCCGCGGCCGCGCCCTCGTGCTCGCCAAGATCGAGAAGCCGCAGGCGATCGCCCGGCTCGACGAGATCATCGACATGTCGGATGCCCTGATGGTCGCGCGCGGCGACCTCGGCGTCGAAATGCCGCTCGAAAAAGTGCCGGGCCTGCAAAAACGCATCACCCGCACGGCGCGGCGCCTCGGCAAGCCGGTGGTCGTCGCCACCCAGATGCTGGAGTCGATGATCAATGCGCCGGTGCCGACGCGCGCCGAGGTGTCGGATGTGGCGACCGCCGTCTACGAGGGCGCCGATGCGGTCATGCTGTCGGCCGAGAGCGTCGCCGGCAAATACCCGCAGGCTGCTGTCGCCACGATGAACCGCATCGCCGAGGAGGTCGAGAACGACCCGAACTATCCCGGCATCATCGCCGCGCAACGCACCGCGCCCGAGCCGACCGGCGCCGACGCCATCGCCGTTGCCACCCGCGACGTCGCCGAGACGCTCGATCTCAAGGCGATCTGCGCCTGGACCTCGTCGGGTGCGACGGGGCTGCGCATCGCGCGCGAGCGTCCGCGCACCGGCATCCTGGCGCTGACGCCGAGCATCAACACGGCGCGGCGCCTGGCGCTCGTGTGGGGCGTCCACGCGCTCGTCTGCGCCGACGCCAAGGACACCAACGACATGACCGATCGCGCCTGCTCGATTGCGGCGCGCGAGGGGTTTGCCGCGCCCGACCAGCGGATCATCGTCGTCGCCGGCGTGCCCTTCGGCACGCCGGGGGCAACCAACATGGTGCGCATCGCCTTCATCGGACGGGATCTGGCCGCGAGCTGAAGGGCGCGGAGGGAAGTTCCGGCAGCGTTTCGAGCTGGCCGCGACGCCCGCGGACGCGCTAAGCTGGGATCGAATTGAAGGCCCCAACGGTCATGGCCGGGCTTGTCCCGGCCATGCACGGGGTCGAGCTCCCGCAACATGGGGCAGCTGGCCTCTTTCGCGGACAGCGAGGCGGCTCTACCGCGTGGATGCCCGCGACAAGGGCCACAAGGGCGGGCATGACAACGTGGGCCTTCAGTTGAGCTGCAAGTTGGCGCCCATGCGCGCCCGCGGCTAAGATCGCCGCCCGCGCAAGATATGGCGACCATGCCCAAGACCATCTACGACCTCGACCTCGACCGCAATCCGGCCAATCACCAGCCGCTGACGCCGCTTACCTTTCTGGAGCGTGCCGCCGCCGTCTTTCCCGACCGCGTCGCCATCATTCACGGCGGGCTCTCCCGCACCTACGCAGACTTCTATGCCCGCGCCCGCCGCCTCGCCTCATCGCTCGCGCGACTTGGCGTCAGGCGCGGCGACACGGTTTCGGTCATGCTCGCCAACACGCCGGCGATGCTCGAAGCGCACTACGGCGTGCCGATGACCGGAGGCGTGCTCAATGCCCTCAACACGCGGCTCGACGCCGGCGTGCTCGGCTTCACCCTCGATCACGCCGAGACGAAGGTGCTGATCGTCGATCGCGAATTCGCCCCGGTGATGAAGAGCGCCTTGGCGCGGGCCAAGGCCTCCCCGTTCGTCATCGACTACCGCGATCCCGAATATGCCGGGCCGGGGGAAGGCATCGGCGACATCGACTACGAGGATTTCATCGCCGCCGGCGATCCGGGCTTTGCCTGGCCGATGCCGCAAGACGAATGGGACGCCATTTCCCTCAACTACACGTCGGGCACGACCGGCGATCCGAAGGGCGTCGTTTTTCATCACCGCGGCGCCTATCTGCTCGCGACCGGCAACATCCTGACGGGCGACATGGTGCGCCATCCGGTCTATCTCTGGACGCTGCCGATGTTCCACTGCAACGGCTGGTGCTTTCCCTGGTCGCTGAGCATCGCGGCGGGCACGCATGTGTGCCTGCGCCAGGTCCGCGCCGCCAGGATCTATGAACTCATGGCAAAGCACGGCGTCACGCACATGTGCGGCGCCCCGATCGTCATGTCGACGATCCTCAATGCGCCGGCGGCGGAGAAGAAGCGGCTGCCGCGTACGGTCGAATTCTTCACCGCCGCGGCGCCGCCGCCCGAAGCCGTGCTCGCGGCGATGAAGGCCGCCGGCTTCAACGTCACGCATCTCTATGGCCTGACCGAGACCTATGGACCGGCGGTCGTCAACGACTGGCACGTCGAATGGGACGAATTGCCGGCCGCCGAGCAGGCGGCCATGAAGGCGCGCCAGGGCGTGCGCTATCTGCCGCTCGAAGCGCTCGACGTGATGGACCCGCAGACCATGACGCCGGTGCCGGCCGACGGCGCCGCGATGGGCGAGGTGATGTTTCGCGGCAACGTCGTCATGAAGGGCTACCTCAAGAACAAGGCGGCCACCGAGAAGGCTTTTGCGGGCGGCTGGTTCCATTCGGGTGATCTTGGGGTCAAGCATCCGGACGGCTACATCCAGCTCAAGGATCGGTCGAAGGACATCATCATTTCGGGCGGTGAGAACATCTCCTCAATCGAGGTCGAGGAGGCGCTCTACAAGCACCCGGCGGTTCAGGCAGCCGCCGTGGTCGCCAAGCCTGACGAAAAGTGGGGCGAGACGCCGTGCGCCTTCATCGAGCTGAAACCCGGTGAAGAGATCACCTCGCAGGACATCCTCGACTGGTGCCGGCAGCACCTTGCGGCCTACAAGGTTCCCCGCCACGTGGTCTTCGCCGAGGTGCCGAAGACTTCTACGGGCAAGATGCAGAAATTCATCCTGCGCGAGCGCGCCAAGGATATTTGACGGCGAGAGATCTGAAGCGGATCGAGAGCCGGCGGCGGCGCAGCGTTTTATGCCCCGGCGGTCGAACTCCTCCCATTGGCCCCTCACTCTCACCTCTCCTGCCCAGGGCGGCGAGAGGGGGCACAAGCGTTGTGCCCTCAAGCGCGCCGGGAGCGGCCAAGCGCGGGCGCACTCGGTGAGTCTTTGTTTACTATGCCGCGACAGTAATCACACTTTCGTGATCTCCCGAATCAAGCTTTAGCGTGGCAGTTCGGGCACGCCGAATCCATCCGCTCGCGAGCCCTTCTCTCAAATAAATGACTGATAAGATGCGATATTTCATCCTCCGGAGAAGCTGGATCGCTGGTCCGATCTCCAGATGACACCAAGTTGCCACACAATTTTCATCTTTCCGAACCGATTCAACCCCGCCGCAATACCGGGATCTCACTCGGTGTGGGGTATTTACAACAGCTAAAGCCCCCGCTTCCGAGTTATAAGAACGCCACGGGGCAAGCAACGACCCCACATGGCAACGACACGGAGGAACTTCTTGGACAAGGGGCAGGGGCGAACCAGGCTTACATTTTTGAAGGGTAACAGAATGAAATCTCCACTGCTCGCGCTTGCGATCGCGTCCTTGGCGGTGCCGGCTGTTGCGGCAGACCTGCCTTATCGCAAGGGGCCGCCTGCCCCTTACGTTCCGCCGCCGCCGATTTTCACGTGGACCGGACTCTACGTGGGCGTCAACGCCGGCGGCATCTTCGATGAGTCTTCCCGGGGGGCTGAGACCAATCCGGGCATTCTCGCCTTGGCGCCGGCGGTGCCGACGAGCTACAGGGCGCGCGACACCGGCTTCCTCGGCGGCGGCCAGATCGGCTACAACTGGCAGATGGGCAGCATTGTTGCTGGCCTCGAGGCGGACTTCCAAGGAACCTCGCTCAGCAGCACCTCGACCGTCGTTGCTCCGAGCGCCACCGGGACCTTCAAGAAGACGCTTGACTGGCTGGGAACGGCGCGCGGCCGCTTGGGCTATACCTTCACCCCGCAGTTCCTGGTCTACGTGACGGGTGGTCTGGCCTTCGGCGACACGAAGCTCACCCACACGCTCACCGACACCACCGCTGGCGGCGTTCTCTTCGGCGGCACGACCCTGAGCGGAACGCACTCCACGACGCAGACCGGCTGGACGCTCGGCGGCGGCGGCGAATACGCCTTCGCCAACAACTGGTCGGTCAAGGTCGAATACCTCTACTTCGACCTCGGCCGGCGCAGCGTGACGGCGATCAGTGCCGCCGCGCCCGGAGTGGTCTCGACCGTTCGCGAGAACGAAAAGGGAAGCATCATTCGCGCCGGCCTGAACTACAAGTTCTGGTGATCGGCTGCGTCATGCAAACAAAGACCCGGCTCCCGAGCCGGGTCTTTTTCATGAGAGACGGCGGACAAGAGAAGACGGAAGACCCTCTCTGTTATTCCTCTGCATTTTATCGTCCGATTACCTGAGCTCGGCACAGAATTTCTGGATTTTCCGGCACGCCTCTTCGAGCAGCTTGTTCGAAGTGGCGTAGGAGACACGGAAATTCGGGCCGAGGCCGAAGGCGGAGCCGTGCACGGCGGCAACGCCCTCCGTCTCCAGGAGCTCGGTGACGAAGTCCTCGTCGCTCGCCAGCACCTTGCCCGACGGCGATTTCCTGCCCATCGCCTCGGCGCAGGACGGATACACATAGAAGGCGCCCTCGGGCTTCGGGCACTTCAGATATCTGGCCTGATTGAGCATCGACACGACGAGGTCGCGGCGCTCCTCGAAGGCCGCCCGGAACTTCGGCAGATGGTCCTGCGGCCCGTCGAGCGCCTCGACCGCCGCCCACTGGGCGATGCTGCAGGCGCCCGAGGTCTGCTGGCCCTGGACCATGTCCATCGCCTTGATCAGCGGCTCGGGGCCGGCGGCGTAGCCGATGCGCCAGCCGGTCATCGCATAGGCCTTCGATACGCCGTTCATGGTCAGCGTACGCTCGTAGAGCCTCGGCTCGACCTGGGCCGGCGTGCTGAAGACGAAATCGCCGTAGACGAGATGCTCGTACATGTCGTCGGTCAGCACCCAGACATGGGGATGGCGGACGAGCACGTCGGTCAGCGCCTTCAGCTCGCTGCGCGTATAGGCGGCGCCGGAAGGGTTCGAAGGCGAGTTGAGGATAATCCACTTTGTCTTGGCGGTGACGGCGCGTTCGAGATCGGCCGGCTGCAGCTTGAACGCGTGCTCGATCGTGGTTGCGACGAACACCGGCGTGCCGCCGCACAAGGCCACCATTTCCGGATAGCTCACCCAATAGGGCGTCGGGACGATCACCTCGTCGCCGGGGTTCAGGGACGACAGGAAGGCATTGTAGAGGACCTGCTTGCCGCCGGTGCCGACGATCGTCTGCGACAGCTTGTAGTCGAGCCCGTTCTCGCGTTTGAATTTCCGCACGATGGCCTCGCGCAGCGGCGTGATGCCGGGGACCGGCGGATATTTGGTCTCGTTGCGGTTGATGGCATCGATCCCCGCCTTCTTG
Organism: Methylobacteriaceae bacterium; assembly: GCA_019233695.1. Taxonomy (GTDB): domain Bacteria; phylum Pseudomonadota; class Alphaproteobacteria; order Rhizobiales; family Beijerinckiaceae; genus JAFAME01. The sequence continues at coordinate 21,347 of JAFAME010000242.1, forward strand.
ATGTGCTCGGGCGTGTCGAAATCCGGCTCGCCGACCGACAGGCTGATGACGTCCCGGCCCTTGGCTTTCAGGTCGCGCGCCTTCTGCGTCATAACGATCGTGGCGGACGGCTTCACGCGCGAAAGAGCGTCGGCAAGGAAGGCCATCTGGAACTCCGTTTGCGGGAATGACCTCGAGGAACCCGCCGAAGAGGCGCGCCGTTCCGAGGCGGCGCGACCATATGGCCGGCCATCACCCTTCGCAACACAAAAGCCGTGATGAGTCCTGTCACGTGGCTTGATCGGTCCCGATCAAAACGTCGCGATTGCGCTTCGTCCCGGCCTCGAATCGCCGTCCGGCCTATGGCTATGCGGCGCGCTCAGGTCTAGATCACGCGTGCGCCGGGCACGGCTGTGTGAGCCGCCGACGCTGCATATTGCCGGCCTCTGGCCGGCGCCGATTTTTGTGTGGAGGGAAGCATGTTCACTCTGCGCGTCAATGGCCAGACGCAGACCTACGACGGCGATCCGTCGATGCCGCTGCTCTGGTATCTCCGAGACGTATTGGGCCTGACCGGAACCAAGTTCGGCTGCGGCGTCGCCGCCTGCGGCGCCTGCACCATTCATCTCGACAGCGACGCCGTTCGTTCCTGCCAGACGCCGATCAGCGACGCCAACGGCAAATCGGTCACCACCATCGAGGGTCTCGACGCTGACGGCAACCACCCGCTGCAGAAGGCCTGGCGGGCGTTGAACGTGCCGCAGTGCGGCTATTGCCAGGCCGGCCAGATCATGCAGGCGGCAGCAATGCTGAAGGAAACGCCGCACCCGACCGACGATGACATCGACAATGCCATGCAGGGCAACATCTGCCGCTGCGGCACCTATCAGCGCATCCGCGCCGCCATCAAAGAAGCAGCGAAGGGAGCCTGACGATGACCAAGCATCTGCGTGATGTGCCGACTTCCGGCATAGAAAACCTCAGCCGCCGCTACGTGCTGAAGGGTGTGGCGGCGGCCGGCGGTCTCGTTCTCGCCGTGAGGCTCCTCGGGATTTCGCGGACCAGCGCCGACGATGCGTCGAAATTTGGCGCCGCCGGCATGCCGCATGGCACGGTGAACGATCCGCGCGCTTTCGTGTCGATTGCCGCCGACGGCACCGTCACGATCGTCTGCCATCGTTCCGAGATGGGTCAGGGTGTACGCACCGGCATGCCGCTGATTCTGGCCGACGAACTCGAGGCGGACTGGTCGCGAGTCAAGGTTGCGCAGGCGCCGGGCGATGAGGTCAGGTTCGGCAACCAGGACACCGACGGATCACGCTCGACCCGCCACTTCATGAAGCCGATGCGGCAGTGCGGCGCTGCCGCGCGCATGATGCTGGAGGCCGCCGCCGCCAAGCGCTGGGGCGTCGACGTAGCCGAGGTCGAGGCCAAGAACCACCAGGTGGTCCACAAAACCTCGGGCAGGGCGCTCGGCTATGGCGACCTCGCCGTGGAGGCGGGCGCGATGCCCGTGCCGGCCAGCGACAAGCTTCGCCTCAAGGATCCGGCCCAGTTCCGCTACATTGGCAAGGGCGGCATCGATATCATCGACGGCTTCGACATCACCACGGGGCGCGCCAAATACGGGCAGGATGTCCGGCTGCCCGGACAGAAATATGCGGTCATCGCGCGCCCGCCGGTGCTCGGCGGAAAGGTTGTTTCGTTCGATGCCTCGCAGACCATGAAAGTGGCGGGCGTCGCCAAGGTGGTGCAGATCGCCGAGCCGAAGATCCCGTCGGCGTTTCTGCCGTCCGGCGGCGTGGCGGTCGTCGCCGACAACACCTGGGCGGCGATCGAGGGCCGCAAGGCCCTGAAGATCGAGTGGGACCACGGTCCGCACGGCGCCTACGAATCGAAGTCCTATCGCGGCGCGCTCGAGACGACGGCCCGCCAGCCGGGCAACGTGCTGCGCAGCGAGGGCGACCTCGATGCCGGCCTTGCCGGCGCTGCCAAGAAGATCGAGGCCGAATACTACATTCCCCACCTCGCCCATGCCACGATGGAGCCGCCGTCGGCGACGGTTCGCATCCGCGACGGCAAGGTCGAGGCCTGGACCAGCGTCCAGAGCCCGCAGGCCGCGCATGACCTTTTGGCCAAGACCCTTGGCGTCGCGCCCGAGAACGTCACCGTCAACGTGATGCTTCTGGGTGGCGGGTTCGGCCGCAAGTCGAAGCCCGATTTCGCCGTCGAAGCGGGGCTCGTCTCGAAGGCGCTCGACGGCGCCCCCGTCAAGGTCGTGTGGACGCGCGAGGACGACATCCACAACGGCTTCTACCACACAGTGTCGGTCGAGCGCCTGGAAGGCGGGCTCGACAAGGACGGTAAGCCGGTCGCGTGGCGCCACAACAGCGTCGCGCCGACGATCATGTCGATCTTCGCGCCTGACCCGAAGCACGAGGTGCCGTTCGAAGCCGGCATGGGCCTCGTCGACATGCCCTTCGACGTGAAAAACCTCCGAATCGAGAACGGCGCGGCGGAGGCCCACACGAAGATCGGCTGGTTCCGGTCGGTGTCGAACGTCTCGCACGCCTTCGCCATCCAATCCTTCGCGGGCGAACTCGCTGCCGCGGCGGGCCAGGATCAGAAGGAGTTCATCCTCGACCTCATCGGTCCGGCCCGCATCGTCGATGCAAAGAACACGACAAAGGACTTTTGGGACTATGGCGAGAACCCCGACGTCTATCCAATTGACACCGGAAGGTTGCGCAAGGTGGTCGAGCTCGTCACCGAGAAGGCGGGGTGGGGGCGCAAGCTCCCGCCCGGCCATGGGCTCGGCCTTGCCGTCCACCGCAGCTTCGTCACCTACGTCGCCGCGGTGGTGGAGGCGGCGGTCGACGACAAGGGCAACGTGACGGTGCCGCGCGTCGACATCGCCATCGATTGCGGCCCGACCGTCAATCCCGACCGCGTGCGTTCGCAGATGGAGGGAGCGGCCATCATGGGCCTCAGCCTCGCCATGAAGAGCGAGATCTCGTTCAAGGACGGCAAGGTCCTGCAGAGCAATTTCGACGACTACGAGGTGCTGCGCATCAACGAGGCCCCAGGCGAGACGCACGTGCATATCGCGCCGCACGGCTACGACGTGCTGCCGGGCGGGGTGGGCGAGCCGGGCGTGCCGCCGATCGCGCCGGCCCTCCTCAATGCGATCTTCGTGGCGACTGGCAAGCGCATTCGCACCCTGCCGCTCGGCGATCAGCTGCTCAAGGCCTGAGCGCCGGGGGGCCTCTTCGTCCTCGCGGCTCACTGCGGGGCAAGCGGCGCATTGGCTCGCCGGCGAACAGGCGTCTGGTAATCTTGCGGCGACTGTGCAGGACGCGGATCACGCGCACGACGGCCGGATCGATGCTGCGATCGTAAAAGATCAGGTACGGGCGCACGACGCGGAAGCGGGTTGCCATGCCGAGTTCGGCGCGGCGCGGCATCCGGCGTCACACGAGTGGCGTCCATCGCTCGAGCAAAGGCGATCGCGTAGCGAATCGCCACCCTGCCTCCTGTCTCATCTCGAAGAAACCTGATGATCCGATCGATATCGCGAACGGCCGCCGGCGCGAGCGCCAGGCGCGTCATGACCCGCGCAATGTTTCGATCTTCTCGGCCATGAGACGCTGGAACTCCTCGTGCGTGACCGCCTCCCTGCGATCGAGCTCGGCGCGAGCTTCGTCGAGGAGAGGCTTCGCCCACGAGAGATCATCGTCATCCCAGATGTGTTCCTCGATGATCTGGCGCACGGCCTCTTCGACGGAGCCAAAAGTCGCCCTGCGCGACCTTGGCATGCAGCCATGCTTCCTGCTTGGGATCGAGAACGATGTTCATGGCTCGAAGCCTATCGCAAATGGGCGCGTAGACCCAGTGCCGTTGGCGAAATGGCAGGCGGGTTTCAGTCCCACATGAGGCAAGCAAAGACCCCGCCCGCCACCGCAAGGTAAAGTCCTCCCTGAACCCTCCCCGATTCATTAACCGTGCTCCATAACGAATGTCTGTCGCGACCGGCAGAAGGGCGGCGCAGAACCAATTCTTAGCCGGCCTCGCGCATGCTTTCGACAAGGGGCGCCGGCCAGAGAGCGGGCCGCCGACGGGGCCAGGCGTCGATGATCGAGAGTTTCAGGCGTGGAGACTGGCTGACGCAAGCTCGCCTGATCTTCTATCCGCGCCTGCTGTTGGTCGGATTTGCGCTTGCCGTCGCCTTCCTGTTCGTCACCTCCGACGGCAGGATGGACATCGCCGGTCGGCCGCTCGGCACCGATTTCAGTCAGGTCTGGGCGGCAGGAACCTTCGTTCTGGAGGGCCGGCCCGAGAAACCCTTCGACAATCCGGCCCATTTCGAACGCGAGCGCCAGCTCTTCGGCGACAAGACGCAGTTCTACGGCTGGCACTACCCGCCCTATTTCCTGGCGATCGCGGCGGTCTTTGCCCTGTTTCCGTATGCGCTGGCGCTGATCCTGTGGCAACTTGGCACACTGCCGCTCTATCTCGCCACGGTCGATGCGATCCTGCGCGGCCTTGCCCCGCGCGGCCCGGTCATCGTCGCGGCGCTGGCGTTTCCGGCCGTGTTCGTCAATCTCGGTCACGGCCACAACGGCTTTCTCACGGCCGGGCTCCTTGCCGGCGGCCTGATCCTTCTTCCAAAACGATCGCTCATCGCCGGCGTGCTGCTGGGACTGCTTGCCTATAAGCCGCAGTTTGGCCTGATGCTTCCGGTGGCGCTCCTCGCCGGTGGATATTGGCGCAGCATTGCCGCGGCGGCAGCAACGGTCGCTGCAATGACCGGGGCCACGCTGCTCGCGTTCGGCGACAAGACCTGGCTTGCCTTCTTCGACAGCCTCACCTTCGCGCGGCAGGTGGTGCTCGAACAGGGCAATACAGGATGGGAAAAGCTGCAGAGCGCGTTCGCGGCGGTGCGGATGCTCGGCGGCTCCATTCCGCTCGCCTATGCCGTCCAGAGCGCCGTCACTCTTGTTGTGGCGCTCTGCCTCGCCTGCCTCTGGCACGGTCGCGCCGACCTGCGGCTGAAGTCGGCGGCGCTGATGGCGGCAACGCTGCTCACGACGCCCTATTGCCTGGACTATGACATGATGGTGCTGGGCCCGGCGATCGCCTTCGCCCTCGCCCACGGCATCGAGGGGGGATTTGCACCTTACGAAAAGAGCGTGCTTGCCCTGACCTGGGCGATGCCGCTCATCGCGCGCACCGTGGCGGGGCTGACCCTGTTGCCGTTCGGCTTCCTCACCATCTCCCTGTTCTTTTCGACCATCATCTGGCGTGCGGCGCAAGACGGCGCGGCGCTGCCGCGGCCATCGCCTGCCGGCTCCGCCGCTTCTCTTTCGCCGACAGAGCCTCGCACGGGATCATGACCTGGCTCCGTCCGCATGGTTTCCGGATGCTTTCGCATGTGCGCCAGCGCACGCCGATGGCGATGTGCGCCGGCTACACCGCCAGCATCAAACAACGCGGTTAGGGAGGGGGCCATGTCGATTGCCAGACATTTTCAGAAGACCGAGGGCTCGGATGCGTTGCGCTGCGACCGCCCGGACGTCGCCCGCCGCCAGCTCGAAACGTCGATCGGGCTCGTTGTGGTGCTGCTGATCGCAAGCCTTGCCGCCTTGCTGACCATTCCCATGCCGGGCGAATCGAAGTCCGATCCGGTTGCCGCAGCCGCTCCGGCGGTCATCCCGGCGAAGCCCGCCGGCGTGACCCGGGCGCAATTGCGCGTCATTCCGATCTTCAACCGGCAGGCGTCGGACGAGGCCGCGCCGGCGCGCCGCAGTTGAAGCGCAATCGCGAGAACCGAGGCGTCGGCGGTGATGTGTTCGCAATGTGCGAAAACGCACATGCGTATCGCGCGGCAATCCCTATATGCGCGTGATCCCCGAGCACTGCGGAGTGACGATCATGTCCATCGCGAGCCGCCATGAGCGCGCCGACGCTGCGGTTGCGCTTCGCTGCGACCGGCCCGAGGTGGCGCGCCGCCAGTTGGACATGTCGGTTGGGCTCGTCGTCGCCCTGCTGCTCGCCACGTTCGCTGTCACAATCGCCATGCCGATCATGAACCGCAATGCGAAGGAGGCCGCGGCCACCTTCGTCAGTGCGGTGGCGCCGGCAAAGCGCCAGGCGGTTTGGGCGCCCGTCAGGGTGCTTCCGAGCTCGACCATTCAGGCCGAGGACCGCGCAAAGGCCGCGCCACGCGGCTGATCGGCCGACCAAACCAACCCTTCCGCCCATCATCCGAGGCCGCCGGCAACGCCAACCGGCGGCGCTGTCATTTTTTGCCTCCGCCTCTTGCAATTGCTGCAAAGATTTGCGCATTGCCGCCGACGAATCGCAGCCTCGCAAGCCGCGAGCCGGGCGGCGATCTGATCGTTCCTGAGAGGATGCCGGGACATGCCGCACGTTTTGGTCGCCGGAAGGATTCACGACGCCGGCATCGATCTCTTGCGGCGGGCGCCCGACATCACCTTCGACTATGTCGAGGAGGTCTCGCTCGCCTCCTTTGCCCCGCTTATCGGATCGGCAGACGGCTTGATCGTGCGCACCCAGCCGGTGTCGGCGGATCTGGTTGCCCAGGCGCCGCGGCTGCGCATCGTCGCCCGGTTCGGCGTCGGCTATGATGCGGTGGACGTCAAGGCGCTGTCGGCGCGAGGCATTCCGCTTGCCATCGTCGGCGACGTGAACTCCCGATGCGTTGCTGAACACGCCCTGATGCTGATGCTCGCCACGGCGCGGCGCCTTGACCGCTACGACGCCGGTCTGCGCGCCGGCGACTGGCAGCGGCGCGATTCCCTCGAAGCGATCGAACTCTACGACAAGACGCTGTTGATCGTCGGCTTCGGCCGCATCGGGCATCACGTGGCCGCCATGGCGCAGGCCTTCGGCATGCGCATTCTCGCATTCGATCCCTACCAGCCGGCCGAGGCGATCGCGGCCGGCGGCGCGCAGGCCGTTGCCGATCTGAGGGCGGCGCTGCCGCAGGCCGATTTCGTGACCCTGCATGCCCCCAAGACCGACAGCTGGCCACTGCTCGGCGAGGCGGAACTGCGCCTCATGCAGCCGAGCGCCATCCTGGTCAACACCTCGCGCGGCGGCGCGGTGGACGAGGCGGCGCTGCTGCGGGCGCTCGACGACGGGCGGCTTGCGGCCGCCGGTCTGGACGTTTTCGCCGCGGAGCCGCCGCCGTCGGACGATCCGCTGCTGCGCTCCGACCGCGTCATCGTGACCCCGCATTCGGCGGGGCTCACGCGCGAATGTGCGGCGCGCATGTCGGTTGCCGTCGCGCGCAATGTCCTTGCCGCCTTCGAAGGGCGCCTCGACCCCGCCCTGGTCGTCAACGCCGGCGAGCTTGGCCTCAATACGATTGCCGCTCCGGCGCGCGGCGCCGCCTCCGCCTGACTTCGCGGACGCGAGAATGCTCTACGTCGCGCCTTCCGGCATCCATGGTGTGGGCGTATTCACTTCCGCGTCGATCGCGAAGGGCAGCGCCATTCGCCTCTTTGCCCGCGGCGACTACCGCTTTACGCCGCGACCGGTCGGCGTTGCCCAGCGCTATTGCGTCGAGACGAACCGCCCGGCGGGCGGCTATTGGCGCCCCCGCGACTTCCACCGCATGTCGATCGGCTACTATCTCAATCATCACGACCGGCCCAATGTTCAGGCCTGCCTCTGGCGGGCGCTCCGCCGCATCGAGCCCGGCGAGGAACTGACGATCGACTACGCCCGGCTCTGGCCTCCAAGCCGCGGCAGGCCTAAGAGAAAGTCGCAATGAGTGACGTCGGCTCGGCCGGTCGGGCGACGTGCCCGCGGCCGCGCAAGCCGTCGGATTGTTCGGGAGGAACGACATGAATACTGTTCGGCTGACGATGGCTCAGGCGCTGGTGCGCTATCTGTGCAACCAGTTCACCGAGATCGACGGCAAGCGGGCCCCGCTCTTTGCCGGCGTGTTCGGCATCTTCGGCCACGGCAACGTCACCTGCCTTGCAGAGGCGCTCGAACCGGTCAAGGACGTGCTGCCGACCTGGCGCGGGCAGAACGAGCAGTCGATGGCGCTGGCCGCCGTTGCCTATGCGAAATCGAAGCGCCGGCGCCAGATCATGGCCTCCGTATCCTCGATTGGCCCGGGGGCGCTCAACATGATGACCGCCGCCGGCGTTGCCCATTCCAATCGGCTGCCGGTGCTGCTGCTGGCCGGCGACATCTTTGCCAACCGCCGACCCGATCCGGTGCTGCAGCAGGTCGAGCACTTCCACAATCCGACCATCAGCGTCAACGACGCCTTCAGGTCGGTGAGCCGATACTGGGATCGCATCACCCACCCCGAACAGATCATATCCTCGCTGCCGCAGGCCGTCGCCACCATGCTCGATCCGGCCGATTGCGGCCCCGCCTTCCTCTCGCTCTGCCAGGACACGCAGGAGCTTGCCTGCGACTATCCGGTTGAATTCTTCGCCCCGACCGAGCACCGCATTGCGCGCCCGCGTCCCGACCGCCGCAGCATCGCCGCGGCGGCCGAGCTCCTGCGGCAGGCGAAGCGCCCGCTCGTCATCGTCGGCGGCGGCGTGCGCTATTCGCTTGCCGAGGACGCGTTGAAGAAGTTCGTCGAGCGCACGGGACTGCCCGTTGCCGAGACCATCGCCGGACGCGGCATCCTCCTCCACACGCATCCGAACAATGTCGGCCCGATGGGCGTCATCGGCTCGCAGTCCGCCAATTGCCTCGCCGCCGAAGCCGACGTGGTGCTCGCGATCGGCACGCGGCTGCAGGATTTCACCACGGGCTCGTGGACGGCCTTCAGCCACGATGCCAGGTTCATCTGCCTCAACGCCGCCCGCTTCGATGCGGTCAAGCATCGGGCCCTCGCCGTCGTTGGCGACGCGCGCGAGGGGATCGTCGAGCTCGACGAGGCCGTGGGATCCTGGAAGGTCGACCAGACCTGGGTGCGTCGCGCCAAGGACGAATATGCCGCGTGGAACCGCATGGTCGAGGATGCGGTCCGCCCGACCAATGCGCAAATCCCGAGCTATGCGCAGGTCATCGGGGCGATCAATGCCGCCTGCGGCGAGCGCGACGTCGTGGTGTCGGCCGCCGGCGGCATTCCCGGCGAGATGACCAAGGTCTGGCGGGTCAAGGGGCCCGACACCTTCGATTGCGAGTTCGGCTTTTCCTGCATGGGCTACGAGATTGCCGGAGGCTGGGGCAAGGCGATGGCCGACCCCGATCGCGACATCATCGTGCTGACCGGCGACGGCTCCTATCTGATGATGAACTCCGACATCTATTCGTCGGTGCTCACCGGCCACAAGCTGATCATCGTGGTGTGCGACAACGGCGGGTTTGCCGTGATCAACCGGCTGCAGAACTTCAAGGGCGGGGCCTCGTTCAACAATCTGATCAAGGACAGCCGCGTGAAGCAGGTCTTCCCGGTCGATTTCGTGCGGCACGCCGAAGCGATGGGCGCGCTCGCCCGCAAGGTCGAAAGCCTCAACGAGCTGCCGGCGGCGATGGAATGGGCGAAATCGACCGACCGCACCACCGTGATCAGCGTCGTGACCGACGGCTTCATCTGGACGGCGGGCGATGCCTGGTGGGACGTCGGCGTGCCCGAAACGAGCTCTCGCGGAGAGGTGCGCGCGGCGCGCGAAGCCCATGTAAAGGGCCGCGAGCGCCAGCGGGTCGGGATCTGACGCAGTGCTGCGAAGTTCGCCGACCGCCGTGCCGGCAAACCACAAGATCTACCCACGTCAGCCTCGTATTCATGGCCGGTTAAGGCGTAGTTGTGCTATGTGCCGGTAGCGGACAAATATCCCTTCCCGAAGAATAGGTCCGTTTGTGGACATCGTTCCACCGCAAAGAGGACATGATCATGAACACTACCTTCAAAAAGCTTGTCGCGGGTGCACTTGTTGCAGCAACGCTCGTCGGCACGGTGGCCGTCTCCACCGAATCGGCCTCGGCACAGGGCTGGCGATACCGGCGTGGCGGTTGGGGCGGTCCGCTTGCAGCGGGCATCATCGGCGGCCTGGCGCTCGGCGCCATCGCCGGCGCCGCGACGGCCCCCTATTATGGTCCCGGCTATGGCCCTGGTCCCTATGGCCCCGGCTATGGCCCCGACCCGGGATGCTACTACCGGCGTGGACCCATCTACGATCAATGGGGCAATTTCGCCGGCTACGGCCCCGTCGCCGTCTGCCCCTGAGGACGGTTCCAGCACGAGGGAACACCGGCTCAGCGAGGATCCGTCGCCTCTGCGACAGGTCCTCGCGCAACATGCATCCGGCGCCTAGGCACCCTCTGAAACGCCTCGGCTGAGGCGGTGAGGCGAATTTGGGGATGAGGCGAAGAAACTTTGTTTGGTGCGGCGTCGCCGCCGGCCTTCTTGCGGCGATGTCTCGCGCGGCGAGTGCGGACAGCGCCGAGGCCGCCATCAAGGTCATTGCCGACATCACGGCCATCCAGGTCACCTGCCGCAATCTCGATGTCCGCCCGGGCATTGCCTTCCAATATATCGAGAGCCAGGGTGTACGCACCGTCGACGTGCTGCCGGGCGGCCGGCGCCGCGCCGATTTCGAGGCGGCCTTCGCCAAGGCGAGCATGATCGACCGGTCCGAGCTTTGTTCGTCGATCGCGTCGAAATACGCCGCCGACCTGCCCGGGGTGATGGGCGAGCGCTGATTCGACCAAAATCCCTTTGCGGGGAGAGGGCGCGCGCCCCGCGTGCTGCGCCAAGTTGACAGGGGCGGCGCGGCGACGTACACAACAGCTGCTTCGGCGCGGCGGGATGCCGCGTTTTTTCATTGGCCCGCTCCGCTATCAGGCGCAGGGGTGCAAAGCCGAGGCAGATCGCGGGTTTCAGCTGCAAAGAAGCCGGCCGCCCGGACGTTTTGGCCGGGCAGAGCCGGATCGAACACGAGGAAGAACGATGTTCGCAGTCATCAAGACCGGCGGCAAGCAGTACCGGGTTGCCGCCGAGGACAAGATCACGGTGATGAGCCTTGCCGGCGCACCCGGCGATGCCGTCGCCTTCGATCAGGTGCTGATGCTCTCGAACGGGGGTTCGGCCGAGGTCGGCGCGCCGTTCGTTGCCGGCGCCAGCGTCGCCGGCCAAATCGTCGAACAGACGCGTGGTCCGAAGGTCATCGCGTTCAAGAAGCGGCGGCGCAAGAACTCCAAGCGCAAGCGGGGCCACCGTCAGGACCTGACCATCGTGCGCATCACCGATATCCTGACCGGCGGCGCGAGGCCTGCCGCCCAGGCGTCCGCGGCAGCGCCCGAATCACCCGCGCCTGCTCCGCCCGAAGGTGCGGCGAGCGAGCCGGTCGTGACGACCGAGGCGTCCGCCTCCGGCGAGCAGGGGCCGTATGAGCGCACCTGATCGCGCGGCCAGTTTCTTTGATCGAGGTTTTCGGGTATATGGCGGCTGAGAGTTTCGGAGCACGGTAATGGCTCACAAGAAGGCAGGCGGCTCGTCGCGTAACGGCCGCGATTCGAAGGGGCGCCGTTTGGGCGTCAAGAAGTTCGGGGGCGAGCTCGCTCGCGCCGGCAACATCATCGTGCGTCAGCGTGGCACCAAATGGCATCCGGGGGCCAATGTCGGCCTCGGGACCGATCACACGTTGTTCGCGCTTATCGACGGAAGGATCCAATTCAACACCAAGGCTAAAGGTCGAGCTTACGTATCGGTTCTTCCGATGCAGGCCGCAGAATAACGGTGGTGGTCGAGACGAGGCCTCCACCGGATCCCACAAACCCGGTGGACCAAAGTCTCAACGAGCCAAGGCTCAGGGGCCGATAGTCCAAAGACCCGAGCGGGTCCGACAGGGGAGGTGGGATGCCACCTCCCCTGATTGTTTTGGGATGCCGCACCGCGGGTCCCTGGACTGGAGCCGGCCCATGTTTCCCGAATTCGCTTGCGACGACGTCTTCAGGTTGGAAACGAGGCGGATGTGGCTGCGCTGGCCCCACCCCGCCGATGCCGTCGAAATCGCGCATCTCGCCGGCGATCGGGCCATCGCCGAGATGACGGGAACCATTCCCCATCCCTATCGCGACGGCGATGCGGTGCGTTACGTCGAGCGGACGCGGGCCCGCAATGCGAGCGGGCGAAACCTCGGCCTGCAGATGGCCTTCAAAGGCAAGCCGGGTGCGCCGATCGGCGCCATCGGTGTCGATTTCGATCGCGGCGATGCGCCGACGCTCGGCTACTGGGTCGGGCAGCCTTTCTGGGGAAGGGGGTTGGCGACCGAAGCCGTCCAGGCGCTTATCGACTTCGTCTTCACTTTCACCGAGGCGCGGGAAGTCGCGGCGATCGCCAGGGTCATCAACCCGGCATCGCGCCGCGTTCTCGAGAAATGCGGCTTTGCCTATACGGGCAGCGGCCTCGAAAGCCTGCCGGCGCGCGGCGGCATGCTGCCGTGCGACCGCTTCCGCCTCGACCGCAAAGTCTGGTTCAGCCTGAAGTGCTGGCGGATGCCGGGCCTGGCGCGAGAGCGCCATTTGGCAAGTGACAGCGAGGAGGCATGCCCCGCCTGAGTCGGCCGGGTCGCAGCCCGGATGGAGCGAAGCGCGATCCGGGTCCTCACCCGCCACGGCGTCGCGAGCGGGGCACATCTCCGCGCGCAGGCTCATCCGAAGGCAGGCCTCCCGGCGGTCGCGGTCCCCGGATTTCGCTGCGCTCCATCCGGGCTACAGGCTTCGATCATCACCAGCCCTGCCTGGAGGAGCGCCAATGAACGATGCCGCGGCCTGGCCCGATATGCCCTTTGCCGCCTGGAGCGACACCGTTGCCACCCTCCACCTCTGGACGCAGATCGTCGGCAAGACGCGGCTTGCCCTGACGCCGTGGATCAATCACGGCTGGCAGGTGCCGCTATACGTCTCGGCGCGCGGGCTCACGACGTCGCCGATCCCTTTTGGCAATGAAATCCTCGAAATCGAGTTCGATTTCATCGGCCACCGTCTCGTCGCGCGCACCAGCCGCGGCGAGGAACGCGCGCTGGCGCTGGAGCCGCAGACGGTCGCGAATTTCTACGCACGGTACATGGATGTCCTGACGGACATCGGGGTCGCGGTCGCGATCAACGAGATGCCCAATGAGCTTGCGAACCCCATCCGCTTTTCGCAGGACCGCGTCCACGCCGCCTATGATGCGGCCGCCGCCCGTCGTTTCTGGCGCGCCCTTGTCCAGATCGATCGCGTGCTGAAACGCTTCCGCAGCGGATTTCTGGGCAAGTCGAGCCCGGTCCACTTCTTCTGGGGCAGTTTCGATCTCGCGGTGACCCGCTTTTCCGGACGGGCGGCCCCGCTGCACCCAGGCGGCGTCCCTGGACTGCCCGATGCAGTTACGCGCGAGGCCTATTCGCATGAGGTGAGCAGCGCCGGCTTCTGGCCCGGCAACGCGGCCTTCCCTCAGGCCGCGTTCTACTCCTACGCCTACCCCGAGCCGGCGGGCTTTCGCGACCGGGTGGTGACCTCGGGCGCGCATTTCGATGACGCGCTGCACGAGTTCGTTCTGCCTTACGGCACTGTCCGCAGCGCCGCAGATCCCGATGCCTTGCTCCTCGACTTCCTGTCGAGCACTTACGCGGCCGCGGCCGATGCCGGCAACTGGGACCGTGCGGCGCTGGAAGGCCCGATCGGCGTGCCCGCCCGGGTTCGCCCGCTCGCGGCGCGCGGCCGGCCAAAATAGCATCCCCGTATCTCTGTAGGTAAAGGTTGACAGAACGCCCGCCTGCTTCTCACCTCTCCTGCGTCGCAAAGCGCAGAGAGACGGGCGGGCGCTGGCGCCCTTCGGGGACGGATTGAGATGGTGGAAATCGCGTCGGGAAAACTCGGCGTTGGCCTCGTCCCGGAGGTCGGCGGCAGCATTGCCTATTTCCGCCTGAACCGAAACGGGGCGTCGGTCGACCTGATGCGGCCTCTCTCGGAGGGCGATCGGGGCAGGCGCGATCCGCTTGGCGTTGCCATGTTCCCCATGGTCCCCTACGCCAACCGGATCGCCGGCAACTGCTTCTCGTTCCGTGGCCGCAGCTTCGAGGTAAAGCCGAATTTCCCGCCCGATCCCCTCAACGTCCATGGCAGCGGCTGGCTCCTGCCATGGACGGTGGCTCGCGTGGCGGCGGACGAAGCGGTGCTCGAACTATCGCGCAATGGTGCCGCCGAGCCGCACCAATATGTGGCGCGCCAGCGCTTCAAGCTCTCGCCGGAGAGGCTCCTCGTCCACATCGAGGTCCGCAACAGCGGCACGACGGCAATGCCTTTCGGCTTCGGCCAGCACCCCTGGTTCATCCGCGATGCCGACGTGACGGTGCGCTTTGTCGCTGGCGCGTTCTGGATCGAGGGAACGGACGGGATCCCCACCGAAAAGATCCGGACGCCGCCCGAGCTCGGCTTTACCGATCCCACCCACCTGCCGAAGGCCCGGCGAAACAACTGCTACGGGCTGTGGGACGGCCTGATCGAGATCACCTGGCCGAGCCGGCGGATCGGGCTGCGCATCGAGGCCGACCCCGTGTTCAAGCATCTCATGCTGTACTGCGATCCGGCCCGCACGGCGTTCTGCCTGGAGCCGCAAACCAACGTCGTCGGTGCGTTCAACATGGTCGAAGAGGACCTGCACGGCTATGATGCTGGCGTGATCGTCCTGGAGCCAGGCGCCGCGGCCGGCGGATCGATATCCTTCGTGCCCTTCGAGCTTTGAGCAGATTGTCATGGAAGCGATCGATCTGCGCTCCGACACTGTCACGCAACCCTCCGCGCCGATGCGGGCCGCCATGGCACAGGCGCCGGTCGGCGACGACCAGTACGGCGAGGATCCCTCCGTCAACGCGCTGCAGAGCCGGCTTGCGGCCATGCTCGGGAAGGAAGCCGCGCTCTTCGTGCCGAGCGGCACGATGGCCAACCAGATCGCGCTGAAGGTCCTCACCTCTCCCGGCGACGAGGTCGTTGTCGGCGAGGAATCCCACATCGTCTGGCATGAGGCAGGCGCAGCGAGCGCCAATGCCGGCGTGCAATTCAGCGTCGTGGGCCGCGGCGGGACATTTCGCGCCGAGGATCTCGACCGGGCGTTCAAGCCGCGCGACCACATCGTCTTTCCCGCGACCGCCCTTGTCGCCATCGAAAACACGCACAACCGCGGCGGCGGCGTGGTCTTTCCGCAGGCCGACGTTGGCGCCATCTGCGAGACGGCGCGGTCCCTGCAGGTGAGGACCTATCTGGACGGGGCGCGGCTCTTCAACGCGGCTGCTGCCGCCGGCGTGAGCCTTGCTGAGCTCGCGGCGCCATTCGACCTCGTGTCCGTTGCCCTGTCGAAAGGTCTCGGATGTCCAGTGGGCAGCGTGCTGGCGGGAGGCACCGAGCCGATCGCCCGGGCCCGGCGGTTTCGGCGGATGTTTGGCGGCGCCATGCGTCAGGCGGGTATCCTGGCCGCAGCCGGCCTCTATGCGCTCGACAACAATCTCGAGCGCCTGCGCGACGATCACGCCAACGCCAAGCTTATCGCCGACCGCCTGGCGCCGCTGAGGGGCCTCGAGCTCGACCTCGCAACGGTGCAGACCAACATCGTGATCTTTCATCTTGGCGCCGGCGCGCCGGACGCTCAAGCCTTCGTTCAAGCCGCAAAGGAACAGGGAGTGCTTCTGTCCGCCTTCGGGCCGCGGACGGTGCGCGCCACGACCCACCTCGACGTCACCGCCGCGCAGTGCATGCGCGCCGCGGACACGTTGACCAGGCTGGCGAAGGCTTGGTGAGCGTCCCGGTCGCCGGCGGTTTGCGTTCAAGCTGCCCATTTGTCCGCTGATCCCGCAAGGGCGACACCTCGCCGGCCATGGCATGGCAAAACCGTTGGTAAATCCCTCCGTTGGTCTTCCGCTCGCACGTCTCGCCGCGGGTTGATGCAGCGGGCTGTCCAGTGCCCTGCATCGCGACGGGGCCTCCTTGGGATCCGGCATCGATCATCGAGCCTCGCTCGGCGCCAACGAAAATGTCGCGCTTTGGTTGATTGAAATCATCAATGCCACCTTGACGAGCAATCAGAGTTCCTGTCTATTTTGCTTGGTTGGTTTTGAAGATCGAATTTTTAGGGAGGGAACTGATCATGGCATCCGCTGCTTCGCTTCAGGAGGTGCGTCGGGAGATCGACGCTGCGTTGAGTTTGCCGGCCGCGCGTCCACCGGCCAGCGACCGGGCCACGGGGACCATTGCGTCGGCATCTTTGGAAGGTGATTTCTGCTCGTTGTGGCCGGAGGCCAAGCCGATCCTGGAGGCGATTGGAGGCATCATCGGCATTATTCCCGGGCTCGGTACGGGCGCCGGCGCCATCCTCAAAGCATTGACGTCTCTCGGCGACCAGATCTACGGGTCCACCTGCAATAAGTAGGCGTGAGGTGGGGGCGCCTTCGAGCTGGCGCGGACCAATCAACGACATTTCGGACGTGTCGAGCGGACGACAGACGCCAGCCAGGCGGTGTTCTGTCTTCAGGCATGCCGCCACGGGCGCTGCGACACGTTCAACGGTTGCGGCGTTGCGCCGGCTTCTAAGAGCTCTCGGGAGGGACCGATGCCGGGGACTGTGGAAAGGGGCGTGGTCCTACAACACATTGCATCCCTCTTGGCCGCGCTTGCCGAAAACGCGAAATCCGGAGACGGCTCCAGTCGAGAGGGCTCGCAAGCCGCCTCAATACGCTTCGCCGGCGCAGCGGCGATGGGCGACAACGATCCCGCCGCGCCCGCTAGCGACGAGGTCAGCGACACCGCGGGCCTGGAGGCAGGCAGAACGCTCGCAAACCTCGGCGCCCTCGGGGCGACCGACGCGGCACCCGCCGGGGCACTGGCGTTCGCAGCCGGGGCCGGGGTCAGCTTCGACCTGTCGCGGGCGCAGGCGTTCCTCGCCGCCTGCATGAGCGCTAACCCCAGAGTGGCGTATGGGCTCGGTAAGAAGGCGCCATGGCTCGGCGCAGTTCCGGGTCGTGATTTTACGCAAATTGACTGCAGCGGTTTCGTGCGGGAGGCGGTGCGGCTTTCGACAGCCCCTACTCTGCAGTTTCCTGACGGCTCCGTGGTCCAACACGACTGGGTCCGGGCGCATGGCTTCGAGCGGTCGTCCATTGCGGATGCCAAAGCGAGCGACGGCGTCGTTCGCATTGCCTTTCTAAGGCCCCAGGATTCCGGCGAGGGGATCGGCCACGTCGTGCTGGTCGCCGAGGGCAAGACGATCGAGTCGCACGGCCACGTCGGACCGGATGCGCGCGCCTGGACAGGGACGGATTGGCAGGCGAAGGCGTTTGTCTATGTGTTCGCGCGCGATGGACGGCTTGCCCTGCCCAGCACGTCCGAAAGCTTTGCCGCGGCCCAGGCCGCCGCCCCGACCTTCACCGTTCGGCACGGCCACAGGTATGCCGCCGAGATCGTTTTGAGCGGCATCGAATCTTTCTTCGCGAGCAACGCTCAAATCGAGGTCAGGCTGCAGGGTTATGGATTCAGCGATGTTACAGTCACCGGCAGCGGCCTGATCCGATCTGCGGAGGCGACCTGGAGCGGTGCGGACACGACGGCGCCGATCGACCCGCATCTGCGCAGCATCCGCGAAATTCCGCTGGCTCCCCCGGGGGATGCCCCGGCCCGCGCCGCCGCGGTGGCGGCGCCCGTGGTGATCAGGGCCAGTGCAGGCCCGCCCGTCGTCCCTGGTCCGAGCCACGTGTTCGCCACGGCCGGGCTGCCGAAATATCATGAACGCGTTCTCGCCGTGCGCATGCGCCCCGAACCCATGGACGAGGCGCCCCGCGAGGCGGCAAACGTGGGGGCAGCGGCCGCAATGGCGCTTGCCCAAACGGAAAGCGAGCCCGAGACCGCAGGGATGAGCGCGCTGTCCTACTATGACCGGGCCGGGAAGGTCGAGCGCGTCACGTCGTTACGGGGGAGAGCCGCCGTGCCACATCGGCGGGCACCCGCAGTGGCCGCCCTGACGGTCGCTTCGGCTTCGACAGGGCCAGCCGACGACATCGACCGGATCAAGATCATAGAGCTTCGAAGTGGTCAGGACACCGAGGCGCTGCATCAGGCGTTGGCAAAGGATCCGACCGTGGCCGACGTCTCGAGGGTCGCGGCTCGGTATCTTCTTGGCCGCCGCCCCGTGTCGACGGCGCCGATGAATGCAACGCCGGCCATCGAGGCGCATCCGCCGCTATGGAACTTGAGCAAGATCCGCTGGCCTGAGGCGCGCGAAATCGAGGGCTTTCACGATGCCGACGAAATCACCG
>JAFAME010000046.1 GCA_019233695.1 Methylobacteriaceae bacterium
CGAGTAGCAGGTAACCAATTGGAAAGTTAGCAACGTGGCCGAAAAGCGGCCGCCCGTTCGTCAGGGACCACACGTCAGGGCGCCCGGATAGCTGGATGGCTCACTGCGCGGGCAGCGTAGAAGAGCGCTGCGGCGATGTCGTCCCGAACAAGATAGGGAAAGTCTTCCAGGATCTCATCGAAGCTCGTGCCGGAGGCGACGAGGTCGATAATGTCGGCCACTCGCATGCGCGTCCCACTGATGCAGGGATGCCCGCCGCACACGCGCGGATCGCTCGTGATCCGGTCCCCGAAGCCATCGATAATGGAGGCGGAATGTCGAACAGAATGCGGTCCCATCCGCTTGCAATTAGCTCCTCACCATCGGCAAATCGAGGCCTTTCTGAGCCGCGTATCTCACCGCAAGATCATAGCCCGCATCGGCGTGGCGCATGACGCCGCTGGCCGGGTCGTTCCACAGCACGCGCGCCAGGCGGCGCGCGGCAGCCTCCGTGCCATCGGCGACGATCACCATGCCGGCGTGCTGGGAGAATCCCATGCCGACGCCCCCGCCGTGGTGCAACGACACCCAGGTCGCGCCCGAGGCCGTGTTAAGCAGGGCATTAAGCATCGGCCAGTCGGAGACGGCGTCCGACCCGTCCTGCATCGCTTCCGTCTCCCGGTTGGGCGAGGCGACCGAGCCCGAATCGAGATGGTCGCGGCCGATGACGATCGGGGCTTTCACCTCGCCCTTCGCCACCATGTCATTGAAGGCGAGCCCGAGCCGGTCGCGAACGCCGAGCCCGACCCAGCAGATGCGCGCCGGCAGGCCCTGGAAGGCGATGCGGTCGCGCGCCATGTCGAGCCAGTTGTGCAGATGCCGATCATCGGGAATGAGCTCCTTCACGCGAGCGTCCGTCCGGTAGATGTCCTCCGGCTCCCCTGAAAGCGCGCACCAGCGGAACGGGCCGATGCCTCGGCAGAACAGCGGCCGGATGTAGGCCGGCACGAAGCCCGGGAAATCGAACGCGTCGGCGACGCCCATCTCCTTGGCCATCTGGCGGATGTTGTTGCCGTAGTCGAGCGTCGGGACGCCGGCGCGGTAGAGTTCGAGCATGGCGCGCACGTGGACGGCCATGCTCTCCTTGGCGGCCCTGACCGTGCCGGCAGGATCCGCGAGGCGGCGGCGTTCGTGCTCCTCGTTGGTCCAGCCGATCGGCAGATAGCCGTTGAGCGGATCATGCGCCGAGGTCTGGTCGGTGAGCATGTCCGGCCGGGCCTGCCGGTCGCCTGCCGCCGCGCGCCGGGCGATCTCGGGAACGATTTCGGCGGCATTGCCCAGAAGGCCGACCGACACGGCCTTGCCTTCGGCGTGGGCGGCATCAATCATCGCCAGCGCCTCGTCGAGACTGCCGGCGGGACGGTCGAGATAGCGCGTCGTGAGGCGCTTTTCGATGCGCGCCGGGCTGCATTCGACTGCAAGGCAGGAGGCGCCTGCCATGGTGGCGGCAAGCGGCTGGGCGCCGCCCATGCCGCCGAGCCCGCCGGTCAGGATCCATCTGCCGGCGAGCTTGCCGCCGTAGTGCCGGCGGCCGGCCTCCGCAAAGGTCTCGTAGGTGCCCTGGATGATGCCCTGGCTGCCGATGTAGATCCATGACCCCGCGGTCATCTGGCCGAACATGGCGAGCCCTTTGCGGTCGAGCTCGTTGAAGTGCTCCCACGTCGCCCAGTGCGGCACGAGGTTCGAATTGGCGATGAGCACGCGCGGCGCGTCCTGATGCGTGCGGAACACGCCGACCGGCTTGCCGGACTGCACGAGCAGCGTCTCATCGGCTTCGAGCCGGCGCAGGACGGCGCAGATCGCATCGAAGCATTGCCAGTCGCGCGCGGCCCGGCCGATGCCGCCGTAGACGACAAGTTCCTCGGGGCGCTCGGCGACCGCAGGGTCGAGGTTGTTCATCAGCATGCGCAGCGCCGCCTCGGTCTGCCAGCTCTTGGCAGAGCGCTCGGAGCCACGCGGCGCCGAGATGCGGCGGACATTGTCGAGGCGGTGGAGTGGCGACATGTTCAAAGGATGGCTTCGAGGCCGCGCGCCTTGACCAGCGCCAGCAGCTTCAAGGAGGGACCGCTCGGCTTCTTTTCGCCGCGTTCCCATTCGCTTACGAGCTTCGGTCTGACGTTGAGATAGTGGGCAAACACCCCTTGGCTGACCCCGGCGCGCCTCCTCAGGTCGGCAATCTCGCGAGGCGAGAGTTCTTCTACCGGCGTGAGGCAACGCGCGTCAAACGCCCGCATCGTCTGCTTGTCGATAGCCCCGGCGACATGGAGGTCGGCCATTGCCTCATGCACGGCCTCGGCAATTCTACTTCGGTACCTCTTCATCGTGCCTTATCTCCACCAATCCGCCGGTTGCTGCCACCCTGTTGATCTCGGCTTCGCTTAACCCGAGAAATTGGGCGGCTGCAGTCAGAAGATCTTCAAGATCGTCGTCTGAAATGTTGTCGCGCTCGCTCTTGGCAAAGCCATAGAGAAATACCGCTCGCCTGTTCGGCACATAGGCAATGATCGTCCGGTAGCCACCCCGGCGCCCCTGGCCGGGCCGCGCCACGCGCTGCTTGATGAGGCCGCCCCCGAGCGCAGCGTCGATACTGCCCTGATCGGCCCGCTGGACGGCCTCGCGCAAGCGCCCGTCCTCAATCCGCTCCCTTCTGGAAAATCGCGCAAACCATTTTGTTTTGAAAATTTGCACGCGATGACTGCCACTAGATCAGTGTATCACCCCTAGGGTCATACTTCAAGTCCACGCCGACCCGCTGCTCACCGCGCTCGAATGGCAAAATCGACATCAACAGATGCGCCTCAAAGGCCTGTGCTCAGCCGCAACATCGTGCCACGAAACTCGGCCAGGATCGTTTCCTCTCTCGGGTGCCGGCGCTCCCTGATCACCCAACGCCCACCCACCATCACGTCGCGCACCGGATTGATCCCGGTCGCGAAGATCCACGTATCAAGGATCGCCTCGTGGCGACGCCCGGCAAGGAGCGGATGATCCGCATCGAGGACGACCAGATCTGCCCTGCAGCCCGGGGCGATTGCCCCGGTCCGGCGGCCGAGCGCCTGGGCACCGCCTTCGAGCGCGCGAGCGTAGAGCGACGTGCCGATCGAGGCCCCTTCCTGCCGTCCCGCGACCAGACGCCGGCGGGTGGCAAGCCGCTGGCTCCATTCGAGCTGGCGCAGCTCAGCGGCGGGCGAGGCCGACACATTGGAATCGGTGCCGATGCCGAACCGCCCGCCCGCTGCTTCGAGGCCGGCAAGATCGAAGATGCCGTCGCCGAGGTCGGCTTCAGTCGTCGGGCAGAGGCCGACGACGGCGCCCGCCGTCGCGAGC
>JAFAME010000386.1 GCA_019233695.1 Methylobacteriaceae bacterium
AAGGATCGTCAATCCATGGAGGGGCGCCTAGGAGCGTTGGTCCGCGCAGACATTGAGACCCTGCGAAATCCCCCCATATTTCACCCGATATCCCGCTACTTGAGACTGCGCAGGGGGCACCCATGCTCGCCACCGATGAAGACATCCTCGCCAAGGCGCAGGAATGGAGAGAGGCCGGCAAGGCGGTCGCCATCGCGACGGTCGTCTCGACCTGGGGCTCGGCGCCGCGGCCGGTCGGCAGCCACCTCGTCATCGACGAGGACGGCAATTTTCTCGGCTCGGTTTCGGGCGGATGCGTCGAGGGCGCGGTTGTCACCGAGGCGATGGATGTCATCGAGACCACAAAGCCGAAAATGCTGGAATTCGGCGTCGCCGACGAGACCGCCTGGAAAGTCGGGCTTTCGTGCGGCGGGACGATCAAGGTCTATGTCGAGAAAGTCGACTGATGCGGCTTGATCTTCTCAAGCAGCTGAATGAGGCGCGGGCAGCCCGCCGCCCCGCCGTCCTCGTGACGGATGTCGCCTCGGGTCAGCAGCGCCTCGTCGCGGGCTCCGAGCTTGTCGACGATCCGCTCGCCGAGGCTCTCGAATCGGCCCTGCGCGCCGGCAAGAGCGGCATGGTCGAGGTGGGGGGAAGGTCTTGCTTCCTGACCGTCCAGGCCCCGCCCGTCAGGCTCGTCGTGATCGGCGCCGTGCATATCTCCCAGGCGCTGGCGCCTATGGCGAAGCTTGCCGGCTTCGATATGACGATCGTCGATCCGCGCACCGCCTTTGCTTCGCCCGAACGCTTTCCCGACGTGCGCGTCATCGCCGAATGGCCAGACGTGGCAGTGCCGCCGATGCAACTCGATCGCTACACGGCGATGGCATTGTTCACGCATGATCCGAAGATCGATGATCCCGCGCTGGTGCTGGCGCTGAAGGCAGAGTGCTTCTACATCGGCGCGCTCGGCTCCAGGAAAACGCATGCCAGGCGCGTCGAGCGAATGGTGGCGCAAGGCTTTCGCGAAGTCGACCTGACGCGGATCCATGCGCCGATCGGGCTTGACATCGGCGCCGTCTCGCCCGCCGAAATTGCGGTGTCGGTGCTGGGCGAGATCATCCTGGCGCTGCGCAAGAAGCCGCTGCGGTCGGAAAAGCGCGCGCTGGAGCCCGCGATTTGAAATTCGGTCCGGTTCCCGTAGGCGAGAGCCTCGGAGGGATCGTCGCGCATGCCGTCCGGCGCGACGGCCTCGTGCTCAAAAAGGGCGATACGGTCAACGCCAGCCACGTCGCGGCGCTGCAGGCTGCGGGCATCGGCGAGATCGTCGTGGCGCTGCTCGAGCCCGGCGACGTGGGCGAGGATTCCGCTGCAAAGTGCCTGGCCGAAAGGATCGCGGGACAAAATCTCCGTGTGGACCGTGCCTTCACCGGGCGCGCCAATCTTTTTGCCGAATGCGCCGGCATCCTCTGCCTCGACGCCGACATGGTCGCCCGGGTGAACGATGTCGATGAGGCCGTGACGCTCGCGACGCTGCCGGCCTTTCGGACGGTCGTGGCCGGCGAGATGGTGGCGACGGTCAAGATCATTCCCTTTGCCGTGGCAGGGGCGGTCCTCGACGGCGCCCTCGCGGCGGCCGGTGGGGGACGGTTGTCGATTGCGCCGTTCAAGCCTTTGGCGGTAGGGGTGGTCTCGACCATCCTTCCCGGCCTGAAGACCTCGGTCGTCGACAAGACGCTGCGCGTGCTCAACGACCGGTTACGGCCGGCAGGAGCCCATGTCGTCGCCGACGAGCGCGTCCCTCACGAAACGCGGCGCCTCGCCGAAGTTTTGGGGAAGCTTAAAGACAAGAGCGACCTCACGATCGTGTTCGGCGCCTCGGCGATCACCGACCGGCGAGACGTCATTCCGGCCGCGATCGAGGCGGCCGGCGGCCGGATCAATCATTTCGGCATGCCGGTCGACCCGGGCAACCTGCTCCTGATCGGCGAGCTCGACAGGAAGCCGGTGCTCGGCGCCCCCGGCTGCGCGCGCTCGCCCAAGGAGAACGGCTTCGACTGGGTGCTGCACCGGCTCCTCGCCGGCGTTCCAGTCACCTCGGCGGACATCCGGCGAATGGGCACCGGCGGCCTGCTGATGGAAATCATCTCGCGGCCCCAGCCGCGCGGCGGCGGCGGGCCCTCGTCCGATGGCGAACTCGTCGACGACCATGGCTGAGGTCGCCGCGATTGTGCTGGCAGCGGGAGCCGCAAGGCGGTACCGCGCCGCCGATCCCTCCGTCATCTCGAAGCTCCTCGTCGAATTCGGCGGCATGGCGATCGTCCGGCGGGTGGCCGAGGCGGCTCTCGCCTCGCGAGCGCGGCCGGCGATCGTCGTGACCGGCCATGCGCGCACGGCCATCGAGGCGGCGCTCGACGGATTGGGCGTGCAGTTCGCTTTCAATGCAGACCATGCCGCTGGGCTCGCGGCCTCGCTGAAGGCCGGCGTCGCTCTGGTGCCAAACCACGCCTCCGGCGCCGTCGTGCTTCTCGGGGACATGCCCCTCGTGACGCCCGATCTCGTCGACCTGTTGATCGATGCCTTTGACGCCGCTCCGCAGGCATCGGCCGTAGTGCCGGTATTCGGCGGTGTGCGCGGCAACCCCGTGCTGCTTTCAAGACGCCTGTTTCCCGCGGTCGTGCAGCTTTCCGGCGACTACGGCGCCCGCAAGCTGATCGCCGGCCACGCCGATGTCATCGAGCTGGAGGTCGCGCAGGACATGGTATCGCTCGACATCGATACGCCGGAAGCGCTGCTAGAATTCCAATCACGGCCTGAACCGGCCGCATGATCGGCCCGCACGCGAACGCTGTTGCCAGGCAGGGGGAATTTGCGCAAACAAAGTCCTCGCAGGCGCTCCGCGCCGGGCAACACGAGCTGAAAGCAGCAGACGAGAGCACCATGACCACTCAGGTCCCGACCATCAACGCTGATGGCGCTGCCATTCCTGCGCTCGGCTTCGGCACCTGGCAGCTCAGGGGATCGGCCTGCACCTGCGCGGTGGCCGCCGCCCTCGACATCGGCTATCGGCACATCGATACCGCCTCTGCCTATGCCAACGAGAGCGAGGTCGGCGAGGCCCTGCATGCAGCCAAACTGGCGCGTGGCGAGATCTTCATCACCACCAAGGTATGGACCGACGCGCTTCGTGACGGCGCCCTGCAACGCTCGGCCGAGGCAAGCCTGAAGCGGTTGCGGCTCGACCGCGTCGATCTTTTGCTCATCCATTGGCCGAGCGCCTCGGTGCCGCTGCGCGAGACGATGGGCGCGCTGTGCGATGCCAAGCGGCGAGGTCTCACATCGCATATCGGAGTGTCGAATTTTTCGGCAGATTTGGTCGCGGAGGCGGCGCGGCTCGCAACCGAGCCGATCGTCACCAACCAGTGCGAGTATCACCCTCATCTCGACCAGCGGCCGCTTCTGGACGCCTGCCGGCGCCTGGATATCGCCTTCACCGCCTATTCGCCGCTCGGCCGCGGCGAAGTGGTAAGGGACCCGCTCGTCCGGCGGATCGCCGAGGCGCATCGGCGCACGCCCGCGCAAGTCGTCCTTCGCTGGCTTGTCCAGCAGGACGAGGTGATCGCCATCCCGAAGGCCACGTCGCCGGCGCATATCGCCGAGAACTTCGCCATCTTCGATTTCGCGTTGTCGGACATGGAGATGCAGGAGATTTTCGGGCTGGCGCGCCGCCGGGCGCGTGCCTCGTCCTGATCCGATGGCGCACGCCGGGCCGAAGCTGCCAACTCCGGCGTGCTGACCCCCATGTTCTTCTATCTCTCCAAGATCCTGTGGTTCGTCGCGGCACCCTCGAACCTCCTGGTGGCCCTGACCCTGGTGGCGACGGCGGCTGCCTGCGGCTCGGCCCGCTGGCGGCGGGCGGCGTGCGCGAGTGCCCTTGCCGGCGCGCTGGCGCTCGCACTCATCGGCATCCTGCCCGTGGGCACCTTGCTTCTGGAGCCGCTCGAGGTGCGCTTTCCGCGTCCGGATCTGGCCGGTCTCGATCCGGCCGGCATCATTGTCCTCGGCGGCGCGATCGAGGAGACGATCGGGGCCGCACGTGGCGACACCCATCTGCTCGAAGGGGCTGAGCGGCTCACCGCCGCCGTCGCGCTGGCACGGCGCTTTCCAAACGCGAAGCTCGTCTATTCCGGCCAGTCCAACGCGCTGCTCGGCCCGGGCGGATCGGAGTCGGAAGATGCCAGGCGGCTGTGGGTCAGCCTGGGCGTCGCGCCCGAACGCATCGCGCTGGAGAACCGATCCCGCAACACCTACGAAAACGCGCAATTCACCCGCGATCTTTTGCGCCCGGAGCCCGGCCAGCGGTTCATTCTCGTGACCTCGGCCTATCACATGCCACGCGCGGTAGGCCTCTTCCGCAAAGCGGAGTTCGACGTCGTGCCCTATCCGGTCGACTACCGGTCAGCCGGCACGCTCATCGATCTCGTGCCGATGCGGGAGGCGAGCCAGGGCATGCGGGCGTTCGATGTCGCGGTGCGCGAGTGGATCGGGCTCGTGGCCTATCATCTGACGGGCAGGATCGACGCGCTCCTGCCTGGACCGTGAAACGGACCAGGCGCTCGGCGGCCATTGCGTCATGATCGCTGGGAAAATCCTGGCCAGCCCGACCCCAAACCGCTACCGTCACGGCCGGTCCGGCCCGCATTGGCGGGGAATGACGAGACTGGGAGGAGACAATGGCTTCGCTGATCGTTCAGCACAAAGTCCGCGACTACGACGCATGGCGCCCGGCCTTCGATGCACACAAATCGAGCCAGGTCGGAGCCGGCCTCACCAACGGCCGGGTCTATCGCAAGACCGACGATCCCAACGACATCGTCATCCTCTTCGATGTTGCCGACGTCGCCAAGGCGCGCGCCTGGACAGGGGGCGAGGATCTGCGCACTGCAATGCAGAATGCCGGCGTTCTCGGGCGCCCGAGCCTGCACTTCGTCGAGTGATGCGGCGATGGGCGGAGGGCGATCCAACAGGCGCACCCGTCGCCGGAGCGAAGCGGAGAGCCGGGATGAGCAACGTCGATGTCATTCGAAGCAGCAAAGCTGCCGAAGCAATCCAGTCCCCTGAGGAACGCCGGATTGCTTCGCTCGCGCTCGCAATGACGGAGCGGCGACCGATTTCGCCCACTCAGTAGTCTAGTGTTGCTGCGCCTTGAGCCGTCGTCGATGCGCGGCCTGCTTTGCCCGGTTCCCGCATAGTGCCATGCTGCACCATCGCCGGGCCCGGCCTCTTGTGTGATCGGCAAAAAGGAGCGTGCAGACGGGACCCTCGCAGGCTTTCACGAGCGAAAAATCTTCCGTGCAGACAAACCGCGCCAGCGCCTCCCCGACCGGAAGGAGAAGCGCCTGCGGCGAACGCCAGTGGCGCATCGCCTGAAGCGCCAGGGGCAGGGGCTCGGCCTTGCGTTGTGCCACGATCCGGCCGAACATCTGGTCGCGCTCCAGCAGGCGGTTGAGGGGCTCCAACTCGCTCAGTCTCTCCAACCTCAGCGGGCGGCCCTTGTGCTTGCGCACAAATCCTCTGAACCATTCGCGCAGGGTCCTTGCCTGATCCGCGACCCTGTCCAGTTCACCTGGAAGCGCCTGCGCCCGAATGGCCTTGAGCGCCTCCGCCGGCACCAAATGCGCCTGCGACAGCCAGTCCAGCAGGCCCTCTCCGCTGTCTATCCAATCAATGGTGCTGTCGGCCGGCGTCGCGATCGAATTCAGGAAATCCAATCCTGGCGCGTCGCCGACAAAAATCGCGGAACCATGTCGGTCCATCACGATCCCCATTCGAGTCTGGCGGTTATCCCCCGCCGCTGGTGGAGGGGCCTTCCACAAGGAATAACCTCCTAAATTATTGTTGACAAGTTACCAACCTAGGAGTAACCGACCAGATGTGATTTGCAAGGTTACGAACCAGGTCTCGAAGGAGAACGGCAATGCCGCCAAGCGATGCAAGCGTCGTCATGGTGCATGGCGCCTGGGCGGACGGATCGAGCTGGGCGAAAGTGATCGCACCGCTGGCCGCGGATGGTATCGAGGCGATTGCAGCGCCGTGCCGCTCACATCGTTTGCCGATGACGTGGCGGCGCTGAATAACCGTGCCAAGACTGACAGACAGGTCACCACAGCTTCAAGGAAATGATCCCATGACGACCACCAAGTATCGAACGGCCGACGTGGACGGCCTCAAGGTCTTCTATCGCGAATCGGGCTCGCCGGATGCCCCGAAGCTGTTGCTGCTGCATGGCTTTCCCAGCGCAAGCCATATGTTCCGCGATCTCATCCCGCGGCTGGCCGATCGCTTCCATATCATCGCGCCCGACCTGCCGGGCTTCGGAAACTCCGATGTGCCGGAGCACGGCTGCACGTTCGAGAGGATCGCCGAGACGATCGACCGCTTTACGGAAATCGTCGGCTTTGATCGCTATGCCGTCTACGTCTTCGACTACGGCGCCCCGACGGGATTTCGCCTGGCCGTGAAACATCCCGATCGGATCACGGCGATCGTCTCGCAGAACGGCAATGCCTATGAGGAAGGTCTGAGCGACGGCTGGAACCCGATCAGGGCCTATTGGCAGGATGCATCAGTCGCCAACCGCGAGGCGCTTCGCGCCTTCCTCAAGCCCGAGGCGACCATCTGGCAATACACGCATGGCGTCTCGGACGCGACGGCGGTATCGCCGGACGGCTACTCGCTCGACAATTTCTATCTGGCGCGGCCCGGTGCAGATCAACCGCAGCTCGATCTTTTCGGTGACTACAAGAGCAACGTCGCGCTCTATCCGGTCTTCCAGAAATATTTCCGCACTCACAAGCCACCTTTTCTGGCCGTGTGGGGCAAGAACGATCCCTTCTTCCTGCCGGCGGGCGCAGAGGCGTTCAAACGAGACATCCCCGACGCGGTCGTGCGCTTCTTCGATACCGGTCATTTCGCCCTGGAGACACACGCTGCCGAAATCGCTACGGCGATCCGCGATTTCCTTCACTGACTTTGCCATCCGGCACCCTCGATTGGAGGGTGTGCCAGCCGCGGGCCTGACCCTCGCGGGGCGTGATCATGCCGGCACCCGCATCGCACAGGACCGCGGGCTGCGCCGGGTCCCTCAAGCCTTGGCGTTTTGCGCTTCCAAGATGACAACCTGGAATTTCTTCGCAAGCTCCTTCGCGGGAACGAGCGGTCCAGGCGAAAGCCGATCATGAGGAACCGCTTGCGCCATCAGGCTTGCGCCGCCCCTTTGCACGTGCTCCCTCGTGCGGCGGGTCAGTGCTCTGATGTTTGACGTGCTCGATGAAGGCGCGCAGCTTGGGCAGCACCTGACGTCTGCCGGGGTGGTACAAAAAAACCCCCGGCGCCGTGACCGCGAAGGACGTGAGCAGCGCCTGCAATCGGCCGTCGGCGATCGGCGCTTTGGCAAGCGGGCCAGGCACCTGCGCAAGTCCCAGGCCGTCGATCGCCGCGCCGACCAGCGTGGGGTAGTCGTGCGCGATGAGGGGTCCGGAGACGATGGCCTCGACTGCCTTATTGCCGTCGACAAAGGGCCAGGGCGCAATCGACCCGTTCGAGCGGCGCATCCGCAGGCAGGAATGGCCACGCAGATCGTCGATGCGCTCCGGTGGCGTGCGCCCGCGTAGATAATCGGGGCTGCCGACGACCACGAACGGGAACGGCGGCGTCAAGCGCACCGCGACCATGTCGGGCGCGATGAACTGGCCAAGACGGATGCCGGCGTCAAACCCTTCGGCGGCGAGGTCTGTCAGCCCCTCGCTTGCAGCGATCTCCAGTTCCACCTCGGGGTAGGCCCGGCAGAAGGAGGCGATCACCGGCTCCAGCAGCAGCGGGACGACGGCACGGGGAACCGAGAGGCGCAGGAGCCCGGTCGGACGCTGCCCCAGGTCGCGCGCAGCATCGCCGGCGGCGACGAGCTCTTCGAAGGCGGGCTTTGCCCGCGACAGGAATCGTTCGCCGGCCTCGGTCAGGCCGACGCTGCGCGTGGTGCGCGAGAAGAGCGCTGCGCCGACGCGCGCCTCGAGCGCGCGTACCGCCTGGCTGATCGCCGATGGGGTTACCCCGAGTTCCGCGGCGGCTCTGCGAAAACTGCGGTGCCGGGCAACGCTCAGGAACGTCTCCACCCCATCAACCGCGCCGTGCCTGACTGTGAAGTTCTGCTTCATACCCCATCGACACTATCGCCGATAGTCGCCCGCAGGAAGCGGGTCTACATCCGACGCGCAGATCGGAGCGGTTGCTTCAACCATCTCGCGGAGGAACGATGCGATGAACGATATCCTTGATGGCGTGCGCGACCACTATCGCGCGACCGGCCTGACCGGGCGGCTGAAGGCGGCACTCGCTGCCTTCGGGCCGGAGGATCAGCGCCTCACACCCCAGCAACTGGCCTCTCTCGACCAGTTTCACACTCGCGGGCTCGCGGCAACCGCAGAGCTTGCCCGGTTGGCCGGGATCACAGCCGACATGTCGGTTCTCGACGTCGGCTCGGGCGTCGGCGGGCCGGCGCGCTTTCTGGCGGCGACCTGCGGCTGCCGGGTGACCGGCGTCGACCTCAGCGAGCCGTTCGTCGATGCCGCGCGCTATCTGACCGAGCGCACGGGGCAGGGCGGGCAGGTGTCCTTCGAGACCGCCAGCGCGCTGGAGCTTCCGTTCGGCGACGGCCGTTTCGATGCCGTGCTGCTGCAGCACGTGGCGATGAACATCGCCGACCGCGCGCAGCTCTATCGCGAGATCCGGCGGGTGCTGAAGTCAGGCGGCAGGTTCGCGACCTTCGATGTCGTGGGGCAGGGGGCCGAGCCGCACTATCCCGTCCCCTGGGCGCGAACACCGGCGACAAGCTTTCTCCTGACGGCAGCCGCAACGTGCGAGGCGACCGAAACGGCCGGCTTCCGCACCCTCGCCTGGCAAGACGATACCGAGACGGCGAAGGCCTGGTTCTCACAGATGCGCGCCTCCGGGCCGCCGCCGGCGCCAAACCTCGGCGTGGTGATGGGCCCCGAGTTCGGACAGCTTGCCGCCAACCTGGGGCGAAATCTCATGGAAGGCCGGCTCGGCATCCTGACCGCGGTGTTCGAGGCCGCGTCAATTGACACATGATGGGAATGGAAAAATGTCACCCGCAACCATCTTCCAGATACATCTTGGTCTGGGTTACGTCCCTTGGCTGCTCTTCCTCGGCGCGTATGCCTGGCCCAGGCTCAAGTCGATGGATCCGGTGGAGGCGCAACGCGCCATCGCGACCCTGCACAGCTTCCGTTTCTTTGGGCTCGTCTTTCTCGTACCAGGCATCGTCGGTCCCAATCTGCCCGCCGATTTCGCGGCCTTCGCTGCCTATGGCGACTTCGCAACCGGGTTGCTGGCAATGCTGGCGCTTCTCGCCGTCAGGATACGTCCGCTCTTTTGGGCGTTCGTCGCCGCCTTCAATGTCGTGGGGGCAGCCGACATCCTCATCGACTATGGTCACGGCATCCAGGTCGGCCTTGCGGCGCTGGCGGGAGAGCTGGGCGCCACATATGCGATCCCGATCGTCTACGTGCCGGCGCTGATGATCACGCACGTCGTCGCCTTGTATCTGTTGCTGCGTCCTCGGCCCGAAAGCACTATGGGCCGCGCCGGCGATGCGGGGTGGACCGATCAGGCGAAGAGGTGAACGAGCGATGGACCGGCCTCCGTTTTCGTCCGCGGAGAAAGCGCTTAAACAGGAGACCGAATTGGGATAATGATCAACCAATCGGTTCACAACCATTTGGTTGATCATGGTCCAAGACCATCTCAGTTCGGTGTTTTTCGCCCTGGCAGACCCGACGCGCCGCGGCATCCTCGCGCGCCTGGCCACAGGCGATGCGAGCGTGAAGGA
The DNA here is from genome assembly GCA_019233695.1 of Methylobacteriaceae bacterium. Classification (GTDB taxonomy): domain Bacteria; phylum Pseudomonadota; class Alphaproteobacteria; order Rhizobiales; family Beijerinckiaceae; genus JAFAME01. The sequence continues at coordinate 9,887 of JAFAME010000386.1, forward strand.
ACTGGCGGAGCCCTATCACATGAGCGTTGCCGGTGTTTCCAAGCATCTCAAGATGCTGGAGGCCGCCGGGCTGGTCTCGCAGGGCCGTCAATCGCAATGGCGTCCCCGCCATCTCGAGGCGGGGCCGCTGCAGGAGGTTTTCGAGTGGCTCGAAGACTATCGGCGCTTCTGGGACAGGAGCCTCGACAGCCTCGCCGAGCACCTGCGAGGGCTGCAGATGCACGGCCCGCAGAAGCAGCCTGACCGGCTGCGCCGCACGCGCACGACCAAGAAGAGACACAAGCTGTGACGGCAATCATCGATCTCAGCGCCGCCGACAGACCAGTCATCGTCATCACACGCGACTTCCATGCACCGCGCGAACTGGTGTGGAAGACCGTCACCGATCCCAGGCATGTCGCGGTGTGGTATGGCGGCCCGGGCTTCACCAACCCGGTGTGCGAGATGGACTTGCGCCCGGGAGGCGCCTGGCACCACGTGATGCAGGCGCCCGATGGCTCGCGCTACACGATCGACAGCGTCTTCGAGGAGATCGTCGAGCCCGAACGCCTGGTATGGCGAACCCTGAAAGATTTAAGCCGCGATCCCCCGCCGCCGACCTCGCTCAATACCCTCACGCTCGAAGCGCGCGGACGCCAGACCCGGTGGAAGCTGGTGACGCTGTTCGATTCCATCGCCGATCGCGATCTCGCCGCCAGGATGGGCTTCGGCCAGATGATCAGCATGGGGACCGATCGGATGGCTGCACATCTTAGAGCTCTCCAAGGAGTGGACGATCATGGTTGAATCAGCGCTGGATCCACGCGGCGATCGCATGCCTCCGATGTCGGTGCGCCGACGATGGATGCAATGGACCGGCTGGAGCATGAGCGGTCTCATGATCCTGTTCCTGCTCTTTGATGGCGGATCGAAACTTGCGCTGGAATCGCATGTCGTCGAGGCAACAACCGGGATCGGCTATCCCGCCGACGTTATCCGTCCGCTCGGGATCATCTGTCTCGTCTGCACGATTCTCTATGCGATCCCACGCACAGCGATCCTCGGGGCAATCCTGCTCACGGGTTACCTCGGCGGCGCCATCGCAAGCAAGGTGCGCATCGAGGACCCGCTGTTCAGCTCCGTCCTGTTCGGCGTCTACTTCGGCATCCTGGTCTGGGGCGGGCTCTATCTGCGAGACGAGCGGCTGCGCGCGCTCGTCCCGCTGCGGCAAGGCTGATCAGAGAGACCGAAGGAGCCCACCATGTCGTTCCAGGGTGGGGGCAACGTACATCAATCTGTTGCGGGGCGGCAGGAAGTTCGGGATTCTTCAACCCTCCGGATCCGATCGGCTCGACATCGGGATCAAGCTCAAGGGCGCGTCCGCGGATGTGCGATTTGGGTCAGCCGGCAGCTGGAATGCCATGGTCACGCATCGGGTTCGCATTCGGGAACCGGCCAAGATCGACCGCGAAGTCCTTGCCTGGCTGAGACGCGCCTATCATGCGGCGCGAGGATGACAGGCACTGCGATGAGTGCCGCCCCTCCAAGGGACGCGTACGAAGCGGAGTGTGCGCGTCCCGCACCCTTGAGAGCGGCGAGACGCCGCCCCTCCAAGGCGCGAAGCCGCTTCACTATAACCTGATGAGGCCAAGCTCGGCCTGTCTCCTCTTGGAAAGGCCGCGCGCGACGATCAGGTGGGAGCGGCGGATGTAGTCCTTCAGCTCGGCATCGGGCAGCCCCGGCTTTCCGAAATGCTGGATCCATGTCATGCCGCGGGAGGCGAGATAGGGCGCCGGGCGCAAGCCGGGTTGCCCCTTGAGCATTTCGTAGGACAGCTCGCTCACCTTGAAGGTGACGCTCGCCGCCTCATCCCGCCTGCCGCCGATGGCGAACACCTTGCCGCCCACCTTCCACACGTGTGACCCGCCCCATTGCACGACACAGGTCGTGGCGGCGAGGGTACGGCAGAACTCGTCGAATTCTTCGAGGCTCATCGCCTTGCCGAGGTGAGCGCCACGGGACTCGGGCGGGCAAGGCCCGATATTATTGCAGGTTCGTCCGTCCGCCACCCGCGCGACTGGAAATCAGGCCACGAACCGGCTATGAGCGGCCAGGCCAAGTTATGGCCGTATTCGCGGCCGAAGAAACCTGTGGTTGCGATGCCGGATAAGGCGGGGTAGGGGGACGGTCGCCGCTCGGCAGGGTGGTCGAGGCGCCGCGTTCGGAAAGCACGAAGGGAAAAGGAAACCTCATGAAGTTCTTGATGAAGGGCTTCGGCGCCGCGGCGCTCGCGGGCGCCTTGGCGATCTTGGCCACGGGGGCCATGGGCCAGGAAAAGAAGCCTGCAGCTCCGGCTCCGGCCGCGCCACCAGCGGCACCTGCCGCACCAGCAGCGGCCGCCGGTCCCCTGAAAGTCGATCTGCTTCCCTCTCAGGCGGAGTGGGTCAAGGTCTGCGGCAAGGACCAGGCCAACAACCGCGATGTCTGCTACACGACGCGCGACTTCGGGCAGGGTGCCGATCAGCCGCCAGTACTGGCAATGGCGATCTACGACGTCAAGGGCGAAGAAAAGCGGATGCTGCGTCTGCTTCTTCCGGTGGCCTTGATGCTGAAGCCGGGCTTCCGCTTCTTTATCGATCAGTCCGGACCCCTGCAGGGGGCGTTTGCCATCTGCTTCCCCAACGGGTGCTTCGCCGAGGCGGAGGTTGCGGCGGCGACTCTCGGGAGCCTGAAGCGTGCCACGACGCTCGCCGTGATCGTGCGCAACCAGGCCGGCAACGACGTGACGTTCACCTTGCCGCTTGCCGGCTTCGGCAAGGCCTTTGACGGGCCGCCGATCGATCCGAAGGTCCTCGAGGAACAGCAGAAGGAAGTTCAGCGCCAGCTCGAGGAGCGGGCCAAGAAGGAGCGCGAGAGGCTCGAGGGTCAGCTCGGCGGCACGCCGGGAGCAACGCCGGCCCCGGGAACCGCCCCGGCGCCCGCTCCCGCGCCAGCTCCGGCTCCCGCACCGAAGCCTTGATGTAGCAGAGGAAATCTCTTCCTAGAGAGTGCCGGATGGTCAGTTCGGGGCGGAGCGCTTGACGCGATACTGCCCATTGCCTGTGCGGCTGAAGACCTTGCTGACCTGGGGATGGCGCACCGGCTCGCCGGTGGTGTCGGGCAGCAGGTTCTGCTCCGAGACATAGGCTACGTACTCGGTCTCGGCGTTCTCCGCGAACAGATGATAGAACGGCTGGTCCTTGACCGGCCGGACCTCCTCGGGGATCGACTGCCACCATTCCTCGGTGTTTGCGAACACCGGGTCGACATCGAACACGACACCGCGAAACGGGTAGACGCGGTGCCTGACGACCTGGCCGATGCCGTATTTGGCGCTGCGCGGCTTCATGGGTTGAGGCGATCCATTGCGGAGCGCTTGGTTACGCGGCGACCCTAACCCTGTCAATCGTCAAGCGATTGTCCGGACTCCGACGCGCCCGAGGGGGAGCTGGCCCTCAGAGGAAATTCGCATAAGATATATTATGGAACTAATACCTATGGGTCGGCCGGGCGGCCAAACACGGCCAGCATCGGGCCGGCCGGCCAAAACGCGTCGGCGCGGTTGAGCGACGGTGCGTAGAGGCTTGAGATCGTGCCGTCGAGGAAGAGCGCGTTCGGGCACGACAATGTGCTACGAAACAGCTCGGCGAACTCGGCGAACGAGGACGAGCGCAGCAATCCGCCGCGCGAACCACCGCAAGGTCATGCCCTCCCGCGTCGGCAAGAGCGCATGAACGTCAGCTGATCGACAGCCGCATGCCGTCATAGGCGGGCTCGATGTGGGCGGGCAGGTTCTGCCGCAGGCCCTCGTAGTCGAGATCGGTGTGCATGTTGGTGAGCACGGCGCGGCGCGGCTTGAGCCTGTCGATCCATTCCAGCGCCTCGGCCAACGACAAATGCGTCGGGTGGCGCGCATAGCGCAGCGCATCGATGATCCAGAGGTCGAGGTCGACCAAGAAGCGGCGACTGGCTTCCGGTATCGCAATCACATCTGGGGTATAGGCGCATGCGCCGAACCGCAGGCCCATCGCGTCGATATCACCGTGGTCGAGGCGAAAAGGCGTGACCGAGATCGCCCCGCCGGGTCCGGCGATTTCGAAGTCCTGCCCGTCGACGATACGCCGCTCGTTGCAGATGGCCGGATACTGGCTCCCAGGCGGCGTCTGAAAAATGTAGTCGAACCGGTGGCTCACGACGGCAGAAGTGACAGCGTCCATGAAGACGTCGATCCGCCGCCGCATGTGGATGACGAGCGGCCTCACATCGTCGATGCCATGGGTATGATCGGCATGGAGGTGAGTGAGCACAATGCCGTCGAGGCGCGCCACGCCTGTGTCGAGCAGCTGGTCACGCAAATCCGGCGATGTGTCGACGAGAAGGTTTGTCGCCGCGCCGTCGGTCTCTGCGGCCCGCTCGACGAGAATCGAGCAGCGTCGGCGGCGGTTCTTCGGATTTGTGGGATCGCAGGCCCCCCAGCCCTGCCCGACCCGCGGTACGCCGCCGGATGAGCCGCAGCCCAGAATCGTGATCGTGAGGCTCATGCCGACCCGACCGCCGCCTTGCCGGCAGCCGGGATCTTCGAGAACAGCCGAAGGACGTTGCGCGTCGTCGCTTCGGCCAGCGCCGCCTCGCTGACGCCTTTGGTCTCGGCCAGCACGCGGGCTGTCGCCGCCACGAAGGCGGGTTCGTTCCGCTTGCCGCGAAACGGGACCGGAGCCAGGAAAGGCGCATCCGTTTCGACGAGCAAACGTTCAAGCGGAATGTCGCGCGCGATCGCCCGCAGTTCGCTGGACCCCTTGAAGGTGAGAACTCCCGAGAACGACACGAACAGGCCGAGTTCGAGTCCCACGCGGGCGAGCCGCGGCGACGAGGTGAAACAATGGAGGACGCCGGCGAAAGCGCCCTTCCCCATTTCTTCCTGCAGAATTGCCGCCACATCATCGTCCGCATCGCGTGCATGGACGATGAGCGGCAGGCCGGTTTCGCGTGCGGCGTCAATGTGCGTCCGGAAAACGCGTGCGGCGATGTCTCTCGGCGACTTGTCATAATGATAGTCGAGACCGGTCTCGCCGATCCCGACGCACTTCGGGTGCCTCGCCAGGCGCACGAGTTTGTCCGCCGCGACGTCAGGCCCCTCATGGGCATTGTGTGGATGGGTGCCCACGCTGCAGAAGACGCCGCCGTAGCCGTCAGCGATCGCGGCGATGCGATCGAAGGCAGAAACGCGGGTGGAGATCGTTATCATCCGCGTGATGCCTGCCGCTTCGGCCCGCGCGACGACCGCGTCGAGCTCGGCCTCGAAATCCGGGAAATCGAGATGGCAGTGGCTGTCGACAAGCATCAACTGGCCGCCTCGCCCGCCCCCTCGGCCGGCTCGATATAGCGCGGGAAGATGGGCTGCGGCGGCGGCAAGGCGGTTCCCGCCGCCAGCCGGTGCGCATCATCGGCGTGGGAGAGCAACCTGACTTGGCCAGGCACGACGAGAAGGTCGAGAAGCCTGCCCATGCTGGCGGGCATGAACGGCTGGGCGAGGATCGCCAGCCGACGCAGCACCTCGGCGGTGACGTAGAGGATCGTTGCCATGCGCAGCGGATCGGTCTTGCGCTTGGTCCAGGGTTCTTCGGCAGCAAAATAGCGGTTCGCCTCGCCGATGACCCGCCAGATATCGGCGAGCACCGTGTGGAGCGCGAAATCGGCCATCGCGGCGCGCGCTGCGCCGACAAGGCCGGTCGCCGCCTCGAGGATCGCCGTGTCCGCCGGCGTGAGGGCGCCGGGCGCCGGCACCCTGCCCTCGCAGTTCCTGGCGATCATCGACAGCGACCGCTGTGCCAGATTGCCGAGATCGTTGGCGAGATCGGCATTGATCCGCTGCACGATCGCCTCGTGCGAGTAGCTGCCATCCTGCCCGAAAGGCACCTCGCGCAGGAAAAAGTAGCGGACCTGATCGACGCCATAGTGGCTCGTCAGCGTGAACGGATCGACGACATTGCCGACCGACTTCGACATCTTCTCGCCGCGATTGAACAGGAACCCGTGCACAACAATCTGGCGCGGCAACGGCACCTTTGCCGACATCAGGAAGGCCGGCCAATAGATCGCATGAAAGCGCGTGATGTCTTTGCCGATGACGTGAACATCGGCCGGCCAATATCGGGCGCGCGGGGAATGCGGATCCGGAAAGCCGGCGCCGGTGATGTAATTGGTCAGCGCGTCGACCCATACGTACATCACGTGGCGCGGATCGCCAGGCACCGGCACGCCCCAGTCGAACGTCGTGCGGCTGACCGACAGGTCGCGCAGCCCGCGGCTGACAAAGCTGATGATTTCGTTGCGGTATTTTTCCGGAACGATGAAGCCCGGATTGGCTTTGTAGTGCGCCAGCAGCCTGTCCTGGTAGGCAGAGAGCTTGAAGAAATAGCTCTCCTCCTCGACCCATTCGACCGGCGTGCCGGTCGGCGCGAGGCGGCTCCTGTCGGGGCCGGCGGTCAGGTCCTCGTCATCGTAGTAGGCCTCGTCGCGGACCGAGTACCAGCCTGAATATTTCGACAGGTAGATATCGCCGTTCTTCTGCATGCGCCGCCAGATTTCCTGAGAGGCGAGTTTGTGGCGCTCCTGCGTCGTACGCATGATGTCGTCGGCCAGCGCGTTGAGGCGCTCGCCCATGGCTTCGAACTGGACGGCGGTCCGGTCGGCGAGCGCCTGCGGCGTCAGGCCGAGCTTGCCCGCCGTCTGCTGCATTTTGAGTCCGTGCTCGTCCATGCCGGTGACGAAGAGCACGTCGAAGCTGTCCAGCCGCTTGAACCGCTGGATGGCATCGGCAACGATCCGCTCGTAGGCGTGCCCGATGTGGGGTGCGCCGTTGGCATAAGGGATGGCGGTGGTCAGATAGAATGTCGGACGCACAACCATCGCCAGGATCTCAGCTGCAACAGAAGTTCCCGCCTGCCGTCAACCCCGGCTCGCGCGGGTGGCGGTGGCAAGATCGGCGAATAGCGAGAGGATCAGCGGACGCTTGTCGAGGTTAAGGGCCTCGACTTCCCGCGTCGCCGCGTCGAGCTTTTCCCACACCTCGGCATAGGGCGCAAGGCGCCGAGCTCCCTGCCCCGCCCGATTGCGGACGGTATCATCGAGCCAATCCATGATTGAGGTCATGACCGCCGAATATTCATTGGCCGCATCGCGCTGCGCGACAGTCTCCGCCAGGCGGTGCACCTCCTTCCACTCGATCTCGGGGAGCCGGGTCAGCATCGCGGCGATGCGTTCCTTGAACTGCATGGCCTCGCCGTCGAGAAGCTGGAGCGCCGCGCGGACGGAGCCGCCTGCTCGAACGGCGGCGCCCCGGACGGCATCAGGACTGGCCTCGCCGCCCGCGCCGGTTGCCTTGACAGCCTCCGCGACCTCCTCGGCCACGAGCGGCTGCAGCGTCAGCATGCGACAGCGCGAGCGGATCGTCGGGATGATCCGGCCAGGCCGATGCGCAATCAGGAGGAAAAGCGAGCGCGGCGGTGGCTCTTCGATGAGCTTCAGGAGGGCGTTCGAGGCGTTACGATTGAGATCGTCGGCGCTGTCAAGTATGCCGACGCGGTATCCTTCGGCTGCCGAGGCATGGTGGAAGAGATGCGCGGCACGGCGCACATCATCGACGCGGATCTCGGTGAAATGCCTCTTGCGTCCATCGTTCCACTCCCGCCGCAGAAGAACGACGTCGGGATGCGACAGCGAAGCGATGCGCCGGGCGGCGAGGTGATCGGGCGGGACGAAGAGGTCGCGCGCGCCGGTCCGCGACGGCTCGCTTGGATCAGGATGGGCGAGGATGAAACGGGCGAAGCGCCACGCCAGCGTCGCCTTGCCGATGCCCTCGCGCCCGGCCAAGATCCAGGTGTGCGGCAGCCGGCCGGAGCGGTAGCCTTCGAGCAGCAACGATTCGGCGGCGCCGTGCCCGAAAAGGGCCGTCGTCTCCCTAGGATGCGGCATATCGCCGAGCCGATCGCTTTCCGGCACAGCATCGGACTGGGCCCTCATCAGGTCAGGCTCTTCGTAGTGGAGATCGCCGGCGCACAGATGACTTTGTCGCCAAACAGCCGGTCTTCGACTACCATCCAGACAGCCTCGGCAACCCCGGCGGCGCTCGCCGAGGCATCCATGACAACGCAGCGCGCGGGTTCGGCCGCGGCGATGGCGAGGAAGGCTCCGCGAACCGCCTCGTGAAATGCGAGCGTCTCGCGCTCGAAACGATCAGCCCTTGCCGATTGGGGGCGTCGCGCCTCCGCTCGCGCCAGACCCGCCTCGACAGGCAGATCGAGGATCAGCGTCAGGTCCGGACGCGTGTTGCCGACAACCAGGCGCTCGAGGTCGCGGATGAAGTCCTGCTTGAGCCCGCCAAGTGCGCCTTGATAGGCGCGGGTCGAATCGGCGAAGCGGTCGCAAACGACAAAGCTTCCCTCCTCCAGTGCCGGGCGGACGGTCTTCTCCAGATGATCGATCCGTGCCGCCGAGAAGAGAAGCGCCTCCCCGGCCGGCCCGAGCGACGCGGCGGCGCCCGACAGCAAGACCTCGCGGATGGCTTCGGCACCCGGCGACCCTCCTGGCTCGCGCGTCAGGATCGCAGCGATGCCGGCGGCCTGCAGGCGCTCGGCGAGCAGCTTCGCCTGCGTTGATTTCCCCGTCCCCTCGCCGCCTTCAAGCGTGATGAAGCGGCCGCGTGCCGGCGCCTCGCCCATCAATTCTTCGCAAAGCTCTTCAGGACCAGGCTCGTCGCCAGCTCGATGCCGGCATCGAGCGCGCGCTTGGGCAAAGATCCCACCTCCACGCTCGCGGCCGTCCGCAGCGGGACGTCGAGCACTTCCGTCGTTCCCCGCCACACTTTAAGGGAAGCAACCTCTTTGCCTTCCTCCACGGGCGCGCGGAGTGGGCCCTGATAGACGATCTTGCCGGTGATCTTGTCGCCTGACCCGCGCGGCACCAGGATTCTGATGGGGTGATCGGCAACAAGCGGCACCTCGCTCTGCGCGCCGCCATAGACTCGCGCGGTACCGACAGTTTCCCCCGCGGCAAAGGCCTCCTTCGCATCGAAGGCGCGAAAGCCCCATTCGAGGAGCTTTCGGGCTTCGTCCGCACGCTCCCGGGCGGTCTTCATGCCATTGATCACCAGGATCAGCCTTTGGCCATTCTGGACCGCCGACCCCACGAGCCCATAGCCGCTCTCCGCGATGTCGCCGGTCTTCAGGCCGTCGGCGCCGATGTTCATCGTCAGCAGCGGATTGCGGTTCAACTGCCGGATCCTGTCCCAGGTAAAGTCCCTTTCCCCGAAATACTTGTAATATTGCGGGTAGGTCTTGATGACGTGGGCGGCGAGTTGCGCCATCTCGCGCGCCGTGACCTTGTGCTGCGGATCCCCCCTGCCCCACGCGTTCTTGAATGTCAGGTGGTTGAGCCCGAGCTCCCGCGCCCGCTTCGTCATCATGGCGGCAAAGGCATCTTCGGTGCCGGCCACCCCTTCGGCGAGCGCGATCGCCGCGTCGTTGCCCGAAGCGATGACGAGGCCACGGATGAGATCCTCGACCCGCACCTCACTGTTGACCTTGGCAAACATCGTCGAGCCGTGCGAGGAGGCGCCTCCCTGCCGCCACGCGTTCTCGGAAATCGTCATCAGGTCATCGAGCTTCAGGCGGCCCTCGACAAGCTCATGGAAGACGATCTCGGCCGTCATGATCTTGGTCGTCGAAGCCGGAGACATCAACTCGTCGGCGTTCTTCTCGAGAAGCACCGTGCCGCTGTCGTAGTCGACGAGGATCGCGTAAGGCGCACTGGTCTGGAAGGCTTGCCCCTGCGCGCCCGCCGTCGCCAGCTGCGCCAATAGCCCGAAGGCGAACGCCACGAACCCCACACACTGCATGAACCGGTGCACGACCGCCTCCGTGCCGGCCGAGCCTAAGGCTGAACCAGCCGGTGTCGCAAGTCACGCCACATAGCACCGTGGCCGCGCTCAAATCAATGCGACGTGATATCGGAAGCCGCACCGGGCCCCGTTCAGCGCAGACGGTGCGATCCGGTCTATCCGGCGACCGACGGCGAGAGGCGCAATCTTGCTATTCGGTCCGGTTCGGTCCGCGCAGCGGAACGAACGCCTGTGGCGTCAGGCCCGCGAACGGATCGCCACGTTCGAAGGTCTCGGTAACGATCCCCGCCGAGGTGTAGTTGAGAGCGGCGGGGCGACCGGGCCTGCGGACCGGCAGCGGCACGGCAGGGTCACTCTCCTGCGCCGATTGCGGCCGGGGCGCGAACGCCAGCGCGGCCATCGTCATGCCGGCCTTCCCCGCCCCCAGATTGAACGGCCGCGACGGCGGCAGCGGCGCGTCGACCGGAACGTCGCCGGAATTGCCGTCATTGGCGGCTTGCGCGACGAGCACGGGTGCTGGGGCGGCGGGCTCCGGTGCCGCGACGGCCAAAGCGCGCCTCGGTGCCACAGGCGCCGGCGCTTCGTCGGCAACGGGGAACGTGAGCGCATCTTCCGAGCCTTCGAGGGAAGCCACGCTCCCGTCGGTGCGCAGCGTTGCCATGAGCTTCTCGTCATCCGAGCTATCGAGGCTTGCCCGCCCGACGTATTCGACCCGGACCTGCGTCGTGCCGCGGCTCCTGAAATTGAGCACGTCGGCAACGCGTTCCGACACGTCCATCACGCGCCCGGCGGCATAGGGTCCGCGATCGTTGACGCGCACGATGATGGAACGGTCGTTGCGCAGGTTGGTGATGCGGGCATAGCTCGGCAGCGGCATGGTCGGATGCGCGGCTGCGATGGCGTTCTTGTCGAAGATCTCACCGTTGGCGGTACGTCGGCCCTGGAAGGCGTCCCCGTACCACGAGGCGGTGCCGACCGACTTGTAGGGACGCTCGCTGGGATAATAGGTACGGCCCGCGACGGTATAGGGCCTGCCCACAAGATACGTGCCGCCGCCGCGCGGAACCGGTTCGCCATCGGCGATCAGCTTCGGGCTCGCCCTGACGCCGAGGCGCGGATCGTAGCCGCCAATGCCATCGCGGGCATATCGAGCAGGCGGGGATCCAGCGCATCCGGCCAGCGCCAATACTGCCGCCATGCAAAAGATCCGCCGGGCCATCGCGGAGGCACGATCGAAACGCTTGTTCCCTGAAAAATGCGGTTTGGACCGCGGGACGGGCAGACATCGAGCGATGAGAACCCAGCCCGAAGACATCGACGACCTTCCCCCTTCCGAGCCCGAATCATTCGAGTGCGGCCTTAAGGTCACACTCAAGAATGATTTTCCATATTGGCCTCAGGCGGTTAACAACAGCTTTCCCTGCCCGCAGCCGCGTTGAGCGCGATCCTGCAACGAGGTTACCGAGATTAAGCGATGTCGACGGGCCGTCAAGAAGCGACGGCTCGGCCATGCGGACGGTGTCCCTGCCAATGCGCTCGGCACAGGGCGTCGAGACCCCTCTTTCGAAAAGATCTGACAAGGCAAGGGTCGAGGTCTAAAAAAGCGGTGGAACCGCTGAACAGCATCTCGAATTTCCTCTGAACTGTCTGCCAAGCGAGAACCCCTTTGGCCGGACCTAAACCGTTTGCTCAGTTGGACGACGCGCGTCGGCTGCAGATGCTGATCGATGCGGTCGTCGACTACGCCATCTACACGATCAGCCTTGATGGCGAGGTGCTGTCGTGGAATTCCGGCGCACGGCGCCTCAAAGGGTATGAGGCCGAGGAGATCATCGGCCAGGCCTTCTCTCGTTTCTTCCTCCCTGAGGATCAGCAGCGGGCGGTGCCCCAAAACACGCTTGCCATCGCCGCAAAGACGGGACGCCATGAGGCCGAGGGCTGGCGCGTGCGCAAGGACGGATCGCGGTTCTGGGCGCTCGCCGTTCTCGACGCCATTCGGGACGACAACGGCGAGGTGATCGGCTTCGTCAAGGTCACGCGCGACATCACCGACCGCGTTGAGGCACAAAAGAAGGTCCGGGAGGCCCAGGAGCGGCTCGCGGCATCCCAGAAAATGGAGGCGCTGGGTCAGCTCAGCGGCGGAATCGCCCACGACTTCAACAACCTGATGATGATCGTACTGGGAAATCTGGAAACCGCGCAGCAGTACGTGAAGAACAACCCGGCCGCCGGCACCGCCAATCTGCGGCGCGCCCTCAACAACGCCACGCGGGGTGCCCAGCGCGCCGCCGCGCTCACAAGCCGCCTGCTGGCGTTTTCGCGCCGCCAGCCGCTGAACCCGAAGCCGCTCGACGTGAACAAATTTCTCCTGAGCGCGGTAGACTTCCTGGAGCGTTCACTTGGCGAACGCATCCAGATCGAAACTGTCGGAGCTGCAGGTCTTTGGCAGGTGGAGGTGGACGCCAACCAGCTCGAGTCGACGCTTGTCAATCTTGCCATCAATGCCCGCGACGCCATGCACGAAGGCGGAAAACTGACCATCGAGACGGCGAATACCTACCTCGATCCGGACTACTGCCGCACGGTGCCGGAGCTCGCGCCAGGTCAATACGTGCTGATCAGCCTGACGGATACCGGCGTCGGCATGACGCCGGACATCCTCGACCGGGCCTTTGAGCCCTTCTTCACGACCAAGGAGTTCGGCCAGGGAACCGGCCTGGGCCTCAGCCAGGTTTACGGTTTCGTCAAGCAGTCCAGCGGACACGTGAAGCTCTACAGCGAGCCGGGTCAGGGGACGACGGTCAAAATCTACCTGCCCCGCTTCGTCGGGCGCGCCGGCGAGGATGAGGAGCAAGGCACGGAACCTGTTGGTGAAGGCGAGCAAGGGGAGACCGTGCTCGTGGTTGAGGACGACGCTGACCTGCGTACGTATCTTGTCGAGGTGCTGCGTCGGTTGCGCTATCGCGTGCTGAGCGCCGCCGAGGCGATTGGGGCGCTGGCCTTTCTCGAGCGGCCCGAGACGAGGATCGACCTGTTGCTGACAGACGTCGTCATGCCTGGCCTCAACGGGCGGGAGCTCGGACGACGGGCGCTGGAACTACGACCCGGCCTCAAGGTCCTTTACATGACCGGCTACTCGCGGAATGCTGTCGTCCACCAGGGACGTCTCGATGAGGGCGTGGAGCTTCTGCAAAAGCCCATCAGCCAACCCGAGCTCGCCGGACGCATCCGCGACATGCTGGATCGGGCCGGCTGATCTGAGAGAAGACGCACATCAAGTGCCGGGCCTAGCCTCGCGCGGTCCCGGCGGCGCGCCGTTCAAGCTTTGGGTTAGACAAGCGCCAAGCGCAAGCTATGCTGGGACGATTCGGGGAGGAGCAAAATGGATCCGCAATCGATTATCGCGTGGCTCGTTGTGGGCGCCATCGCCGGGTGGCTTGCCGGCCTGTTGGTGCAAGGGGCCGGATTCGGGCTCATCGGCGATATTGTCATCGGCATTATCGGCGCAGTCATCGCCGGGGCGCTGCTGCCGCGGCTGGGAATCGAGCTCGGGCCGAGCCTGGTTGCAGCCATCATCGATGCCGTCATAGGCGCGGTCATCTTGCTGCTGATCGTCAAGCTCTTGCGACGGGCGGTCTAGGTTGCATTCCAGTCGAAGGTAGAGGACGCGCCCCAAATCGGTGCGGCGCAGAAGCCACCTCGGCTCAATTGACCAGGGCCATGGCGCGGTCGATCTTGGCTTGGCTCCAACGTTGCACCGGGCCGTGGCGCGCGCCGACATGGGCAATGTCGAGGCCTTCGCCGGGTTCGAGAACAACGGTTGGCCCATGCGCCCGCACCGCAACCGACCCGTGCGCGACGAAAACCGAAAAGCCGTCGTCAAGTCCGCCGGCAAAAAATCTGGTTCCCCGCACCGCCAGAAGCGCGTAGGGACTGCGCACCGTCAACCCGCTCGGGAATCCGCCGTCGGGACCTTCCAGGACCACTTGGCCACCGCCGAGCTGCAGTTCGCCCCCGGCGTTGACGAGAAAGCGATCGATCCGCAGCCTCGAGCGAGCGCCGAGCCGCACCGAGGTGGTCTCGCCGAGCCGAAGCCCCAGACGCGATGCGTCCCCGGTATGCAGGAGATCATCAAGGAAAACGGATCCATTTTCGCTCAGCGGCCGCGGCGTCGGTTGCGTTTCGGCAACGGCGACGCCCTGTACTGCGGTGACGATGCCGACCTGCTCTTCCGCTCGCGCTCTTTCCTTCCCGAGGAGAGCAACGCCGACTGCCGCGCCCGACATTGCCGAGAACAAGCGCCTGCTGAGTCTTGCCTGCCCAAATGGACGAGAGTTCATTGTCGGGTGCTCATTTGTTTCGTCACGCCCTTGCCGGCAACGGCCGAGGGTCGGGGACGCAATACAGTGGGTATGACCGGCTTCGCCGGTCAGTCATGATAGAACTCGAGGTAGCGCCAGCCCTGCCAGCGGTTGGAGCTGCCATAGCCAAGCCCATGGCCGCCGCCGTGAGGGGCCCCGGCCGAATGGGGGCCGATGATCGGTCCGGGCACGAAGATTGGACCGGCAGGAAAGCTCGCGAGCGATCCCTGCCCGCGGCTCACGAGAATGATGGCCGAAGCCGGCGTGACCGTGCCGGGGAGTGCGGCCCCTCCGATCACGGCGGCGCCGGCAAGACTGAGGACGATCCTGTTCATCCGTATCGCCCGATGCTTTGCCCCACTGCGGGTCAACCCGACACGCGATGCTTGCAAGCTATGGATTTGGCGGCCGCCAAGCAGTCACCGCGGGAACATCGGCTGGGGCAGGTGCTGCCGCGCACCTGCGGCCTTGGCAGTGATGAGCGCCAAGGTTGACGGTGCCATGAGGGCCGCCCTAGAGAAGGGCTTGCAGAGCGTTGGGCAGCAAGAGCGGCAGCATTGGGCGAACCGCGAAGCGGAGTGCAGCAGAAGAATCCGGTCGCATCGCGATGGTGTCAAAAGATTGGAAGGGTGGCCGAGTGGTTTAAGGCAGCGGTCTTGAAAACCGCCGTGGGTTCACGTCCACCGTGGGTTCGAATCCCACCCCTTCCGCCACTTCAGTCCCTGAGTGGGCACTGAGTTTACGCCGCCTTTCGCCACGAGCGTCTGGAGCAGCCGGGACTTCGATCCCATGATGCGAACCTCGCCCTCGGCCATCTCGACGCGCTGGGCGAACGCGCGAAGGTGGTCGCGACGATAGCCATCACCTTCAAGCCGAATGCGCTGGCGCGCGGTGCGGGCAAACTTGCTCAACATCTGCGGCGTGACTGCCTGGCCCCCTGAGTTCTGGAGCATGGCTGGGCGCGCTCGGCGTCGGCCTTGGCCTGGTCGCGGATGGCCTTGAGGCAGTCGATGCGGTCCTTGAGCGGCGGATCGTCCAGGTCGGCAATCCCCGCTTCGATGGCGTCGTAGAGGCGCTTGAGTCGTCGCCGACGCGCCCGGCTCGACATAGGTCTCGACGAGTTGGTAGCCGCGCGAGGCGCAATAGGCTTCGCCCTGGCGCTTCTGGTCGAGAATGGAGACATCGTGCTCAGCCTGCCACGCCGTGGAGACGCGCAAGTAAAGGGCGGCGCAGCGGTACGGTCATGGCGCATGTCTCCCTGTCAGATCATGGGGCCGACCCGAACAGTTCATCGAAAAGGTCTGCGAACCATCGCTCAAATACCTCGACCTCGGCCTCTGTGACGGGCACATGGCCCGGCAGTCGTCGGTGACGATCCAAGTCGAAAGGTCATGCTTCGGCGGCCGACCCAGAAACGGCCAGGGATGGCCGAGCAACGCTTCAAGCTGTTCGGAGATAGTGGACCCTGAGTTATGCGACGAACGGGGCATTCCCGTAGTATCGCGCAGGCGTCTGACGAGCTGAATAGCCCAAATTTGCGCCACGCCGCGCCTGTATTCACCTCGGTCGCGGCGTTTCCCATCATTCCCCTTTCCGGCCCGTTCTCGGCGAAACCGCCAAGCCCAGGAAGACCATCACGGCCTGGTTGAGCCGGACCACATCCTCGTCGTCCAGCCGTCCGATCCGCTGGCCGGCCTTAGACTTCGGGACAGTGGTGATCTTGTCCACCATCAGCCGGAAGGGAGAGCGCAATCCGTTGCGCTCGTTTGGCTCGACTGGCAGCCGGAATAGGGGCGCTTCGGTCGGGTCGGTAGTGAAGGCGCAGATCGTGATCGAGTCAGTCGCGTCGAAGCCGTCGTCCTGCACGATGACGACGGGGCGCGGCTTGCCCGCATAGTTCTTCCCGCCGGAGACGGTCCAAACTTCGCCCCGTCTCATTCATCGTCCCGGACGGAAACCGCGTCGATGAACGCCTGATCATCGGCCGCATAGCCACTCCCCGCCACGGCCAACGATTGCCGGTGCGCCTCAGATCGGAAGGATGGCGCGCGCACGTCCGGCACCCAAATCTGGATAGGCCGCAAGCCCTGCGCGCGCAGCCGGTCGCGGTGCTCCTGAACCTTCACCTTGATGGGCTTCGCACGTCTCGCAGATGTCACGACTCGATCCTCCGATTGGTTACATGTAACTTGTAATGGGATGTTCTGCAAGGGGGAGCGGATTCGATTTGGCAGCGCATCCGAAAGAACCGCAGCGGGATGCACATTGCGCGTCTATGGACTGCTTGACATCGCGCGCGACGGCGCGGCGCGGCTCATAACGACCTACAGGACGCCCGACGACATCAGTCCGAATGTCGTTCTCGGGACGGCCGGGGCATTCCTGGAAGCGTGTAAATATGCGCGAAATGTGCTCCCAAAAATGCGAACCGGCGTCGCGTCGCACGACGATCGAGACGACGAATTGCTGAGCAAAATCGAAGCGGCCGCCGCGGCGATCTCGCATAATGAAGGGCTGAGAATGGGGACAATTGGATGCGTCGGAAGATATGCTCTCTAACAATCATTGGTTTATTTTGCTCGCTGTTCGGCGGCGTTCCCACTGTCCCGTCCGGCCTTGCGGCAGAATCGAATTCTGAAGCAATGAAGTTCGATTTGCGGCCTCCAGATCGACTCGCGGAGGCCGTTACCGGCGACTCTGCTTGGACAATTTACGCAACCGGCACGATCGACAATGGTGCGCCGGACCGCCTACAAGGCTTGATCAAGAAGCACAACATACCGGCTGGATCTACAGTGGAAATAAGCTCGCCAGGGGGAAATTTAATGGCGGGTATGAAATTGGGCCAAGTTTTTCGTGCATCGGGATTCGATACAGAAGTTGGACAATCTGACCCTACCGACAAAAACGCCTCGCGTTCTGGCCAGTGTTTCAGCTCGTGCACTTTGGCTTTTCTCGGGGGCAGGTGGAGATTTTTAAGAAGCGGATCGATCTACGGGGTCCATCGGTTCTACTTCGCAAAGTCAACCGGGCGGGACAGCGACGTCGCGCAGATGATTTCAGCCGCGATTATTCAGTACATCCGCGACATGGGTGTTGATCCAGAGCTGTTCTCCGAGATGACGGCTGTGGGAAAAGACGACATCACCTTGATACACGAGAAGGAACTGATACGCCTCAACGTTGTCAACAATGGTCAGTCGCCCACGGTTTGGAGCGTGGAAAGCGATGACCTGACCCTTGGTCGATATGACCGTTGTGAGCCTTCCTGCGGCAAGGGCACGGTAAGACGAGCGTAGATACCCATCCAAGCCACGCGTCGCAAGCTGCAGCCGTTTGAAGCCCTTGCAAAAAGCGTGATTGGAGACTAGTTATCTGACTAGTTCGATGTCTCGGATGGAGAAGCCCATGCGAGCCTGGCCGGTCCAAGATGCAAAGGCGCGGTTCAGTGAGATGCTCGAGACCTGTTTGCGGGAAGGTCCACAGGTCGTCACGAGACGGGGCGCCGAGGCTGCCGTACTGGTGCCCGCGACCGATTGGCAACGACTCAAAAAAGCGGCCAGGCCCACCCTGAAGGAACTGCTTTTGAGCGATCATGCGCGAGGCGATCTGAACGTTCCGCCACGCGGCGGGAGGCGCCGCCGCAAGGTGAGCGACCTCGTCTGATCATCAATGTACCTCCTCGACACCAATATTGTCTCGGAACTCCGCCGGGCTCGTCCACATGGCGCGGTTGTGGCTTGGCTCCGCGACATACGAGACGAGGATTTGCACCTCTGCGCCGTGACCATTGGCGAGATTCAGTCGGGCATAGAGATGACCCGCGAACAGGATGAAGCCAAGGCGGCCGAAATCGAGGCTTGGCTGGAGCAGGTGGCGGAGACCTACAACATCATCAGCATGGACGCGCGAGCCTTTCGATGGTGGGCGCGCCTGATGCATCGCAGGACGGACGCCCTCATCGAGGACGCCATGATCGCGGCCACGGCCGCGGTTCACAACCTGACCGTGGTGACCCGCAATGTTCGAGATTTTGCCGACTTCGACGTTCGCACGCTGAACCCATTTGCCGCGGAAGCTGACTAGGTTTGCTCACATTTCGGCCCAACATATCGCGCCGCATCCTGATAGCCTCGTTTCATCCCGAGTCGGCCAATATCGTGGTCAGCGCGCTGCCGTACGTTCTCAAACTGCAGGCGCCGTCGACCATCGAGGGTCAACCAGGAGTCATCCTTTCTGGACTGCATCCCCCTTCAGGGGAGCAACGGCCGAGATCATGCCGCCACGACGAGCGGCTTGGCCCGCTCGACGCGCTCGCGCTCCCTTGGGCTGTTCATAGCCTCCCACAGATCGCTGCGCCGCTGTGCATTGAGCCAGAAATCCGGGCTGTTGCCGAAGACTCGGGCGAGGATGAGCGCAGTCGCCGCCGTCACCGTCCGGCGGTTGTTGCACAGCTCATTCACGTGCTTGCGCTGAACGCCCATTGCCTCGGCGAGCGCACCCTGCGTCAGGCCCATCGGCTGCATGAACTCCTCGATCAGGATCTCCCCGACCGTGGCCGGCTTTCGCTTCGTCATCAGCATGGTTTGGTTCACCGATAGCTATGGTCGTCGAGATAGATGCCTTCAGCCTCGCCGCGACTGCCGTCCCAGCGGAAGACCAGACGCCACTTGCCGTTCACGCGGATCGAGTGAAGGCCCCCAGGTTGCCGCGCAGCTTCTCGAAATGATTGCTGGGCGGCACCCGCAAGTCCTGATCACTGATAGCGTCGTCAATCATCTGGAGTTTGCGGAAGAGCCGGCTTTCGAGATCGGATGGGATATGTCGCGATCCGATATCGTCGACAAAAAAGGCACGCAGCCACTCGTTTCGAAAGCTCACGATCGCCCGGCGGCCCCGCTGGTGTACCTATGTACCACTCTTTGGTACAAATCACAACGCCGGAACCCCTATCGCTCGCGGATCGCCTCCTGCCCGTACTGGCGCAGCGGCGA
>JAFAME010000254.1 GCA_019233695.1 Methylobacteriaceae bacterium
GCTGGAACGGCTATGCCAAAGAGCGTCCGCCCGGACCGATCACCTTCGCCCGCGGCCTGCAACGCTTCCATGCCATCGCACAAGGCTTTACCCTCGCAAATAACGGAAATCACTCGTGAACTACACCTTGTGTGCGCACGCTAGCCCGGAGGGAGAAGGGGTCCGCGCCCTGCGTTGAATCGGCCATCACTGCTTGGCGAGCTTGCCGTAGGCGATGGGCGCGTCGATGGCGATGTCGGCCGGATACTTCGTCTGGAAGGCCACGATGTTGTGGAGGATGGTCAGGCTGTCGAAGGTCTGGCGCGACGGCGCCTGATCGAGGAGGGCCAGGATCTCGCCTCCCTCCTTGTACTGCTGCTTTTCGGGAAGATCGTCGTAGCCGACGACCCCGACTTTGCCCGTCGCCTTGGCGTCGCGCACGGCCTTGGCCGACGCCTCGGAACCGCCCGCCGTCACATAGATGATGTTGAGGTCGGGGTTCGAGGTCATCGCATCGGTCGCCTGCGAATAGGCGGTGGCATCGTCGTCCTTGCATTCGAAGGGACCGATGATCTTGATCTGCGGGAACTTCTCTTTCAGGAGATCGAGCGCGCCGTTCATCCGGTCGTTGTGCTGGGCGGCGCCGAGATAGCCGGTGATGACGGCGATCTTGCCCTTGCCATCGAGCTGCTTGGCGATGAAGGCGCCCGCCTTGGCGCCGGCCTGGCGCGCCAGCGTGCCGATGCCGACGGTGCGGTTCGAGCGCTGTGCGCTGTCGGCGACCCAGGCGACGACGGGCACGCCGGCGGCAACCGCCTCGTTCACCTTGGCGACCGTGCCGTCGAAGATCGGCACCAGAGAAATGCCGTTGTATTGCTTGGCAAGCGCGGCATCGAGGCCGGCGACGATGGCTTCGGCCGTGAGCGCCGTGCCGAGCTGGATGTTGTCGACGGTCGAGCCGAGCGGCTTCAGATAGTCGGTCGCCGACTTGATGCCCTTCTCGCAGGCCTCCCAGAACGACGAACCCTGGAAGCTCAGGATCGCAAGCCGCAAGGGTTTGGGGGCCTTGTCCACGGCCTTCACGACGGCGCCAAACTTTTCGGCTTCCGGCGGCAGCGGCACGTCCGCCTGAGCCGGCAGGCGCAGCGCCGGGACGACGAGGCCGGCCGCGGTGACCGTCAGGAGGCGGCGGCGGGTGATGTCGAAGGTCATGTTGTTTCTCCCTGGTTGAAGCGGCTCTTGGTGAGGATGCATGCCGGCCCGGCCGCCTCGGGTCAGTCGTCCTCCTGCTTGCGATTGAGGCTGTCGGCGCCGACGGCCAGGATCACGACCAGGCCGATGGTGATCGTCTGCCAATAGCCCGACACATTGAGGAGCACGAAAGCATTGCGCAGCAGCCCCATCAGCGCCGCGCCGATGACGACGCCGCCGATCGAGCCGCGCCCGCCCGTGAGCGCCACCCCGCCGAGGATCACCGCCGCGATCACGTCGAGCTCGTAGCCGAGGCCGAGGTTCGGATTGGCGTTGGTGAGAAGGCCTGCGAGCAGCAGTCCGCCGAGGCCGGCCAACCCGCCACAGAGGGTGAAGACGAGGACGCGCGTCGCACGCACGTCGACGCCGGCGAGCCGCGCCGCGCGCGCATTGTCGCCGACGGCATAGATATTGCGGCCCCATTTGGTGCGGTTGGCGAAGAACCACATGAACAGGGTCAGCGCAACGAGAAGCAGGAACTGCACCGGCAATTCGCGAGCTTGCCGTAGCCGAGCCAGGCGGCCCAATTGTCGAAGCGCTGAGGATTGCCGTTGGTGACGAGCAGCGCCGCACCGCGGGCAATCGAGAGCGTGCCGAGCGTGGTGATGAAGGCGTTGATCCGCACCCGCGTGACAAGCAGCCCGTTGAGAACGCCGACGAAAATTCCAAGGCCGATGGCGCCGAGGATGCCGAGCACGGGCGAAGACGTCGCAGCCGAGATCATCGCCGCGGCGACCGCCGTAAGTCCGATCACCGAGCCGACCGAGAGATCGATTCCGCCGGCGATGATGACGAGCGCCTGGCCGAGCGCGACGATGCCGACGACCGAAATCTGCCGCGCCACATTCGACAGGTTTCGCGTGGTCAGGAAGAACTCGCTCTCCAGGCAAAGCCCGAGAAAGACGAGGACAAGCATCGCAAAGACCGTCGCCTCGCGGCGGCCGCGCACGAAGCGGACAAGCTCGCCGGCCGCGCTCTGCGCGACCTGTTGGCCCCGTCGCTCAGTGAGCTTTGCCTCCGCCATTCGGCCCCCGCTCAACGCCGCCGGAAGACATCGTCTAGTTCATGACCCAGCCGCCGTCGACATTCAGGGTTTGACCCGTGACGAAGCCCGCCTCGTCGGACAGAAAAAATTTCAGCGCATTGGCAACATCGCGCGGCGAGCCGCGCCGCTTCACCGCCTGGCGTTCCAGGATCATGCGGTTGTAGCCCTCCTGGTCGGGATGGATCTTCTCGGCGTCGGTCGGGAAGGCGCCCGGCGAAATGCAGTTGACGGTGATACCGTCCGCACCGAACTCTCGCGCCCAGGCGCGCGTCAGACCGATCAGCGCCGCCTTCGAGGCAATGTAGGGGGCAAGATTGGCCCATCCGCCGGAAAACGTGATGCTGGCGATGTTGACGATCCGACCGAACCGCCGCACCCGCATGTTCGGCAGCGCCGCCTGCACGCAGATCACCGCCGCCTCGACATTGACCCGCTGCACGGCCCGATATTCCTCGACCGTGAAGTCCTCAAAGGGTTTTGACGGATAGACCGCGGCGTTGTTGATGACGACGTCGAAACCGCCGGTGCGCGCGGTGACATCCTCGAGCCCGCGGCGAAGCCCTGCGTGGTCGGCAAGATCGAGGCGCTCCAGCACAAGCCGGCCCGGCCCCACGCCGG
>JAFAME010000256.1 GCA_019233695.1 Methylobacteriaceae bacterium
AGCCCTGCGCCTCGGTGGCCGCTGGTGGCCGCCACTTGGCGAGCCGTTTCTCGATCAGCGTCGTCATATATTCGGCCGATAGAACGACCACGACGATGATGACGATCGCCCCGTACATTTCGGCCGTGTCGTGCACGCCGCGCGCCGTCTGGATGATGAAGCCGATGCCGTAGCGCGCGCCGATGAACTCGCCGACGATGGCGCCCACGATGGCGAAGCCGAAGCTGATGTGCAGGCTCGCGAAGATCCAGCTCATCGCCGAGGGAATGATCACCGAGCGCGTCAATTGCCACGGCGAGGCGCCGAGGATCTGGGCATTGGCGATCATGGCGCGATCGGCCTCGCGCACGCCCTGGAAGGCGTTCGAGAACACGACAAAGAACACCATGACGAAGGAGAGCGCCACTTTCGACCACAGGCCGAAGCCGAAGAGGAGAATGAAGATCGGCGCCAGCACGACGCGCGGAATGGCGTTCAGCGTCTTGATGTAGACCGAGAAGACGTCGGCTGCCATGCGGTTGCGGCCGAGCGCCACCCCGCAGAGCACGCCGAAGATCGAGCCTGTGGCAAAGCCGATCAGCGATTCTTCCATGGTGATCCACAGATGATACCAGAGCGGCGCCTCGTCCGTGCCCTCGGTGATGAGTTCCCAGGTGCGCTCCGCGATCGCCGAAGGATAGGAATAGAAGAAGGAATCGATGATGCCCGTGCGGGCAAACAATTCCCAGCATCCGAGTGAGACAACGAGGATGACCAGCCGCCAGAAGATCACCATGCGTTTGCGATGGGCGGCGGCGTGACGGGCGGCGGCCTCGATCTCGGCGTCGGACGTTCCGGGCGGATAGACGATCTCGCTTGTGGTGATGGCAATGTCGGTCATGGCTGCGCCTCTTCTCAGGCCGCGTCTTTGAACCCGGCGCCGATCTGCACTTCTTCCTTGAGGTCGTGCCAGATCGTCCGGGAAATCTCGATGAATCTCTGCTCGTAGCGCAATTCCGAAATATTGCGCGGCCGCGGAATGTCGATCACGTGAATCGATTTCACCGTGGCCGGCCGTGCGGTCAGCACATAGACCTTGTCGGCAAGGCCGATGGCCTCTTCGAGGTCGTGCGTCACGAAGACCACGGAAGCCTTCTCCGTCGACCACAGCTGCAAGAGTTCTTCGTGCATCAGCACGCGGGTCTGGACGTCGAGCGCCGAGAACGGCTCGTCCATCAAGAGGATTTCCGGGCCGTTGATGAAGGTCTGGGCGAGCGCGACGCGCTTGCGCATGCCGCCCGACAGCTGGTGCGGATAGTGGCTCTCGAACTTGGCGAGGCCGACGCGAGCGATCCAGTCGTGCGCCCGCGCGTAGGCCTCGGCGCGCGGCTTGCCGCGGAACAAGGGGCCGGCAACAACATTGTCGATGACACTGCGCCACGGGAACAGAGCGTCGGCCTGGAAGACGAAGCCGATGCGCGGGTCGATGCCCCTGACGGGCGCGCCCATGACGCGGACTTCGCCGCTGGAGGGCCGGCCGAGCCCGGTGATGAGGTTCAGCGTGGTCGACTTGCCGCAGCCGGTCGGCCCGACGAGGGCTACGAACTCGCCTCGGTCGACGAGCATGTTGAAATCGCGCAAGGTCGCAAAGGACTTGCCGTCCGGGCTGAGAAAGCGCCGGTTGACGTTGATGAGCTCGATGGCGGGGCCGGCCCGCCCTGCGGAAGTTTCCATGGGGACCTCCGGTCCGGACGACGGATAGCGGGATGACTGAAGACGGATTGGCTCTGTCCTCCGTCTTCTGTCGCCTCTCCTCGGACTACTTCACGCTCTTGACGAATTCCGTCGTATAGGTCTTCGAGAGGTCGATCGTCTTGCCCTTGAGGTTCTTCGAAAAGCCGGAGAGCACGGCCAGCACCGTCTCAGGTCCGCCCTCGGGCATCACGCCGTCGGCGGTGTACATCGCCTTGCCTGCCTCGAGCGCCTTCACATAGCCGTCGCGGTCGCCGACGAGGTATTCCTTCGGCATCTTGTCGGCGATCTCGGCGGCACTGTGCGTGTTGATCCAGCGCAGCGTGTGGACCAGCGCGTTGGCGAGCTTCTGCGTTTCCTCCTTGTGCTTGGCGACCCAGTCGCTTTGCATGTAGAGCGAGGTCGCCGGATAGGTCCCGCCGAGCGCCGCCTTCGTGCCTTCGAGGGTGCGCATATCAATGAGGACGCGCGCTTCGTTCGTCTTGAGGAGGCGCGAAACGGTCGGCTCGGTGGTCATGCCGGCCTGGATCTTGTCCTGCTGCATGGCAGCGATGAAGGGATCGCCGGCGCCCACCGGCACGGAGGTGAAGTCGCCGAGCTTCAGACCGGCTTTCACCGCCAGATATTGGGTCAGGAAGTTCGTCGATGAGCCGAGGCCGGTGACGCCGAGGCTCAGGCCCTTGAAATCGGCGGGCGTCTTGATTTCCGGATGCTTGTTCGACGCAAGCTCGACCTCGCCCGGCGCCTGGTTGATCTGCACCACCGATTCGATGAACTTGCCTTTCGACTGCAGATCGATGCAGTGGTCGTAGAAGCCGCCCACACCCTGCACCGCGCCGGCGAGAAGCTCGTCCTCGGCATCGACGCCCGAAGGCTCGGTGAGGAGCTCGACGTCCACGCCCTCGTCCTTGAAATAGCCGAGCTGCTGGGTGAGCATGAACGGCAGATAGATCTGCTTTTCGAGCCCGCCGACCATGATGGTGATCTTGTCGGCTGCAAACGACGCGCTCGCGGCAGCAAAAAATGCAGCTGCGGCGACGGTCGTCAATAGTACGCGCTTGTTGAGCATGGCTCCATCCTTGGCTGTTTCCTGCGCGTCCCGGGCCCGATCTTCCGACGGGCACCATGGACGCTCCAAGGTTATATAGGAGCCCAAGCTTTCATTCAGCTTTCAGCGTGCAGGCTTCGGGCGCGCCCCCCTCTCCCCGCCCCCTGCGGGGAGAGGGCTGGGGCGAGGGGCCAGGCGGTTGGCCATTACCTTCGTGCCGACTCATCGCGCAGCATTCGTGCGAACTCTCTAAGCCCCTCACCCTAACCCTCTCCCCGTAAGAACGGGGAGAGGGGATCTGTCCGGCGCGAATGCCAAGACCTTCAGCCTCGGTTGCCGCTTGCATCAAAGCCAATCATTCAAGCGAATGACGCGCCCAGTTTTTACTTCCCGACGTCGAGCCCCGGCAGTGTCGGCGTCTTCTCGACCGCAACCGCCTGCAGCTTTTGCGGATCAAGCCCCAGAACCGCCAGAATGGTGGGCGCGACCGAAGCCGTCGCGACGCGCTCGCTGACCGTTTCGGCCGAGAGGCCGGGCAACGAGACTAGAAGCCCGACGTGGCGGTCGTCTTCGGAATTGCCGCCGTGCTCGGCGATCTTGGTCGCTTTG
>JAFAME010000302.1 GCA_019233695.1 Methylobacteriaceae bacterium
GCTGGAACGGCTATGCCAAAGAGCGTCCGCCCGGACCGATCACCTTCGCCCGCGGCCTGCAACGCTTCCATGCCATCGCACAAGGCTTTACCCTCGCAAATAACGGAAATCACTCGTGAACTACACCTTGTGTGCGCACGCTAGCCCACAATAGGAGAAGGGGGCCCGCGCCCGTCATTTGGCCTGCCGCGGCTGGCCCATCAGGGCCGGCTGGAACAGGGCCGCGGAGGCGAGCGTGCAGGCAAGCGACAGCGCCAGCAGCTTGCCCATGCTCGAAGTGCCCGGATGGCTTGAAAACCACAGGCTGCCGAAGGCCGTGGCCGTCATTAGCGCGCTGAAGAACACCGCTCGCGTCAGCGGCGACTGCAAGAAATTGGTCTGCCCGGCCCGCCACGCCATCACGTAATAGATCTTGAATGCAACGCCGACGCCGAGCAGCACCGGCAGCGCGATGATGTTGGCATAGTTCAGGGGGAAATCAGTCAAGGCGCAGATTTCGAGCGTCACCACGGCCGCCACGATCAGCGGAACCAATGTGAGCAGAACGTCGGTCACCCGGCGAAGGACGATCCACAGCAAAACCGCAATCGAGCACAGCGCCCAAACGGCCGCCATGAGGAATGCGTGGATGATCGTCTGGCCCCATTCCGAGGTGCCGATGGCCGAGCCCGTGGCGCTCGGCTCGGCGGCGAGGACGGCGTCGGCAAACCGCCGCACCGTCGCATCGTCGTTGGCATCGCCCTTGGGGGTCGCCTCGACCCGCGCCCGTCCGTCGGGCGCGATCCAGTCGCGGGCGAGCGCCGCCGGGAGATTGGCCCGCGTGA
Organism: Methylobacteriaceae bacterium; assembly: GCA_019233695.1. Classification (GTDB taxonomy): domain Bacteria; phylum Pseudomonadota; class Alphaproteobacteria; order Rhizobiales; family Beijerinckiaceae; genus JAFAME01. Next base: position 825 of record JAFAME010000302.1, read on the forward strand.
CCTGCTCCGGCTGCAGTGCCTGACGCAATTCGTCGAGGTCCCAGGTCAGCGGCTGCACCATGACGCCCTGGGCCTTCGCCCGGACGTCCGGCGCGGCTTCCGAAAGCTTGACAAGATCCCCGGCCAGCCGCTTTGAAGCCTCGGGCCCCGGCCCGCTGCCCGTGCCGGCCACGCGGTTGAGATCGTCGGCCGCGCTCTTGAGCGCGGCGATGTTCTCGGCGTCTGTCGGCGGCGTCGCCTTGTCGGCGGGATCCAATGCCTGCAGGAGCGCATCGGCGGTGCTTGCGATAATGCCCCGCTTTTCATTTTGCTCGGCCGGCACGAAGCTGTCGATCGTGCGTGTCTGGGCAACCTCGGGCACGCCGGCGAGCTTTTTGGCAAGGGCGTCGGCCTCGTCGGGCGAGCGCGCCAGCACCTCGGCCGTGTTGGCGCTGATCAGCGGGTTCTGGAGCAGCTCCCGATAGGTCGCGACCGATTCCTCGCTCGGATTGCGCAAATCGAGCGGATTGAAGTCGAAGCGAAGATGAAGGAGGAGCGGAAGCCCGGCAAGCGCGATCACTGCCGTCGCTGCCACGACCGCCAGACGATGTCGGGTCAAGAAATGGTCGATCGGCGCCAGTGCCTCGTAGCCGAGCGGCTCAGGCTCGGGTGGCGGCGACAGGATTTCGAGCAGGGCGGGCAACAGCGTCATGCTGGCGAGATATGCCACTCCCATGCCGCAGCCGGCGATGAGGCCGAGCTCCGCAAGGCCGGTGTAGCTCGTCGGCAGAAACGACAGGAAGCCGGCCGCCGCAGCGGCTGCCGCGAGCGTCAGCGGCGCCCCGACGCGCTGGGCCGCGAACGCCAGGGCTTTTTGCAGATCGTTCTGCCCGTGGCGTTCGGCGCGATAGCGCACGCTGAACTGAATGGCGAAATCGGCACCGAGGCCGACAAAGAGCACGGCAAAGGCCACCGAGATCGGGTTCAGCGCGCCCACCATCAGGAGCCCGAGCGCGGCAGTCGTCGCAAGACCCGCCGCCAGCGTAACCGACACCGCAAAGACGATCTTGACCGAGCGCAAAGCCAGCCAGAGGATGGTCAGCACGATCGCGGCGGTGATGAGCCCGTTGGTGAGGGCACCCTCCTGCAGGGTTGCGAATTCCTCATCGGAAATGGGGACCGGGCCGGTCAGCCGCAGGTCGGCCTTGAAATCCGATGCCAGCTCGGCGCGCTCTCCCGCCGCCCGCACCGCCGTTGTCGCCGCCTGGCCAGGCTGCAGGGCGCTGAAGTCGAGCTTCGGCCAGACGCTGACCAGGCGCCGCAGGTCGTCCGGCGTTGCCGGGCGGCCGTTCATCAGGACTTTCCAGGAGAAGCTCGCGGGCCTGCCTGCAAGAACATCCTCGAGCGTCGCTGCAACCTCGTTCAACGGCCGGGACATGTCGTCGAGCGAGAACTGCTTCTTCTCGATGCCGTCGAGGCCCAGTGACAAGGCCTGGGTCAGGCCCCGCAGGCTGGGATCAGCCGCAAGGACGCCGATCAGCGTGAAGGCGCCGGAGAGCCGGTCCATGTCCGTCTTCAGTTCCTGGGTCGACAGGAAAAGGAGCCCGTTGCGCTGGAAGAACGGGCCGCCGCCGAGCTCCTCGATCGAGCGGAACAGCTCGGATTTTTGCGAAAGCTGTTCGGCGAGGGCATGCGCCCCTGCACTCGCGAGCTCCGGAGTAGGGGCTCGGACCACGCCTAGGATCAACTGGTAGGTCTGCGGGAAGGCGCTTTCATAAGCGAGCTCCCTTTGCCGCCAGGCAAGATCGGGGGAGATCAGATTGTCGAGGTTGGTGCTGATGGCAAAGTGCCGCCCGACGTAAAGGCATGAGGCGGTCGCCAGCGCAACAGCCACCAGAATGACGACCCAGGCGCGCCGGGTGCAGAACTCGATCGACCGAAGGATGACGGAATTCAATCGTGGTCTCGATTCCCGGATCGGCGGTTCGGGCAAGGCGGGGAGGGAGGAGGGCGCAGACGTCTGTCGCCCCTCTGGGCGGTTCTGCCGCACCGGGGGCGGGCGGCGATCCTTAATGCCTTGCTCCATCAGCGCGGCCGACGCAAGCCGGAAGCGTGCAGCATGTCGCCGCTGCCGCCAGGCCTAACCGTTGTTGCCCTGCGCTTTTGCCGGCGGCTTGGCGCGATCGCCTTCGAGCTTGATGCGGTCGGCCTCGGTCAGCCGCTTCCATTCCAGGCTGTGGCCAAACAGCGTCAAGCCGACATACCCGCGAACCGTCAGGGTCTGTCCGTCGGGAGACAGCGTCAGCTCGACGTCGTACTCGGAGCCGTCCCGCGGATCGAGGATCGTGCCGCCATCGTAGGTCAGCCCGTGACGCGTGAGGTTCTGGATCAATCTGATGCCAAGAACCGGCTTGTCCTTGCGGTCGCCGGTGCAGCCCGTGCACACGGGGTCGATGGGATCGCCGGGCTTGGGGAACATCTTGGTGATGTAGCCTTCCCAGACGCCCTTGCGCTCACGCATGGTGATGAACGCGCCGACGTGGCCGGTGGTCTCGTCGATCTGCTCCCATACGCCGGCCAGGCTCGGCTCGTCCGCGATCGCCGAGGTTGTCGCGAGCATCGCCGGGCTCGTCGCTAGCATGAGCAGCCCGAGGGCTGTGAGGCGCAGGGTGCCGCCGGAAACCTTAGTCATCGAAGCCGCTCCGTGATCTGCAGCATTTGTCTCTGCCCGCAAGGCTCGCCCAAGGATAAGGCAAGATCGCGGCAACCGCCTTGTGCGCACAAAAACGGCTGCCGGGATTGTCATTGTCGCAAGCCTAACCTAATAACCGCGCATGTCGTTTCAACTCATTCCTGCCTACACGCTGCCCTAGTCGGCCGACAGATCGGGCGGCGCAGCGTCCTTGACGGAACGCGATTGCGCCGCGGACGTTGTCTCGAAAGTGTCACGGAGAACCCCAAGATGAGAACACTGACTGCGCTGGCCCTTGTTTGCCTTCTCGCCCAAACCGGTGCCGGTTTTGCCCAGGATGAAGGCACCGCGGAGGAACGCCAGGCGTGCGAACCCGACGTCAACCGACTGTGTTCTCAGTTTGAACCCGACAAGGACAAGATCATTGCCTGCCTCAATCAGAAGGTGCGGCAGCTGAGCCCGGCCTGCCGGAAAGTCATCTTGTCCTATGCCCGGAAATACAAGCGCAAATAAGGCTTTCCTCTCAACCCAGGAGCGAGGGGACGTCGATCGGCTTCTTCCGGCGGATGCTATCGACAGCGGCGGCGCCGCACAGGACGGACATTGTCCCGGCGCGGCTGCCGGCCCTCTGATTCAGGGGGTCGCTCCCCTCCGGCCCGAACAGCATCATCTGCAGCGCGACATCGCCGCCGAAATGCCCGCCCGCACCATGCGGGACGCGAACGATGTCGCGCGAGCCGAAGTTGCTGATCACGGCAATCTCGTCGCAGGCCTCGGTCTCCCAGGGCTGCCGTTCGAAAACGCGCACCTCGATGCGCCCGCGGTCGCCGTTGAGGGCGAGATGGTAGCCCTCGATCGGCATGAACGTGTTGAGCGAATAGGAGACCTGCACGCCATTGTCGTAGAGGAGGGCGGCCGTCATCGTGTCGGGGATGTCGATGTCCTCGCGGAAGACGCACGCGTCGCGAAAATAGCCGTCAGCGACTGAGGGCTCCTCGTAGAGCATGTCGAGCCACGCATCGCGGCTGATGTCGAAGCGGAAGTCGCATCGCTCGGCGTGCTCGCAGCCCTTGCAGCGGACGCCGCGGAAAGGGCCGCAGCGTCCATAGTGGCGCAGCTCGCCGCGCGCGAAGACCTCGCGAGGCTCCGCATCGAGATACCAGTTCAACAGGTCGAAGTGGTGGGTGGCCTTGTGGACGAACAGGCTGCCGGAATTTTCAAGCCTCGCATGCCAGCGACGGAAATAGTCGGCGCCGTGGATCACGTCGAGGTACCAGTGGAAATCGACCGACGCGATCGCGCCGATGGCCCCCTCGATGATCAACTGCTTCAGCCGCCGCGCGGTCGGCGCGAAGCGATAGTTGAAGGCGACGTCGACGCGTCGGCCGGTGCGCCGCTCGGCCTCGAGAATGCGGCGGCACTTCTGGGCCGTCGTCGCCATCGGCTTCTCGGTGAGGACGTCGATTCCGGCTTCAAGCGCCTCCACGATGTGGTCGTCGTGCGCGCTGTCGCGCGTACACACGATCAGCGTATCCGGCCGGACTGCGGCAAGCATGAGCCCGAGCTCGGCAAAGGTCGGCGTCCCTCGGCCGATCACGTCGCGGGCGCGGGCAAGCCGCAGGGGATTGCTGTCGGCAAGCCCGACGAGCTCGACCCATTCGCCGCAATTTTTCAGGAGGTCGCGGCCCCATGTGGCGGTGCCACGGTGGCCGGTGCCGACTACGGCGATGCGTCGCTTGGCCATGGCTGCCGTCACGCTCAGTGCATGGCGGGGACCCAGTTGCCGTGCGCGCTCAAGAGCTCATCGACGAGATCGGAGATCTCCTGCAAAGACAGCTCGGCCGCCGTGTGCGGATCGAGCATCGCGGCATGCTTGGCGTGATCCTTGCGGCCGGTCAAAGCGGCCTCGACAACCAGTTCGTGGACGTTGACATTAGTCTGCATCAGCGCGGCAAGCTGCGGCGGCAGCCTGCCGACGCGCACCGGCTGGATGCCATTGTGGTCGATCAGGCACGGCACCTCGACGCAGGCGCCATGCGGCAGATTGTCGACATAGCCGCGGTTGGCGACATTGCCGTTGATGACGATCGGCTCGCCCGTGAGCTCGGCCATGATGATCCGCGCGGCATATTCGTGGCTGCGCCTGACCTCGATGGCGCCGCCGCCGACGAGCTCCTTCTGCTGCCCCTGCCAGCGCGCGATCTGCTTCTCGCAACGACTGATGTACTCATCGAGCGGGATGTTGAACTCTTCGATGAGATCGGGCCGGTCGCGCTTGATGAACCAGGGAACGTATTCGGAGAAATGCTCGGAGGATTCCGTGACGAAATAGCCGAAATGTCGGAAAACCTCGTAGCGCACGCGGTTCCAGTCAGGCACGCGCCTTTCCTCGACCACCCGCCTGATGCGCGGATAGAGGTCCTCCACCTCGCCGCTCGGCAGGCGCCGCTCGAAGGTGAGGTAGAACGCCATGTGGTTAATGCCGGCGCACAGGAACCGGATTTGCTCGACCGGCACGTCGATGTCGTGGGCGAGCTCCTTGGCCGTCCCCTGCACGGAATGGCAGAGGCCGACCGAGCGGATATCGGGCGCAACTCGCGCCAAAGCCGCGCAATTCATCGCCATGGGATTGACGTATTGCAGCATCAGCGCGCCCGGGCAGAGGTCGGCCATGTCGCGCGCGATGTCGAGCAGGACAGGGATGGTCCGCAGCCCCCGCATGATGCCGCCGATGCCGAGCGTGTCGGCGATCGTCTGCCGCAGCCCCCACCGTTTGGCGATGTCGAAGTCGATGACGGTGCCGGGCCTATAGCCGGCGACCTGGATCATCAGGATGACGTAGTCGGCGCCCTCGAGCGCGCGCTGGCGGTTGGTCGTCGCCGTGATCCGCGGGGTGGCGCCCACCGCCTGCGCGACCCGATCCGCTACCGTCTTCGATGTCGCAAGGCGCTCATCGTCAATGTCCATCAGCGCCAGCTCGCATTCTTTCAGTGGCGGCTCGAGCAGGATATCGCCGACCAGATTCTTCATGAATACGGTCGACCCGGCGCCGATCATGGCGATCTTGGTCATGCGTGTTTCTCCTCGGAAGGGGTTCGCGATCTGTCTGCGCCTCACGCCTCGACCTCGATGGCGGCGCGGATCAATCTGCGGGTGTAGTCCTGCTGCGGCTCGTCCATGACGCGGTCGATATCGCCGGCCTCGACCACCCTGCCGGCATGCATGACGATGAGCTTGTGGCACAGCGCCCGCACGACCTTCAGATCATGGCTGATGAAGAGATAGGTGAGGCTGCGCCGCCGCTGCAGATCGCGCAGGAGATCGATCACCTGGGCCTGCACCGAGAGGTCGAGCGCCGAGGTCGGCTCGTCGAGAAGGATGAATTCGGGGTCGAGCACCAGCGCCCGAGCGATGGCGATCCTCTGGCGCTGCCCGCCAGAAAACTCATGCGGGAAGCGGTTGAGCGCGTTCGGGTCGAGCCCGACTTCGCTGAGGGCCCGGCGCACGCGTGCGTCCCGCTCGCGCGCGTTGCCGCCGATCGTGTTGACGATCAGACCCTCCTCGACGATCTGCTTCACCGAGAGGCGCGGATTGAGCGAGGAAAACGGGTCCTGGAAGACGAGCTGCATGCGCGTGCGTAGCGGCAGCATGCCTTTTCTATTCTTGCTCTCGATGCGTTCGCCCTTGAACGAGATCGTGCCGCCGTCGAGATGGACGAGGCGCAGGATCGCCTTGCCGAGCGTGGTCTTGCCGGAGCCCGATTCACCCACGACACCGAGCGTCTCGCCGCGGCGCAGCACAAAGCTCACGTCATTTGCCGCGACGAGGAGCTGCGTCTTGCGACCGATGAGCCCGCCCCAGCGCAGCTGGTATTCGACGCGAACCTTGTCGGCCTCGACGATGATCGGCTGGCCCGGCTCGACCGGATTGGGCCGGCCGCCGGGCTCCGAGGCGATGAGCTTTTTCGTATAGGGATGCCTCGGCGCCGCAAAGACCGCCTCGGTGTGGCCCCTCTCGACGATCGCGCCGAGCCGCATCACCGCGACGCTGTCGCTGACCTTGCGCACGATCGTCAGGTCGTGGGTGATGAGGATCAGCCCCATCCGATAGTTCTTCTGCAGCTGCCGAAGCAGCTTCAGGATCTCGGCCTGCACGGTCACGTCGAGCGCCGTCGTCGGTTCGTCGGCAATGAGGAGCTGCGGAGTGTTGGCGATGGCCGTGGCGATCATGACGCGTTGGCGCTGGCCGCCCGACAGCTGGTGAGGGTACTGGTCGAGCCGCGCCTCTGGATCGGGGATGCGGACCTCCTTGAGAAGATCAAGCGCCCGCGCGCGCGCCTGCTTCCTGGTGAGGCCCTGATGCTGGGTGATCGCCTCCGCGATCTGGCTGCCGACCCGGTAGACTGGATTGAGGGAGGCCATCGGCTCCTGAAAGATCATGGCGATGCCATTGCCGCGCACGGCCAGCATCTGGCGCTCGCGGAAGGCGTCGATCCGCACGCCCTCGAACAGGATGTGGCTTTGCGGCGCGACGTCCGCCGTGCGCGGCAGCAGCTTCATGATGGCGCGCGCCGTCACCGACTTGCCGGAACCCGATTCGCCGACGAGCGCAAAGGTCTCGCCGCGGTCGAGGTGGAAGGAGATGCCGCGCACCGCCTCGATCCGGTGATCGTGAAGGCGAAAGCTCACGGCAAGGTCACGCACCTCCAGGAGGTGCGTGTTTGGCGCGGGCTCCCCTGCCTCGGCGAGGCTAGTGCTGGTAGGGATCGATGGCATCGCGCAAACCGTCGCCCAGCATGTTAAAGCTCATCACGGCAATCAGGATCGCCACCACGGGCGACATCACCCACGGATAGGAGCCGAGATTCTGCAGATCCTTGCCGGCGTTGAGCAGCAGGCCCCAGCTGATCAGCGGCGGCTGCACGCCGAGGCCAAGAAAGGACAGGAAACTCTCGATCAGGATCACCGAGGGGATCATCAGCGTGGTCGAGACGACCACATGGCTCATGACGTTGGGCAGGATGTGGCGCACGACGATGCGCGGGGCGCCGGCCCCTACCGCCTCGGCGGCGGCGACGTAGTCGAGGTGGGCGATGGCAAGCGTCTTGCCCCGCACCTCACGGGCGAGCTGGGCCCAGCGCAGCGCCGACAGGATCGCGCACAAGAGCAGGAGCACGTGAAACGGGTCGGAATTGCGCGGGATGATCGCGACGAGGGCGAAATAGAAGGGAATTTCCGGCAGCGCCAGGATGAACTCGACGCCGCGCTGGATCCAATGATCGGCGATGCCGCCGAAATAGCCCGACACGATCCCGACAAGCGCCCCGATAGTGACCGAAATGCTGACGACGATCGCCGCCATCAGCATCGTCAACTGGCTGCCGACGAGGAGCCGCGAGAGAACGTCGCGGCCGTTGCGGTCGGTGCCGAGGATGTTCCACGGGCAATCGAGGGGAGGGGCCGCAAGAAGATGCCGGTCGAGGCTGATCCCGAAGAGGGTGTAGGCCCAGCCCCTGCCGAAGAGGCTCGGTGCGCAGCGCCGCGATGCATCCTCGGTCGAGTTGAGCTTGAACGTCGTCGGGTCCATCTCGATCGTCAGGGGATGGGTGTAGGGAATGAGGTGAAAGCCGTCGTCGTCGGCGAAGAAGTGCAACGCCTGCGGCGGCGCATCGACCGCATCGCGGTTGCGCATTGTCGGGTCGTAGGGGGAGAGAAAGGACGCAAAGATCGTGGCAAGAAGGACGAGCCCGACAAGCACCGCTCCGGCCATGCCCATCGTGTTGCGGCGGAAGCGCCGCCCGACAAGGCTGAGATAGGTCTGCGAGCGGACGGCCGAGAGCGCCGGTGCCGCCTCTTCCGCGGCAAGGACGTCGATTTCCAGCGCGGCAGGGGCAAGCGCCTCGTCGGCGAGCTCGTCCGCCGTGAGCGGCGTCGTCGCCGGCATCGTCACGGCGTGCTGCTGCTCGCCCGCGATGCTCACAGGGTTCCTCCCTGGCGCACGCGCGGATCGATCAGGCCGAGCACGATGTCGGCGGCAAGATTGGCGGCAACGAGAATGACGGACAACAGGAGGAAAATTGTCGCCGTGACCCAGACATCGCGCCGGTAGAGGCTGTCGAGCATCAGCGGACCGATGGTGGGGATCGCCAGGATGATCGCCACCTCAAGCTCGCCCGAGAGCATGTAAGGCATGGCGATGCCCTGATACATGACGAGCGGGTGCAGGGCGTTGGGAACCGCATGCTTGAGCACGACCGTGCGCCCCGGAAGGCCCTTGGCCCGCGCCGCCTCGATGAACGGCTGGCGCAGCACGTCGAGCAGGTTGCCGCGCATGACGCGCATGTTGTAGGCGAGCCCGCCGAAGGCCGCTACGAACAGAATCGGCCAGACGTGCTTGAGCAAATCCCAGAGCTTGGCAAACGACATCGGCGCGAAAATGTATTCGGGCGAATAGAGCGAACCGACGTAGGGCGAGCCGACGACGAAGGCGAGCCAGTAGAGGATGATGAGCGCCATGAAGAATCGTGGGATCGTCATGCCGAGGAAGGCGAAGGTCGAGGCGATCCTGTCGCCGAGCCGGTGCTGCTGCACGGCGCCGAGGATGCCGAGGCCGACGCCGATCAACGTCGCCAACAGATGGCAGGTCGCGGCGATGGCGAGCGTGCGCCAGAACCTCTCCGACAGGAGTTCGCCGACAGGCTTGTTGTAGACGAACGATTGGCCGAAATCGCCGTGCAGGATCATGCCGCCGATCCAGCGGAAGTATTGTTCATAGAGCGGCAGATTGAGGCCGAGCCGCTCGCGCAGCTGCTCGGCGGCGGCGCGCGCGTCCTCGTAGGAGGTGCCCGCCTGAGCCTGCGCCATCATCTGGAAATAGGTGGCGTAGTCGTCGCCCGGCGCCTGGATCAGCGCGAACGAGATGATGCTCACCAGAAAGATCAGGGCAAGCGCCGAACCGAGGCGCCGTACCAGGAAATGCACCACGCGTCCCAGCCCTCCTCGATCAATGGGACCGGGGGGAACCGGCCTTGCCAGCCCCCCGGGCGGCCTGCCGGGGTCCGTGCTACTTCGCCGTAACGAAGGGCAAAACCCCAGGGAGGAGTTCCGGCGCCTGCCCCTGGTCCTCGGGCCGGATCCACATCCGCTCGCGGATGACGTTATCCTCGGACCATTGATAGGCAAGCACCGGGGCGCCCGCCGGCACGTCGCGGAAACGCTTGTTGATGATCAGTGCCGCCGGCACGACGAAAAGGCCGACGTTGTAGATGTTTTCCGTGAAGATGTGGTCGTATTCGCGCAGCAGCTCGCCGCGCTTGGCGGTATCGCGCTCGACCCGCACCTTGTTCAGGATGTCGATGAGCTTCGGCTCGAAGGGCAGGAGCTCCTGCAGCTTGTCGGCGGTGCCCTGATGCCAGAGCGGCCGGTGCGGTGACAGGGGCGCGAGGTCCTGCAGCTGCTGGATCGGCACGGTGAACGACCGGTCGCCGCGATAAAGGATCACGTCCCACTTGCAGGTGTCGCGAATATAGTCCGCCTCGTTCTCGCGCGCCGGCTGCGGGATCAGCTTGATGCCGATGTCGCGCATCATGCCGATGAGCGTATCGGCAATGGCGGGGTCGGTCGTATAGGCGCTGGTGAAGGTCAGGGTCATCTCGACATCCTGGCCCTTCAGCGGGCCGGAGCTCCATTTGAGGTAGCCGTCCCCGCTTGTCTCGCTGAAGCCGATCTTCTTCAGGAGCGCCTTCGAGCTTGGCACGTCATAGGGATAGTAGACGACGCTCTCCGGCTTGAAGAAGTCCGTCTCGATGTGAAGCCCGCCGGGGAAGGGTGCGATGAAGGGACCACGCACCAGAGATTGCGCCAGCGCCTCGCGATCGATGCCCTGGCTTACCGCGCGGCGGAACTCGAAGGTGCGGAAGAGGTCGCGCAGCGCCTTGACCTTGTCGTTGTCGACGCCGCACACGGTCGAGAGATTGAAGTCGAGCCGCCACGACAGGGCGCGCGGGCCCCAATAGAGGGCGTTCGGGAATTTCGGATCTGCGGCCTTCTTCAGGGATTCGAGATAGAGCGAGGGGTCTTCCATGTTGGTGTAGTCGGCGGTGCCCGCGACCGTCTGGATGGTGCGGTCCTCCCAGGTCGACAGCTTGAACTGCACCTCGTCGAGATAGGGCAATTGGTTGCCCTGATCGTCCACCTCGAAGAAATAGGGATTGCGGCGGAACACCATGATCTGATCCGCCTTGTAGAGGGTCGGGACCCAGGGTCCGAGCGTCACCACGGGGACGTTCTCGGGTTTCAACGCGTTGATGTAGGAATCGTAGGTCGCATCCTTGTTGTACTTCGGGTGGAGCTTCTTCAGGACATGGGCCGGGGCCGGGCACATGTTCTGCAGCGCCATCTGGTAGAGATTCGCGATCGGAAAAGCTTCCTTGAAGGTCCAGCGGATCGTGTAGTCGTCGAGCGCTTCGAGCTTGACGCCCTCGCCGAAGGCGCCCGGCCGCACCCAGCCCGGCACGACCTTCGGATCGGAGATGTTGTCATCCCAGAGGAACATCACGTCCTCTGAGGTGAACGGCTGGCCGTCCGACCATTTGGCGCCCTCGATGAGATGCATCGTCAGCTGGTGGCCGTCCTGCGACCATTCCCAGCTGGTGGCGAGCTGAGGCAGCGGCTCGATCTTGTCGGGGGTGACCATCCACAAGGGGCCGGTGCGCACGAGACACATCATCGTGGTGTGCTCGGTGCCCCCGTACCCCTGGTTCAGGCCGGCCGCCCAGTTCCACCCCTGCGGGCGCCCGCCGATCACGTGCCGCAGCACGCCGCCGTATTGGCCCGGGCCGTCGCTCGTGAACTTGGTGTCGACGACGAGCGGCTTTTTCGGCAGGCGCTGCTCGACCGGCGGCAGCTTGCCCTGCTCGACCAGGGTATGCACCCACGCCGGCTCCTGGTAGTGGGGCAGGCTCGCGAAGTAGAACAGCTTGTCGTAGGGCACCAGGATCGGTTTCGTCGTGGCGACGGGCTTGGGCATCGGGAACGGGATCGGGCCCTTGATGTCCTGCGCCGCGGCGCCGCCTGCTGCGAGGGCGGCCGAAACGGCGGCCATCGCGACCATGCCAAACAGCTTTCGCATCGATCGACTTCCTCCCTGTTCGTTGCAATCGCCGTCTGTGCGAACAGACCGGCGCATCCTCGACGTCACGCCGACAGCCGCGCGCCGGGCGTGAGCTCGGCCTCCTTTCCGTCCTGATGCCGGATGCCGGACACGCCCGGCCCATCGCGCCGTGCCGCGCCCGCCCATTCCCGCCTCGGCACCTTGGAGCGCGCCAAGCGCTCCCTAGCCGCCGGAAGGGCGTCGGCGTATTGCGGCAGCCAGCGCGCCTCAGCCACCAGCATCTCGTCGACCATCTGCCACACCTCGTCGGGCGAGCAGACGGCGCCGACGAGCGGATCGTGCAGGACGGCGAGCTTCAGCAGATCGACATCACCCGTGACGGCTGCCTCAACCGCCATGCGCTGCACATTGATCGAGGCCGTGCAGGTCGCAGCGCAGGCCATCGGCAGCGTGAGGCCTGCCACCATGTTGAGCCCGAAATGGTCGAAGAACCCCGGGCTCTCGACGATGGCATCGCTTGGCAGATTGGTGATCAGGCCGCGGTTCCGGACGTTGAAATGGCCGCGATAGACGCGGCCCGTCTCGCGCGCCTCGATGATGTGGCTCGCGTGCTCGTCGGTGCGTTGCGCCGGATCGAGCGGTCGGTCTGCCTCGGCCAGAAAGCGTGGGAATTCTGTCTCGAACCACTCTCGCATCTCGGTGCAATGGCGCAGATAGCCGCCGGTCTCGCCGTGGATCCAGTCGGACATGTCAATCCAGCGGGCGATCTCCTGCGGCCGCTTGCGGTACCAAGGCAGATATTCCGACAGATGGCCATTGCTCTCGGTCGAATAGAAGCCGAAGCGCTTCAGGACATCGATTCTCACCTTCTCCTGGCGGGCGTAGACCGGGTGGCGTTCGAAGGCTGCGACGAGTTCGTCGCGCCCGACGGGGCGGCCCTGCCAGCGGATGTCGATGTACCAGGTCTGGTGATTGATGCCGGCACAGATGAACTCGACCTCGTGGGGGTCGCTTGCGCCAAGCGCCTCGGCGATCTGTCGCCAGCCGTGCTGGATGCCATGGCAAAGGCCCACGGTTTCGACGCCGCCGTCATCAAGCGCGGCCCACACGTTCATCGCCATGGGATTGGCGTAGTTCAGCATCAGCGCGCCGGGTGCTGCGACCTCGCGCATATCCCTGCAGAAATCGAGGATCGCCGCGATCGAGCGCTGGCCATAGAGGATGCCGCCGGCGCAGATCGTGTCGCCGACGCACTGGTCGATGCCGTATTGCAGCGGGATGCGGATGTCTTCTGCGAAGGCCTCGAGGCCGCCGATCCGCGCGCAGTTGATGACGTAGCGGGCGCCGTCGAGCGCCCGGCGGCGGTCGGTCGTGGCAAGGATGCGCGTCGGCAGCCGGTTGACCGCGACGATCCGGTCGAGGATCTGCCGCACCATGCCGAGATTCCGCTCGCTGATGTCGGTCAGGGCGAACTCGGCCTCCTGCAGGTCCGGCACGCAGAGGATGTCGCTGACGAGCTTCCGCGTGAAGCCGACGCTACCAGCCCCGATGATGGCGATCCGCAAAATGGGCGACCTCCCGACGTTTTGGCGAAAGCCACGACGGATATTCCTTGCCGCGAAGCGCCGCTCATTCGAAGCGGGCGCGCACCTCTCTCCCGGCGCCCGCCCCGAAGGGGCCGCCGCATCTCGCGGGTGAATTTTGCTCGCCTTGTTTATCCCTGCTTCATGTGGTCATCATGTCGTAGTATAAGAGGATGCATGATGGATAACAGGGTGTTTTTGTGCTTCGATGGGTAATTCTGTGCTGAGCCGGTTGCGGGCCCACGCGCCGATCATGAAGACCGTATCGCTCCCGCGCGGCCGGCACCGTCTGCACACGATGCCGACGAGCACCGGCTACGAGATCCGCACCGAGCCGACCTACGATTGGAACGGGCGCCGGCGCGGCCGCACACCCTTCACCATCCTTCAACACACCATCGAGGGAAACGGCAATCTCACCTACGAGCGCCGCCGGTACCGGCTCGGGCCTGGCGACACCATGCTGCTCATCGTGCCGCATGACCATCGCTATTGGCTGGCGGAGGGCGAGAGCTGGGAATTCTTCTGGATTTCGATGAGCGGCCAGGAGGCGGTACGCATCCACCGCGCGGTGCAGGCGACCACCGGCCCGGTCCTGCAGTTGCGGCCCGAGACCGTAGAGCATCTCGCCAGCTGCAGCCTGCGTCTCATCGAAGGCGAGGGCGAAACGCCGGGCGCTGCCTCGCGCATCGCCTACGAGGCGGCGATGGCGCTCTATGACGACATTCTCGGCTCGCAGGGCGCCTCCTCGCTGACCGGGGAGGACGCGGCCATGCGACGGGTCGTCGAATACATCAACGCCAATCTTGAAAAGCCGCTCTCGGTGCCGGTGCTGGCGGAGGTTGCCGGTCTCAGCCGGGCGCATTTTTCGCGCCTGTTCCTGGCGAGCGAAGGGGTGCCGCCTGCGGTCTTCGTCCTGCAGGAGCGCATGCGCCGGGCCGGGCGGCTCTTGAGCAGCCATGCCCGGCTCCCGGTCAAGGAGATCGCCATCCTGTGCGGGCTCGACGACCCGAACTATTTCGCCAAGGTGTTCCGCCGTTTCTTCGGTACGAGCCCGACCGAGTTCCGCACGACCGGCATGTACGCGGTCTCGGGCAGCGAGCACGCAGGGACGGCATGAGGTATTGACGCAACGAGGCGAGGCAGGCTCTCGGCCGCCCGCACCACGCAGAATGGAGAAGGCCATGAGCTATCTGGCGGCAGCCGATCGATACGCGAGGATGACCTACCGCCGCGCCGGTCGCAGCGGTCTGATGCTTCCGGCGATCTCCCTCGGGCTGTGGCAGAATTTCGGGCACGATGCCAGGGCTGAGCATACCCGCGCCATCCTGCACGCCGCCTTCGACCTCGGCATCACCCATTTCGATCTTGCCAACAACTACGGGCCGCCGCCGGGGTCGGCGGAGGAATTCTTCGGCGGCATCCTGCGCAGCGATTTTGGTGCCCATCGCGACGAGTTGATCATCTCGACAAAGGCGGGCTATCGCATGTGGGACGGCCCCTATGGCGAGAGGGGCAGCCGCAAATATCTCCTCGCAAGCCTCGACCAGAGCCTCGCGCGCCTCGGCCTTGACTATGTGGATATCTTCTATTCGCACCGGTTCGATCCGCACACGCCGCTCGAGGAGACGATGGGCGCTCTCGATGCCGCGGTCCGGCAAGGCAAGGCGCTCTATGTCGGCATCTCCAACTACCGCAGCCGCGAGACTGCCGAGGCCGCGCGCATCCTGCGCGATCTCGGCACGCCCGCCGTCCTTCACCAGCCGCGCTATTCGATGTTCGATCGCTGGACCGAGCGCGACCGGCTGCTCGACTGCCTCGAAGCCGAGGGGATGGGCTGCATCGTCTTCTCGCCGCTTGCGCAAGGGGTGCTGACCGACCGCTATCTCGGCGGCATTCCGGCGGACAGCCGGGCGGCCAACGGGAGGTTCCTCAAGAGCGGCGTCATCACCAGGACCAATGTCGAGCGGGTGCTTGCCCTGCAGGCGATTGCCGGGCGTCGCGGCCAGTCGCTGGCGCAGATGGCGCTGGCGTGGGTCCTGCGCGATCCGCGCATGACATCCGCGCTCATCGGCGCGAGCCGCCCCGAGCAGGTCGCCGACTGTGTCGGCGCGCTGACGAAACTGTCGTTCAGTGCGGAGGAACTTGCCGAGATCGAGCCGTACGCGGTTGACGGTGCTCTCGATGTGGGGTGATCATATGAACTGAGGACACGCTTGCGCCAGCGACAATACTGCAGGAGGAGAGCATGGATTTGACGACGAGCTCCATAACCAGGCTTGCGATCACACCTGTCGGCTCATCCGCCTGTCGCCGGCACTTGGCGCTCGGCGCATCCGTCCTGGCGATCACGCTCGGCGCCGCCGGCATGAGCCATGGCGCGAGCCTGACCGAGATGGACTATTTCACCGAGACCACTGGCAATGCCGCCATGGAGAAGATCTTGGCCGCCTGCACGGCCGAAACCGGCATCAAGGTCGAGCGGCAGGCCGTGCCCTATCCACAGCTCGTCGAAAAGGTGCTGCTCGCGGCAACCTCGAATTCGCTGCCCGATCTCATCATGATGGACAATTCGGACGTCGCACAGCTCGCCGAAGGCGGCATGATCGTTCCCCTGGCCGATGTCGGAGTGAGCACGGAGGGCTTTACGCCGTCGCTCGTCGCCATCGGCAACTACAAGGGCAAGAACTACTCGCTGCAGACGGCGGTCAACACCTTGGCCCTCTGGTATAACGTCGACATCCTCAGGGCCGCCGGCGTCGAGCCGCCGAAAACCTGGGACGAGTTGCGCGCAACCGCCAAGAAGCTGACCAAGGGTCAGGTCTATGGCTTCGTCTTTCCGGCGGTCGCGACGGAGGAGGGCACCTTCCATGCCTCGCCGTTCGTATGGTCGAACGGCGGCGATTTCACCAAGCTGAACTCGCCGCAGGCGGTCGAGGCGGTCACCTTCCTCGCCGATCTCGTCAAGGATGGCTCGGTGTCGAAATCGGTCGTGACGTGGGCGGGCGACGACGCCAACGAGCAGTTCGTCGCCGGCCGCGCCGCAATGAGCATCGGCGGCTCATGGCACATCCCGGAAAACAGCAAGGTCGCCAATCTGCACTACGCCATCGTGCCACTGCCGGTGCCGCACGCTGGCGATCAGATCAAGGTGCCGGTCGGCGGCGAAGTGTGGTCCGTCTCGGCGAGCGCCGACAAGGTGACCGCCAAGCGCATGCTCGACTGCCTCGGCAGCGACAAGATGGTGCTGCAATGGGCCGAGGATCGCAACTACGTGCCGGGCAAGCCTGCCGTCCTGGACCAATACAAGAAGGACAATCCCGGCATGGCGCCGTTCGTGTCGTCGACGGCCGGTGCCGTCAGCCGCACTTCCGTGCTCGGCACCAAATACCCGAAATATTCGGCGGCCTTTTCGGCGGCGGAGCAAGCGGTGATCATCGGCTCGAAGACGGCGCAGGCCGCACTTGATGAAGCACAGCAGACCGCCGCTGCCGGCCAGTAGCGGTTCGTCCCTGGCGAGCCTGGCCGTCGCACCCCCGGGCGCGCCACGCCCCCGGCCGCGCCGCCTCTGGCTCGTCCAGCTGACTTTCGTGCTGCCGGCGCTGGCCTATCTCGCGGCGCTGTGCCTGTTTCCGCTCTACTATAACGTCAGGATGAGCCTCGAACACGTCACCGTCGGCTCGTTCCTGACGGGAGTGGCACCGTTCGTCGGCCTGCAGAACTACCGCGATCTCCTCGGCGACGCTTTGTTCTTCCGGGCGCTCGAACAGATGGCGCTCTTCACCGTGCTGTCGATCGTCGGCCAGATGGGCATCGGTATGTCGCTTGCCCTGCTGTTCTGGCGGTCGTTCCCGTTGAGCACCGCAATGCGCGCCTTGCTCCTCGTCCCCTGGCTGCTGCCCCTGATCGTCTCGGCGACCGTCTTCCAGTGGATCTTCGACTTCGATTCCGGCGTCCTCAACTATGCCCTCCGTGGCCTCCATCTCATCGGCGAGCCGGTGCCGTGGCTGACCAGCAGTGGATATGCGCTCGCAGCCGTCGTCATCACCAACATCTGGGTCGGCGTTCCGTTCTCGATGGCGGTCTTCTATAGCGGCCTGCAGTCACTGCCGAAGGAGCTCTACGAGGCGGCCGAGCTCGACGGCGCCAACGCGCTGCAGCGGTTCTGGTTTGTCACCCTGCCGCTGCTGCGTCCGTTGACGGCGATCGTCTTCTCGCTGTCCGTCATCTACACGGTGAAGGTCTTCGACCTGATCTTCGTGCTGACGCATGGAGGCCCGGCCGATTCCACGCAGACGCTGGCGACCTATTCCTATCAATTGTCGTTCCGCAATCTCGATTTCGGCCACGGCGCCGCCGTCGGCAATGTGCTTGTTCTCGTCTCGCTCTGCTTTGCTGTCCTCTACCTGCGCTCGTTCCGGCGCACGATGGCGGCAGGGGAGGGCTGAGGATGCGGGCAGGGGCGCGCTCGGCCGAATGGACGCGCGTGGGGGCCGGCTCGCTTGCCGTCGCGGTGATGCTGTTTCCGATCTACTGGATGATCAACGCGTCCCTGCAGCCGCGCGTTGCGATGCTGCAGACCTTTCCGGCCTTTATCCCGAACCCGCCGATCCTTGACGCCTATCGCAACATCATCGACGCGCAGGGCCCGCATGTGCTCGTCAGCTGCGTGGTCGCCGGCCTGTCGGCGATCGTCTCGCTCACGGTTGCCGCACCCTGCGCCTACGCGATCGTGACATTCCGGATGCGCTGGACGACCGGGTTCGTCCTTCTGCTGCTGCTCGTGCAGATGATGCCGAATATCGTGACGCCGAACGCCCTCTACGCGATCTTCGCCCGCCTGCAGCTGCTCAACACTTATGCGGCGTTGGTCTTGTGCGATTCGACCTTGTCGGTGCCGTTCGCCATCCTGCTGCTGCGCGCCTTCATGGTCTCCTTGCCGAAGACCTTCACAGAGGCAGCCATGGTCGACGGGGCGGGCTATTGGGGCGCGTTCGTCCGGGTGATCCTGCCGCTCAGCCGCAACGGCCTCATCACCGCGGGCCTGTTCTGCTTCTTGTTCGCCTGGTCGGATTTCCTCTTCGCCTTGACGATGTCGACCAAGCAAAGGATCGTGCCGATCACGCTCGGCATCTACCAGTTCATCGGCACGCACAACACCGATTGGCCGAGCGTCATGGCGACGGCGGTGCTCGCGTCCGTTCCGCCGATCGTCCTGCTGCTGTTCGGCCAAAAGTACATCACAGCGGGCCTCACCGGCGGCGCGTTGAAGGACTGAGGAGCCAAGGGTGCTGCGGGCGGACACGAAGGGCGAGCGGCTCAAGGTCGGCGTGATCGGCGCCGGCATCGGCAAGGCGCATGTCGCTGCCTATCGGCAGCTTCCTGAGTGCTATCACGTCGAGGCGATTTGCGATCTCGATGTGGAGAAGGCGCGGACGGTTGCCACCGAGCACGAGGTGGCAAAGATCATGCCCGACTATGACGCGCTGCTTGGACTCGACCTCGACGTCATCGACATCTGCACGCCCTCGAACCTGCATTTCACGCAAGCCCTGCAGGCGCTCGATGCCGGGCGGCACGTGGTCCTCGAAAAACCTGTCGCCCGGTCGCTCGCCGAGGTCGATCGGCTCGAGGCCGCCGAGCGGGCAAGCGGGCGCCACCTGATGCCGATCTTTCAGTATCGCTTCGGCAATGGGCTTGGCCGGTTGAGGCATCTTGAAGCGCGCGGACTGGTCGGCAAGCCCCACATGGCGACGGTGGAAACGCATTGGCGGCGGCGGCCCGCGTACTACGAGGCAGGTCCGTGGCGGGGGCGGTGGGCGAGCGAGCTCGGCGGCTGCCTCCTGACCCACGCGATCCACTCGCACGACCTTCTCATGCAGGTATTCGGGCCTGTTCGCAGTATCGCGGCGCGCGTTGCCACGCGCGTAAACACAATCGAGACAGACGACTGCGCGGCCGCGGTTCTCGAAATGGCGAGCGGCGCTCTGGCGACGCTCTCCGTCACGCTCGGGAGCGAGCAGCAGATCTCACGATTGCGCTTCTGTTTCGACGGCCTTGCCGTCGAAAGCAGCCACGAGCCCTATGCACCGGCCTCCGATCCCTGGCGCTTCATCGCCGGCGACGAGAGTGCGCAGGCGCGTATCAATGCGGCGCTCGGCGAATTCGTCCCACATCCCGAAGCATTTGTCGGACAATTGGCGCAATTTCACGCGGCCCTGACACGGAGCGCGGCCGTGCCCGTCACCCTCGCCGACGCGCGCGCCTCCCTGGAGCTTGTGACGGCGGCCTATCATTCGGCCCGCACCGGCACGCCGGCGCGGCTGCCGATCAGTCCCGATCACCCGTTCTACCAGGGCTGGCAACCCGCGAGGGCGAGTGATATGTAACACACAAGCTGCCGCTCACGGGCAGCGAGGTAAGGGAGTTGTCCGGGATGGCATGTCGTCCGCTGCGGGGCAGGCCGAGGGCGAGCGCGGTTCCTTTCGCGCCAGTCGTTCAACACAAAGACGTTCGCGAGAGCAACCCATTCGGATCGTGGCTTGCCGCAGCGCCCGCGGGGGCGCCCGCGTGAACGAGGCCGCTCGAAAAGCCGGGATCGAGATCGCGCTCATCGGTGCGCAGCGCACTGCCACCGTCGAGGCGCTGGAGCGCGACTTCACGGTGCATCACGTCTATCGCGCCAAAGACCCGCTCGCCGCGCTGCGCGAGGTCGGCGCACGAGTGCGGGGTGCTGCCTCGAACGGCATGGCGGGCATATCGCGCGCCCAGATCGAGGTGCTGCCGAAGCTCGAAATCTGTGCCATCAACGGCGTCGGCCTCGAGACGAGCGATGTGGCAGCCTGCCGCGAGCGCAGGATCACGCTGACCATCGCGCCCGTCCTCTACGACGATGTCGCCGATCTCGCCGTTACGCTCGCCCTCGATGCCTGCCGGCTGGTTACGCAAGGCGACCGCTTCGTGCGCGCCGGGCGATGGGCGTCGGGGCATCCCTCGCTCGGCCGCAAGTTCACGGGAGCGCGGGCCGGCATCATCGGCCTTGGCCATATCGGTATCGAAGTCGCGCGGCGGCTTGAAGCCTTCAAGGCCGAGATCGCTTACGTCGACCCGGTGCCGCGCGAGGTGCCGTATCGCCGGTATCCTGACGCGGTCACGCTTGCCCAAAACTCCGACATCCTTTTCCTGTGCGCGGCCGGAGCCCGCAAGGGCACCGCGCCGCCCATCGTAGATCGTGCCGTGATCGACGCGCTCGGACCGCGCAGCGTCTTCGTCAACATCGCACGCGGATGGCTTGTCGATGAGGAGGCGCTCGTGGCAGCGCTGGTGGCGCGGCGGCTGGGGGCTGCCGGACTTGACGTGTTTTACGACGAGCCGAATGTGCCAGCGCCGCTCATTGCCCTCGACAATGTCGTCCTGACGCCGCACATCGCAAGCTCCACCGAGGAGACGATGAAGGCAATGGGCGAGTGCGTCGTCGGCAATCTCGTGTCGTGGTTTGCCGGCCGCGGCGCGCTGACGCCCGCGAGGTGACGGGAGTGGAGGGCCCGGAGGCAGGAAGCGAAGCGGTCGTCGGCCGGATCCTGCGGCCACGGTCGCTGACGACGATCGTCGCCGACCGCATCCGCGATCTTATCATCACCGACAAGCTTCGGCTCGGCGAGCAGTTGTCGGAGAATGCGCTGGCCGAGCAACTGGGAGTCAGCCGCACACCCGTGCGCGAGGCCTTTTTGCGGCTTGAGACCGAACGGCTGGTCGAGGTCCGGCCGCAACGCGGCACCTTCGTGTTCCGGTACGATGCGACGGAGCTTCGCGAGATTTGCGAACTGCGCGAGGTCTTGGAGACGGGCGCGCTGCGGGTCGGGCTCGCCCGCGACCGCGCTGGCCTGATCGAGGCCCTGCGGGCTACGGTCGAGGCCGCGCAGGCCGCGGTCGCGCTGGGACCGGCCGCCTATCAGGCCTTCGACACCGCATTTCACGAGACGCTGCTGGCGGCGAGCAGCAATCGCGAATTGATCGGCGCCTATGGGCGCATTTCCGGCCGGGTTCGCGCCATCCGCTTCCGGCTGACGACGTCAGTGCGTCAGATCGGCGCCTCGCAGCGCCACCATCGCAGGATCCTCGACGAGATGCAGGCGGGCGCGGACGCCAATGCCGAGGCCCTGCTCGCCCGTCACGTCTACAGGTCCTATCGGTTCTTCCTCGACCGCTCCCGACAGCGAATCTCGATCGGCGCGGACCGCGCGTCGGCAACACGCGAGATGGCATCATGAAGATCGACAGGCTGCGCGTGCGCCGGCTGATCGGCACGCTGGAGACAGACGGCCCGATGTGGGAGGACCGTCTGGTGCGGCCGATCGACATCTATCCGGACTACCGTTTCCAACCCTGGGCCTTCGCCGAACAGCAGCTGGTCGACGACAAGCACCTGCGGCTCACCCAGCACTTCGTCGAGGTCGTCACCGACGAGGGCATCGTCGGCACGGCCGGGCCGATATGGCCTGATGCGGCGCGCCTGACGCTGACCCAGCTCGCGCCCATCATCCTCGGCAAGGATCCGCTGGCGATCGAGCTCTTGTGGGACCAGATGCATCGCTCGCAGGTGCACGGCCGCCAGGGCGACGCGATGATCGCGCTCTCGGCGATCGATTGTGCTTTGTGGGACATCAAGGGCCAGGCGTTCGGCCAGCCGATCTGGCGTATTCTCGGCGGCCCTACGACCCAAAGTATGCCCACCTATGCCAGCATGCTCGGCTATGCGGTCGACGATCTCGGCAAGGTGCGCGAGCGCGCGAAGGCCTGCAAGGACGAGGGCTACACGGCACAGAAATGGTTCTTCCGCCACGGCCCGATGAGCGGCCACGAGGGCCTAAGGAAGAACGTCGCTCTCGTGCGCACGCTGCGCGAGGCGCTCGGCGAGGACTACGACATCATGCTCGATTGCTGGCAGAGCATGAACCTCGACTATGCCGTCGACCTTTGCGACCGGCTCGAGGAATTCCGGCCGCGCTGGCTCGAAGAGCCGTTCATGCCCGACCGCATCGACAGCCATGCCAGGCTCAAGGAGAAAACGAGGATCCCGCTGTCGGGCGCCGAGCATGAATACACGCGCTGGGGCTTCAAGCGCTTCATCGAGAAGGACGCGCTCGATATCCTGCAGCCCGACATCTATTGGTGCGGCGGCCTCTCCGAGACGCTGAAGATTGCCGCCTACGCGACCGTGCACGATCTCATCACCATCCCGCACGGCCATTCGACGCCGATCGGCATCCATTTCTCGGTGGCCCAATCGCCGATTCATACGCCTTATCAAGAATATCTCGTGAAGTGGAACGAGCTGAACATGTTCTTCCTCCAGACCCCGTTGCGGCCGCAGCACGGGGCGATAAAACT
>JAFAME010000463.1 GCA_019233695.1 Methylobacteriaceae bacterium
TTGGGGGCGTGTTCGCGACTGCCGAAAGCGGGGCCATGCGCTCGCCATGCGGCGTCGTCGCTCTCTTAGACGATCCACATCATGACCTTACGAACCCGGAGTGCCAGAATTGTGACAGGTTATCTCATTGATCTGGCCTATATTTAACCGAATGTCTTATCTATGTAGCGGCAGCGCGACAACGAAGGTGGCGCCCTGCCCAAGGGTGCTGTCGATCGTGAGCCTGCCGCGGTGGCGAGCAACGATATGTTTGACGATGGCAAGCCCTAGCCCGGTGCCGCCTTTCGCGCGACTCTGGCCGGCATCCACCCGGTAGAAGCGTTCGGTGAGCCGCGGAATGTGTTCGGGAGCGATGCCCGGACCATGATCCCGCACGACGAGAACGCCCTCCCGCGGACCTGACGTGACCGAGATTTCGACCTGGGGTTCGACACCCGGCCGCGGCGGCGCTCCGTATTTGATGGCGTTCTCGATCAGGTTCTCGGCGACGCGGACAATCTCGTCGCGGTCTCCGGTGACGATGACGGGTTGCGGCGCGACGACTTCGAGCGTCATGCCGTTCTCCTGCGCCAGTCGCATCAGGGTCTCGGTGAGGTGACGGACGACAAGCACCAGATCGACGGGCGCTTCAGGCCGAAGATGCAGGTTCTGCTCGATGCGCGACAGCGACAGGAGATCATCGAGCAGGCGCGCCATGCGGCCCGCCTGTTCGCGCATGATGGCGAGAAACCGGTCGCGCGCCGGCGGGTCGTCGCGCGCCGGTCCCTGCAGCGTCTCGACGAAGCCCATCAGCGTTGCAAGGGGCGTGCGCAGCTCATGGCTGGCATTGGCGACGAAATCGGCCCGCATCCGCTCGACGCTGCGTGCATCGGTGAGATCGCGCAGCGTGATGACGACGACACCGATCGACCCGTTCCGGACGATCAGCGGAGCGACATGCACGTCAAACACGCGCTCGACGGGGACCCGTTCTCGCCACGAGACGGTTTCGGCCTTGCCGGAGGCGCTGACGCGACGCACACAGTCGAGCACGTCGGGCGTGCGCAAGGCAAGCTCGAGCGGCTCGCCGGCCCGCAAGGTCGGCAGCACCGTACGCGCCGCGCGATTGGCAGAGGCGATGCGGGTGTCCGCATCGACGAGAACGACCGGCTCGGGAAGGGCCTCCAGAAGGGCGGAAACGATGGCGCCGTCCCCGCCGATCCCGTCCATGTTTGCTTTCGCCCGATGGTCCGATCCTGTCGCCGGATCTACCGGGACCCGACCTCGGTGTCATCCGGCCTGAAGCCCCGGCTGTCGCAAGATCGCAAGATCAGTCGTCGCCGCCCGTCGCCATCGCCTCGACCAGGGAGCGCCACCGTCGCACGCTCTCGGAAGCGCCGAGCAAGGCCAACGCCAGCACGAAAGGGACAAGGTAGTAGATGGCGCGGAACAGCAACAGCGATGCGAGGAGCGCCGGCGAGGGGGCCGAGACGACCTTGAGCATGGTCGCCTCCAGGACCCCGATGCCGCCGGGCGCATGGCTTGCCATGGCGAGCAGGCAGGCAAAGCCGTAGGTCGCGGCAAAGGTCACGAATGCCAAGCCATGGCCGGGCGGCAGCAATGCATAGAGCGCGGCGGCCGCCGCGCACACGTCGATGACGCCGAGGATCATCTGGCTGAGCGTCAGGCCGGGCCTCGGGAGTTCGAGATAGAAGCCCTGAAGGCGCGCCCGGCGCCGGCCGCGCGCCACCCACACGAGATAGGCGACGATGGCCACCAGCACGGCGATGCCGATGGCCATGTTCACCGCCGCCGGCAGGGTGTCGATTTCGGCGAGCGGGCCGGCCTCGATGACAAGACCGGCGGCGATGGCAACGCTGATCCCCAGCCAGAACGTCAGGCCCGCAATGACGGTCAGGCTCGCGACCTTGCCGGCGGACAGGCCCTCGCGGGAGTAGATCCAGTAGCGAACCGCCCCGGCAGTGACGATGTAAAATCCTACGGTGAACGAAATGGCATAGCTGGTGAAGGACCCCAGAGCGGTCGTCCGATACGGCACCTTGAGGTGAAGATGCCGCAAGGCGATCGCGTCATAGCCGGTCAGCGCCAGGTAGGATATCGCCGTGAAAAAGCAGGCGAGCACGATCTGCTCGAAGCTTGTCGCGCGGATCGCGTTGCGAAGATCGACGATGTCGACCTTGGCGAGCGTGTGGACGAGCACGAAGAGTGAGATGACGACGATAGCGATGCTGGCGGCGGTGCCCACCCACTTCCACACGCTCTGCGGTCGCGGCTGAGCGATGCGCCCTGGCGCCGTCACCGGCGCGGCACCGCCGGCGCCGTCCGGCACCTCGCGGGTCACGCCGCTCAGCTCCAACTCCTTGCGCATGCGCCCGATCTTTGCGCCCTTCTCGCCGCCCGCCATCGCCCTGAGCGTTTTCCGCCGCCCGCATCCGGGCCCCCTTTTATTCGACAAAATGGCGACGGCAAGGCCTCAGTGCGCTCAGCCCTAATGGCGCGAGGCGATACTGAGGTACTGCTTACGTCCGTGGCGGCAGGTGACTTCAGCTAGCCTTCGATCGCGATCCGGCGATGCGACTGGCAGGACTCGGTTGCCGCATCGGCGATCATCTGGGCACGCAGGCCGTCCTCCCCCGCCGGCGAGGGCGCCCGCCCGGCGCTCACCGCATCGATGAATGCGTCGAGTTCGAGACGATAGGCCGCAGCATAGCGCTCCAGAAAAAAGTTCTGGATGGGGTCGCTGGTGAAGCCCGCAGAACCGGCGACCTCGACCGTCGTCTCGTGGATATTGCCGGCGCGAATCATTCCCTTCGCGCCATGCACCTCGATGCGCTGATCATAGCCATAGAGGGCGCGGCGCGAGTTGGAAATTTGCGCAATCCGCCCCGAGCGGGTTTCGAGCAGAACCGCCGCCGTGTCGACGTCGCCCGCCTGTCCGATATCGGCACTGACGAGAGCCGATCCGACCGCCGTCACCGCGATCGGCTCCTCGCCGAGCAGGAAACGGGCAAGATCGAAGTCGTGGATCATCATGTCGCGGAAGAGGCCCCCGGAGCGCGCGATATAGGTCAGAGGCGGCGGAGCCGGATCGCGCGAGATGATGGTCACGATCTCCACGTCGCCGACGGCGCCGCGGTCGAGACGGCCCTTGAGCGCGGCGAAATTCGGATCGAACCGGCGATTGAAGCCGATCATCAGCGGCGTTCCGGCCTTGGCAACGACGGCAAGACAGGCTCGAATGCGCTCGGCGCTGAGATCGACCGGCTTCTCACAGAATACCGCCTTCCCTGCCCTTGCCGCCGCCTCGATGAGTTCCGAATGCAGGTCGGTCGGGGCGCAGATCAGCACGGCATCGATATCCTTGCCGGTGATGATCGCTTCGATCGTGCCGACCTTGGCACCGGTGAGGGAGGCGAGGCTCTCGGCGGCCTTTGCGTCGGCATCGGCAATGACGGCAAGCTCTGCGCCGGCGCGAGCCGCGACGTTGCCGCCATGAATGCGTCCGATGCGCCCTGCCCCGATCAGCCCGAACCGCATTTGCCTCTCCTACTTCCAAGTGTTGTGACCGCGAGCGACGCCCGGTCCGAATATACATTCCGAATTGACGGCCGAAGAAATTTTTGTTTCATCCCGCCGACATCAACAAGCGTGATCGCTCTGAAAAGCGACGCCCCGAACAGGTGTTCGGAAGGCGCTTGATGTGGAGGAAACATGGCTGGCAAAAAACCGCGAGGCGCGGCTGCCGCAACAACACAGCCCGAGCCCGCTTCGCTTGCCGGAAAGGTTGCCGTCGTCACGGGCGGAACTCAGGGTCTCGGAGAGGCCATTGCGCGCCGCTTTGCCGAGCGGAACGCGGCCGGCCTCGTCATCTGCGGCCGCAACCAGGCCAATGGCAGTGCCGTCGCCGACAGCCTCACCGACAAGGGATGCAAGACGATCTTCGCCGAGGCCGATCTCGCCAAGGTCGAGGATTGCCGTGCGGTGATCGCTGCTGCCGACAAAGCCTTCGGCCGCGTCGACATCCTGGTCAATGCCGCCGGCGTCACCGATCGCGGCACGATCTTCGATACGACCCAAAGCCGCTTCGACGAAATTTTCGCCGTCAACGTGCGCGCCCCGTTTTTCCTCATCCAGGAGACCGTGAAGATCATGCGGCGCGAGAAGATCGCGGGCTCGATCATCAACATCCAATCGATGTCGGGGCATGGCGGGCAGTCGTTCATCTCCGCCTATTGCGCCTCGAAGGGCGCGCTGGCGATACTGACCCGCAACGTCGCCCATGCGCTCATCAAGTACCGCATCCGGGTCAACGGGCTCAACATCGGCTGGATGGCGACGCCCGGCGAGGATCGGATCATGAAGACCTATCACGGCGCCGAGGAGGGCTGGCTCGACAAGGCCGCCAAGACGCGGCCGTTTGGCCGCCTGATTGATCCCGATGAGGTCGCCCGCGCCTGCGCCTATCTCGCCAGCGATGAATCCGGCCTTCTGACGGGTTCCAACATCGACTTCGATCAGACGATCGTGGGGGTTTCGGACGCACCTCTCGAACCGGCGGCGTGAGGCCCGTCGATGGCCGCAGCGAGCCTCGACGTCATCACGATCGGCCGATCCTCGGTCGATCTTTACGGCCAGCAGATCGGCGGCGCGCTCGAGGACATGGCGTCCTTCTCAAAGGCGGTGGGCGGCTCGCCGACGAACATCGCCATCGGCGTTGCCCGGCTCGGCCTGAAAAGCGGCCTGATCACGCGCGTCGGCGATGAACATTTCGGTCGCTTCATTCGCGAGCAATTGGTGCGCGAAGGCGTCGACGTCACCGGCGTCAGGACCGATCCAAACCGGTTGACCGCCCTTGCCATTCTGGGCGTCCGCGACGACCGGAGCTTCCCGCTCATCTTCTATCGGGACAATTGCGCCGACGGCGCGCTCGATGAAACCGACATCGAGGAGTCCCATATCGCGCAAGCCAAGGCCGTCGTTGTCACCGGCACGCACTTCGCCAAAGAGGCAAGCTCGCGTGCGCAGCGCCTCGCGATGTCGTACGCCAAAGCCCACGGCTGCCGTGTCGGCTTCGATATCGACTATCGTCCCAACCTTTGGGGCCTTGCGGGTCACGGCGCGGGTGAGCAGCGGTACATCCGCTCAGGCGAAGTGACCCAGCACCTGCAATCGATCCTGCCCGACTGCGACCTTGTCGTCGGCACTGAAGAGGAGCTGATGATCGCGGGCGGCCACGACGACGTGCTGGCCTCGATCCGCGCCGTGCGCAAGCTCACCGCCGCAACCATCGTCTGCAAGCGCGGACCGACGGGCTGCGTCGTCTTTCCTGCCGACATCCCGTCCTCGATCGAGGACGGCATCAAGGGGCCGGGTTTCCCGGTCGAAGTCTACAATACGCTCGGTGCCGGCGACGCATTCATGGCAGGCTTCCTGCGCGGTTGGCTCACCGACGCGCCGATCGAGACGTGCTGCACTTACGCCAACGCGGGCGGCGCATTCGCCGTATCGCGCCTCTTGTGCTCGGTCGAATATCCGACGTTCGCCGAACTGAGCTATTTCCTCCAGCACGGCTCGCGCCATCGCGCGTTGCGCCAGGACGCCACACTCAATCATATGCATTGGGCGACGACGCGGGCGAGCCGGCCACGCGGGCGCATCAAGGGCACGCTGGTGGCGCTTGCCATCGACCATCGCCCTCAGTTCGAGAAGCTGGCGGACGCAGCCGGCGCATCGCGCGCCAGGATCCCGGCATTCAAGCGCCTCGCGGTCGAAGCGGCAGCTAAGGTGGCCGCCGCCGATGGTCACCCGCAGCAGACGACCTACGGCATGCTGCTCGATGAAACCTACGGCCGCGAAGCCCTGTTCCGGGCCGAGGACCACGGCTTGTGGATCGCGCGGCCGGTGGAAGCGCCGGGCTCGCGACCGCTCGAGTTCGAGGGCGGCGGCTCGCTCGCCGCACGCGTTCTCGAGTGGCCGGCAGGCCATGCCGTCAAATGCTTGTGCTTCTACCATCCCGACGACCCGCCGGACTTGAAGGCGCGCCAGCAGCGCGAATTGTCAAGGGTGCAGGATGTCGCCCTGCGGCTCGGCCGGGAGCTGCTCGTCGAAATCATCGCGAGCAAGCACGGCCGCATCGATGCCGGCACCGTGGCGGGCGTGCTCTCCGAGCTCTATGCGAGCGGGATCAATCCAGACTGGTGGAAGCTCGAGCCGCAGGCGAGCGAGGCGGTCTGGGCCAACATCGGCGAGGTGATCGCGGCCAAGGACCCCCTCTGCCGCGGCATTCTGCTGTTGGGGCTCGAGGCGGGGCCGGCCGACCTGAAGGCAGCACTCCGTGTCGCGGCCGCCACGCCGCTGGTCAAGGGTTTCGCAATCGGCCGCACCATCTTCGCCGAGCCGGCCCAGGCATGGTTTGCCGGCAAGCTCGGCGATGCGGAGGCGATCGATCGGATGGCAGGATCCTTTGCGGCGCTCGCCGAGGCCTGGCAGGAGGCGCGCGCCGCAGCAGCGGCCGAAGACCGGCATGTGCGCGTGTGAGGGAAGGCCACCAAGCACTAGCATCGAGGGGAGACGACAATGGCCATTCGGATCGGCGCCAATCCCATTGGCTGGTCGAACGACGATCTGCCCGAGATCGGCGGGGACACGCCGCTTGAAGTGTGCCTGGCGCAAGCCAAGGAAGCCGGCTTCGAGGGCATGGAGCTCGGCAACAAGTTTCCGCGCGAGCCCGAGGCGCTCAAGGCCGCGCTCGCGCCCTACGGATTGGCCTGTATCGGCAATTGGTACTCGATCGAGCTGCTGCGGCGTTCGGCCCGCGAGGAGTTCGACGGGACCAGCCATCACCGCGCCTTGATGAAGGCCATGGGCACGAACGTCTTCATCGTTGCCGAGACATCGAATACCATTCACCTGGACCGCTCGAAACCGCTCTCGCAGCGGCCGCGTCTCGGCTCGGGCGACTGGCGCGGCTATGGCGAGCGCCTGACAGAGCTTGCCGACCGGCTGATCGGGGATGGGCTGCGCCTGTGCTATCACCACCATATGGGCACGATCGTCCAGAGCCCGGAGGATATCGATGCCCTGATGGCAGCGACCGGGCCGTCGGTGAACCTCCTGTTCGACACGGGTCATGCGACCTGGGGCGGCGCTGATCCGGTCGCGCTGGCGCGAAACTTCCGCGCCCGCATCAGCCATTTTCACGCCAAGGATGTGCGCGAGCCGATGCTGCAGCGGGCAAGGCAGGACGATTGGAGCTTCCTTGACGCCATCCTGGGGCCTGGAAGCGAGCTTGGTGTCTATACGGTGCCCGGCGACGGCATGGTCGACTATGTCGCGGTCTTCAAGGAGCTGCGGGGCTATTCGGGCTGGGTGGTCGTGGAAGCCGAACAGGATCCGAAAAAGGCCAATCCGCTTGCCTATGCGAAGAAAGGCGTTGCCAATTTGCGCCGCTTTTTCGCGGCGGCGGATTTTCCCTGAGAGCGGGCCCTGACATGACGACCTCCGCGCTGCTTCGCCGCCCGACCCCGCCGAACGGAGAGGGGCTGGTGCATCACGTCACGCCGCAGAATGCCGGATGGACCTATGTCGGATTCGACGTCCATGAACTTCCTGCCGGCGCGACGCTGGCGAAAGACACGGGACGTCACGAAGTCTGCCTGGTGCTCGTCGCCGGGAAGGCCCGGATCAGCGCCGCCGGCACCGACTTCGGACTTTTGGGCGAGCGCAGCTCGGTTTTCGAGGGCCTCCCGTACTCGGTGTACGTGCCGCCGAATTCCGCCTGGACGATTGTCGCGCAAACGCGGGTCGAGCTCGCGGTTTGCGCCGCTCCGGGCATCGGCAAATATGCGGTCCGTCTGATCGGGCCGCAGGACGTCGCCCTGCAGACGCGCGGCAAGGGCACCAATACCCGCCGCGTCCGCAACATCCTTGCCGAGGGGGACCCGGCCGAAAGCCTGCTCGTCGTCGAGGTGATCACTCCCGGCGGCAATTGGTCAAGCTATCCGCCCCACAAGCACGACCGCGATGCGCTGCCCGAGGAAAGCCTGCTTGAGGAGACCTACTATCATCGGCTGCAGCCGGCCCAGGGCTTTGCCTTCCAGCGCGTCTACACCGACGACCGCAGCCTCGACGAGACCCTGTGCATCGCCGACCGCGACGTCGTGCTGGTGCCGCGCGGCTATCATCCCTGCGGCGCCGCGCATGGCTATGACCTCTATTACCTCAACGTCATGGCGGGGCCGAAGCGGACCTGGCGCTTCTGGAACGACCCGGCGCATGCCTGGATGCTCGACTGATTCTATCCGATAGCCATTGGCGCAGGCAGCATGCGCGGCGGCCGCCTGCAAGGGAGCGGCCGCGGCGATTCAGTTGTTGGCGCCAAGCTTGATGAAGGACGGAAACGACACCTTGCCGTTGGCAACAGCATCGGGCCAGATCGTCGTCTGCTTGCCGTCCTGCCATTGGCTCATCAGGCCGGCGACCACGCCAGGCCCGGTCTTCAGCGCGTGGGTCGCGGCGTCATCCCTGCCGCGAAATTGCACGCGCCCGATCGTGCCCTCATAGTCGGTCTTCTCCAGGGCATCGACGAGCTTGTCCGCTTCGGTCGATCCGGCCCGCCGGACTGCGTCGGCAATGTAGTAGACTTCGTCGTAGGCCGTATATCCGCAGTAGGATGGATAGTTCCCGAAACGCTTCTTGAAGTTTTCGGCAAAGGGGATGGTTTTTGGCGTCGTCGCTACGTCCGAAGTCGCAACTCCGAAGAACAGGACGCCCTGAGCTGCGCCGTTCGTCTCCTTCCAGAAAGTGGAATTGGTCGCCTGCGAACTGGTGCCGAACATCGGGATCGGCACCTGCTGCTGCTTCCATTGGACGGTCGGCTGCACGCCGACATGCGAGATGCCGGTAATCATCACGTCGGGCTTCAGGCCCTCAATCTTGTTGAAGATCGGCGTGAAATCAGTGGTGTCGGGGGAGAAGCGGATATGATCGAGCACCTTCAGCCCGATCTTCGGCAGGCAGTCGAGATATTCTGCATCGAGCGGCCCCGTCCACGCCGCATCCTCGCTCATGACGACGGCCGACTTCATCTTGTATTTGTCGACCAGAATGCTCTTGGCGGCATCGCAGATCAGGCTCGCCTGTGCGGTCGAGGTGAGATAGCCGTGAAACGTGTATTTGTTGCGCTCATAGTCGTCGTGGACGTTTTTGCTGATGACATTGCTTGCGGCGCCCGGCGTGATCATCGGCGTCTTCAGCCGCGCCGCCCAGGGTTCAAGCGCCAGCACCACTTCGCTGACGTAGCTTGCGATGACGATATGGACGTGGTCCTGGCTGACGGCGCGCTGGAAGGCACGAACGGCATCGGCCGAGGAGGAATGATCGTCGTAGCTGATGATCTCGATCTTGCGACCGTCAACGCCGCCTTTTTCGTTGATCTCGTCGGCTGCAAGCTGCGCTGCTCCGGGAATCGAGGCGCCCGCTACCGCCTGCGCCTCGGCGATGACGCCGATGCGGATCGGTTCGGCGGTCTGTCCGGCGGCCGGCATGGCAGCGGCGAAAGCGGCAGCGAAAATCGCGCCTAAGCACGGTGCGCGAGCGGCGCGACGAGGAATTCTCCTCATGTCGTCTCCTCCATGGCTTCAATCGGCCGGTGACGGCACTGCCCCCATTCGCAATCTAGCCGAGAGGCTCGAAACGGCAAGGCAGGCAGCTGCGGCGCGCAGGATCTATTTCCGTATGAAATTCAGCGCGCTCGTCAGATCGCCGAGTTGCGGACTGCCGTTGGCCGCGAGCGCTTCGGCGCGCGCCTTGATGCCAGGCAGCGTCGGCAGATCGAATCGCCGCGTAAGAAACCGCAGGATCGAGGTCGTATCGTTGGGGGTGCTGTCGACGTACCCACGCTTTGCATAGGGGGACACGATGATCGCCGGGATCCGGGTGCCAGGGCCCCAGCGGTCGCCCTTCGGCGGCGCCACGTGGTCCCACATGCCGCCGTTCTCGTCATAGGTGACGACGACCAGCATGTGATCCCACTGCGGACTGCGCTCGAGGTGGCTGACGAGTTCGGCGATATGCTCGTCGCCCGAGGCGATGTCCGCGTAACCTGGATGTTCGTTGAGGCTGCCTTGCGGCTTGTAGAAGGCAACCTGCGGAAGTTCCCCTTCGTCGATGGCCTTTAGGAAGGCGCTGCCGTTGAGCCCGCCATCACGCAGATGCTCCTTGCGCGAGGCCGTGCCCGGCGCGAAATTGGCGAAATAGTTGAACGGCTGGTGATGGTACTGGAAGCCTGGAAACGGCGCCGAATTGCCGTGATCCAGCACCGACTGCCAGGCGCCGCCGTACCACGCCCAGGTCACGCCCTTGGCGCTCAAAAGATCGCCGATCGTCGTCTGTGTTTGCGGAGGAAGGGTCGTGGGCTGGTCCGGATCGGCGTAGAGCGGATCGCCACCCGGGACCGGCTTCACCGCGCTCGGCTGATACGGCGGCTGCATGGTATTCACGGCATAGAAGTCAGGCGTCAGATTGCCGTCGCTGACGAACTTCGGGATTCCGTCGATGGCTGAGGCCGGCGAATTGTCGGCGACCTTGAGCGTCACTCCGTCAGCTTCGACTGCCGCGATCGAAGGTTTCGCTGCGCTCTTGTCGGCATCCGGATAGCGGCTCACGCACGCGCAGGCGAGCCAGATGTGATTGACGAACGAGCCGCCGAACATCCCCATGAAAAAATGATCCATGAGGGTGTATCGCTGCGCTACCTTCCACATTCGCATCTGCGAGCCGTTCCAATAACTCATGACGAGGGCGCCGCTGTCAGCCCAGGCGACGAACATGTCGTTCTTGCCCCCGTCGATCTGCATCTGGTTCTGATAGAAGCGGTGCCAGGCGTCCTGGGTGATGATGCCGAGCGACTTGTTGAAGCCGTCGGGTGCATCGACCGCGAAGGGTTGATTGGGTAGGTGTTCGGTCTCGGCCTGAGTGACGGGCGGCGTCACTCCCTTGGCCGTCAGGCCGCCCCAGATCGGCGGCAATTCCTTGAGGACCGATCGGTCGCGGTCGAGCTGGCGCTTGCTCGTCTCGCTCGCAGCGGCAATTCCCTCGGCGCCCGGGAAGGTGCCGTAGATGTTGTCGAAGCTGCGATTCTCGGCGTAGATCACGACCACCGTGCGGATATCATTGAGGTCGTTGAGCGCGTTGTCGGCCGCATGACCGGCATGCGCCGAGAGCGCCAAAGCCAGGGCGGTGGCGCCGAGCAGGAACTTGTTGTTCCTTGTGTCCCTCGCAGTTCGAGCGGTCCTTTTTCAGAACCGGACGCTTCGCAGCCGCCTGCCTTGACGGGTGATTCATTAGCGGCCGCCGGCCATCCTCGACAAGAGCCAACCGCAATGAGCCGGCGGGCTCGGATCGCTTCCGGTGGCCTGACGGCTTTGTCATGTAACGTGACATCGTTGACGACCACATGACTGCAGCGCCGACCCGACTCGGAGGTCGACGCTATCGTCGCACTTTTGAAACGCGCTTTCGAGGCTTCCGGAAGTCCGCTGCCGGCGCGCCGGGACGTGACCGGCCGTGAGGCCCGTTGCGATCGACGCAAAGACTGCTAGGCGCTCAGAAGCGTGCGGCTGGCGATGCGTCGTGGCTGCGATGTCATCGCCATGGGCCGGCCGATCAAAAAGCCTTGCGCTTCATCGCAATTCTGGCGCTGCAGGAGGGCCAATTGCTCGGCGGCCTCGACACCCTCGGCGGTCACCCGCAGACCGAGCGTACGGGCGAGGTTCAGCACTGCGCAAACGATTGCGTCGGCCTGAGCCGACCGGCCGACGTCGCGCAACAGGCTGCGGTCGATCTTGATCTTCTCGAACGGCAAGGACTTCAGGATCCGCAGTGAGGAATAGCCGGCACCGAAGCCGTTGAGCACGAAATGGATGCCGAATTCGCGCAGTGCCTCGCAGGTGCGCCGCGCCCGCGAAATGTCGTCGACGATCGCCAGTTCGTTGACTTCGAGTTCGATGCGGTCGGGATCGATGCCGGTTTCCTCCACGATGGAGCGGACCAGCATGGGCAGATCCTTGCGATCGAACTGAATGAGCGAGACGTTTACCGAAATGCGATGGGGATGCGACCAGCTCGCGGCCTCGAGGCAGGCCTGCTGCAGCACCCATTCACCCAACGGTCCGATGAGGCCCAGCCGTTCCGCGAGCGGGATGAAGACAACCGGCGGGACCGGGCGGCGCCCCTCCGGGTTCCAGCGCAGCAGGGCCTCGAACCCGACAGTTTCGAGATCGCTCGTTCGCACGAAAGGCTGATAGACGAGGGTAAATGCTTTGCGCTCGACGGCGCGGCGCAATTCGTCTTCGAGGAATCTTCCGGCGAGATAGGAGGCTTCCATTTCGGGCTCGAACACCCGCCAGGTGTTCTTGCCGTTCTGCTTGGCGCGGTAGAGGGCAAGGTCGGCGTGGCGCATCAGCGTCTCGCTGCTCTCGCCGCTGAGCCCGGTATGGGCTATGCCGACCGAGGCTGACACCACCACCTGCCGTCCCCCAAGAAGCATCGGCTGCGACAGGCGCTCGATGGCGCTGGCAGCCAGCGCCTCGGCCGGCATCGGCTGCTCGCCGGCGCGCTGGATGATGGCGAACTCGTCACCGCCGAGTCGTGAGGCGAGGTCGAATGGCCCGATCAGGTCGGCGAGCACGGCTGCCGTGCGGATCAGGAGCTCGTCGCCGGCAGCATGGCCGAGGGCGTCGTTGACGCCCTTGAATCCGTCGAGGTCGACGAGCACGACCGCGGTCGGATGGGCGCTGTCCGTCTCCTCTTCCAGGGCACTCTGAAGCCGTTGGTAGAAGAGCGCGCGGTTGGCAAGACCGGTGAGGTGGTCGTGCTCCGCATGGTGCCGGATCTGCTCCTCGGCGCGACGAAAGCTGCTGATGTCGGAAATGCAACCGATGACGAGGCGCGCGCCGTTGGCCAGGCATACGCGCTTCTTGCGGGTGACGATCGTGCGGATGTCGCCTTGCCCGTCGGTGAGAAACTCTTCATTCTGATTGATTTGGCCCGTATCGAGCACAAGCCGGTCGGTCTGAAGAAAGACATCGGCATGTTCTTTGGGGACGAAATCGTGATCGGTACGACCGACGAGCGCATCATGGGAGCGGCCCATGAGCTCGCACATGCTCTCATTGAGCACGACAAAGCGATGGCGCTCGTCCTTGACGAAGATTGGATGCGGCACGGCATCGAGGACTCGACGCAAAGCGTCCACGTCTGCGACCTGAAATGGCTGACTTAGCCTTTCGGCCTTCGCGTCCAAGATCTTCCCCGCGCCTCGTCATTCCCCCGCAAACAACCGTCAGTATCGATTCGGAGTTACGAATGTCTTACGAAATACGGGCGGACGCGATCAATGTAAGGAATCAGTCGAGCACATCAGTCCGGCTGCGGCGATATGCTGAGGCGCCAGTCGGAACGGGATAACGCACCCGACGGGCCCGGAAGAGAGGTCGCCAGCCGACAAAGCGAGGAATGATTTGATGCGCATTGCAAGCGGCCCGGCACCGGCGCCGTCAGGACAGGTTCCCCTGGTTCCACCCTCGACCGTAGTCGCCGAAGCCTTCCCAGCCGTCCTCGGTCACGGCTACCGTATCCTCCAGCTTGATGAAGCCCCGGCGCGGGTGCCCGATCGTCGTCTCGATCGAGAGAACCATGCCCGACTGCAGCGGCAACTCGGCATCATGGGCCGGATATGCCACCGGGCCTCGGCTCGTCAGCCGTGGCGCCTCGTGGGAGATAAGGCCCATGCCGTGCGCCACGAACTCGATGTTATTGTTGTTCGGCGATCGGCGCAGCGGCTCTTCGACAGCGGCGAAAATGTCGCCACCACGCGCCCCATGGCGGATCGGCTTTCGAGCGGCCTGCTGGATCGCGTCGACCTCGGCGAGGAGTTCCACGAGTTCGGCGTCCGGCTGGCCGAGAATCGCCATCCGGCACAGATCGCCGATGTAGCCCTTATAGTTTCCCCCCGAGTCGAGCGACAGGATCTGGCCTCGGTCCCAGGTTTGAGCCGAAGCCGCGCGGTTGCGGCTGGTGCCGGTGGTGATCAGGCAATATTCGAAGGTCAAACCGCGCTGCGTTTCCTCGCGGCGCAGCGCCTCGACAAGCTCGATCTTGGTCGTCCCGGGCCCATGCGACCCCATGACGGCGAGCATCGAATCGACCACACGGTTCGAAGCCTCGCGAAGGAGCTCGAGCTCGGCGGGCGTCTTGCGGGCGCGCAACCGCTCGAGCGGGAAGTGCGCCTCCACGATCTCGCAGCCCGGCAAGCCGCTCTTCAGGGCCGCATAGGCGTCGCCCGGAAGGAACGCCAGCTCCGCGCCGATTTTCCCTTTCTTGATGCCGAGCCGGCTGAGGTGCCGTACTGCGCGCTCGATCGTGTCGACCGAGCCTCCGGATTGCATTTCGAGCGACGGCACCCAGAATTTCCCGAGCTCTCTTTCGTAGTTCTCCATGGGATTGCCGATGTAGACGGCATCCTCCGTCCGCCCTCTCCGGTAGATGAGCAGCGGCAGGTAGCGGCTGATGCCTATGGCATCGAAATGCTCGAAGAAGAAGAACTTGTAGCCGCCGAGCAGGTATTGGAGGTTGTGCTTGGACGAGACGAGGAGGACATCGAGCCCGGCCTCGTCCATCAGATCGTCGAGAAGGGCGGCGTTGAACGGGAGCTTCGCGGCGGCTACCGCCCCAGGTTGCTTTTCGA
This sequence comes from Methylobacteriaceae bacterium, assembly GCA_019233695.1. Taxonomy (GTDB): domain Bacteria; phylum Pseudomonadota; class Alphaproteobacteria; order Rhizobiales; family Beijerinckiaceae; genus JAFAME01. Next base: position 14,747 of record JAFAME010000463.1, read on the forward strand.
GCGCTTGCACGTCTTCCCTGGGCATGATCCGGGCTCTCCCTGATGCTGTTTCGTGCGCACGCACTCGCGGGCAGGCGGAGCGGGCACGTCCGGCCCAGAGACTGCCATGAATCCGGACGGTTGAGAACGCCCATGCCATCCGGATTGGCCGTTTTTGGGCGCAGAACGCCGCGGACCTTGCGGTGCTCGGCGGGCGGAGGCCCCTCAAGCCAGGCCTGTCGCATGTCCCGGATGCTCGTGAGCGCCAGCCATGTTAGAATTGCTGCCGGAGGACGAGATCATGGCCAGCGAACCAGCCCGGCGCTTGTCCGGAACCATGGATGTCCACGAGTTCGAGGCCTTCCTCGAAGGGAGGCCTCAACAGGAACGGTGGCAGCTGATCCAGGGCAACGCCGTCATGATGGCACCCCCCAACCTCGTACATCAGCGCATCGCCCTGAACTTGCGCGACCTTCTGACGGACGGCGTTCGTGCGCGCGGGCTCGATCTCTTTGTCTATGTCGACGTCGGCGTTCGCGTCCCGACGGCGAAGAACTTTCAGCCTCAGCCCGACGTCCTGCCCGGAACTGCCGGCTGTCAACTCTTCGGCGAAAGGTTCTCTTTCGTTGCCGAAGTGATCTCTCCCTCCAACACTCGCAAGGAAATCGGCCTGAAGCTGCGGCGCTATCGGGAGGCACCCGACAATCTCTACGTCATGATCATCGAACAACGGCGCGTCTTTGCCGAGGTCCACGCGCGCAGCCGCAACTGGCAGCCGGCCGCCATCAGGAGGGCGGACGACTTGGTTGAGCTTCCGGAGCTCGGACTGCGATGCGTGCTTGGCGCGCTTTACTGGGGCACCCCGCTCGACCCGCGGATCAGGGTTGCCTGATTCCTCCCGCGCCGGCGCTCCCGCTAAAAGGCGGTGCGGCATCGCCCGAATGCCTATATTTGGACGATCGAGCCCCCGACATGCACTTGCAAGCCTCCATCCCCCCCCACCCATCGCCAGACCGCCCCTCTCTCGTTGGCCTAGGCCGCCCGCAGCTCGCCTCGGCGCTTGCCGCCGCAGGCGTTCCCGCGCGCGAGCGCAACATGCGCGTCGCGCAATTGTGGCACTGGGTCTATTTCCACGGAGCCGAGGACTTCGAGCACATGCTCAACATCGGCAAGCCGTTGCGCGCGGCGCTCGCCGAGCGATATTCGCTGGCGCGTCCGCAAGTCGTCGCCGAGCAGGTCTCGACCGACGGGACCCGCAAATGGCTCGTGCGCATGCCTCCGACCGGCGCCCTCGACAGGGGCGCCGAGATCGAATGCGTCTATATCCCCGAGAGCGACCGCGGCACTTTGTGCGTGTCAAGCCAGGTCGGCTGCACGCTCACCTGCACCTTCTGCCATACCGGCACCCAAAGGCTTGTCCGCAATCTGACGGCACAGGAGATCGTCCAGCAGCTCATCGTGGCGCGCGACCGGATCGGCGACTTTCCGGGCCGGGCGCCCCCGAAGGACGGGCTTCTGCCGGCCGCGGGCACGCGCGCCGTCTCGAACGTCGTGTTCATGGGCATGGGCGAGCCGCTCTACAATTTCGAGAACGTCCGCGACGCCGTCACCGTGATGTCGGACGGCGACGGCCTCTCCCTGTCGAAGCGGCGCATCACGGTATCGACATCGGGCGTCGTGCCACAGATCGGGCCGCTCGGCCGCGAAGCGGCTACGATGCTCGCCATCTCGCTTCACGCCGTCACCGACGACCTGCGCGACGAGCTCGTTCCGCTCAACCGAAAATATCCGATCCGCGAACTGTTGGACGCCTGCCGTTCCTATCCCGGAGTATCGAACGCGCGACGGATCACTTTCGAATACGTCATGCTCAAGGGCGTCAACGACACGCCGGCCGAGGCGCGCGCCCTGGTGCGCCTCCTCAAAGGCATTCCGGCAAAGATCAACCTCATCCCGTTCAACCCATGGCCCGGCACGAAATACGAATGTTCCGAGTGGACCACGATCGAGCGCTTCTCCGACATCGTCTTCAGCGCCGGCTATGCCTCGCCGGTGCGCACGCCGCGCGGCCGTGACATTCTCGCCGCCTGCGGGCAGCTCAAGAGCGAGACCGAAAAAATGCGGGCGCGAGCGAGGATGATGCTCGAAGAGAGCCTGGTGCTCGGCGCCGATTGAGCCTGCCAACAGCCTGTGCGCGACCGCACCGATCGATCCCGCTGCAATCCCTTACGACTAGGCGTAGCGAGCCTCGGCGATGCCGTGCCACCGCGCACCTTCGCGAGGCTTCAGGCAGGGGCGCCGTCTCGTGGGGTGCGTCATGTTTCGGGCAGGCTCGATGATCGCGGCGGTCGTTCTCATGGCGACGTGGGCGAGTAACGCGCCGGCGGCAATTGCCCCGGGCGACGCTGCGCCACCCCAGCAGCTGGAACCCAAGACCTTCTTTTCGCTCGACGACCTTCTCAACGGCAAGCGGATGAGCCGAGCCGAATGCGATGCAATTCCCATCGCCGTCTGGGTCACCGCCGACGGAATGTCGGAGTGCCTGCGCTACTACATGTCTCACATGGGCGATCCGGACGAGGCGGTGGTGATCCTTAACGGGGATCTCGTCATCACCGAGCCCGGCCAGGCGCCGAGCGCGCCAGGATACGAGAAGGCAAGCGTCGAAGGCGAGCTGAACTACGCTGCCCGACGCGCCCGCTTCTTCGGCAAGACCTTCATCGAACTGGCGCGGCCAGGCACTCTCGGCTCATCAGGCAGCGAGCTCAAGGTCCGCCATACCGTGCACGAAGCGCGCCTCGTGAACGCGGCGCTCGATGCCATCGCTCTCAAGGAAGGCATCCGGAAATTCGATCTCGTCGGGCAATCCGGCGGATCGATTCTCATCGGCGCGCTGCTGGCGATGCGCGGGGATATCGGCTGCGCCAGCATCGGCTCGGGCCGCCTCGCGCTTGCCCCCTACACCAACGCCCCCAAGACCCTCGCAACAGAGAACTGGAGAGCGTTGCTTGACGATCAGGCCTATGTCGTAAGCATCCGCAAATCGACGGGACTGCGGGCCTTCATCCTCAGCGATCCCGACGATGTCCACTCCCCGATTGCCGGCCAGAGCCTGTTTGCGCTGCGCGCCACAGCCGCGGGGCTGCCGGTCACTCAGCTGATGACCGTTGCGGTGCCCGACAAGGGAGCCCATCACAACGTCGTCGGCCAGGCGATCCGCGCCATGAAGGAATGCCTCGCCGGCACGTCGGACGTCGCGATCGCCGAGATCATCCGGCAATTCGCGCTGGAGAATGCGCGCAAGTGGGCCGCACTCACGGTTCCACCGTCGCCTTCTGGCGCACCGCCGGTATCGCCCGCTCTGAGGCAAGCCCCGGCACCTGCGTCACGGCCTTCGGCGATGTCATCCACCCCAGCGGGCGGCGTCTCTACGCCGTTGTCCGCCGCGACAAACCCACCGGCAAGCGGGGTCGGCTCGGCCACAAACTGAAGTCGCTGAGCCTTTCGAAGGTAGCCCGTCAGGCCGTCTGCAAATTGCCGCGCAACACTGCGCGCGCCCGATCTCGATGCTCCGGCCTGATGGCGCCGCCGAGGGTGCGAACCGTTACGAGCAGGACTGCAGCCTCATCGAAAAGCCCCGCGGCAATGGCAAGGCGCGGGATGAAGCTCGACGGCCACAGAAAATACACGAGTGCCGCGAACAGGACCGCGCGTACCCGCAGCGGGGTCGCAGGATCGGTCGCGCAAAAGAACGCCGCCAGCACGTCTTCGGCAAAGGGGATGTGCTGCGCGACGCGGCGGAACTTGCTCCAAAAGTTCTCGCGCACCTTCTGCTCGTTGCGCGCGTCCTGGTGCTCCCCGCGGATGCCGCCGGAGGCCACGCGGATGGCATCCATCTCGGCCTTTGTCAGCGGTCTGTTCCAATCGCTCATCAATCGCTCCGCCCACGGCAGACTTCTTCAAAATATGGGAAAAGTCGTCAGCGGCACAAGTCGGCTACCCTGCGGCCCACTTGGCGGCATCATGCCGCCGCGCTACGCCCTGGATCGCTCCACAAGGCAAATGTCCACCATGAAACTCGATTCCTCGCTTGCCGCAATCGTCACCGGAGGCGCCTCGGGCCTCGGCGAGGCCACCGCCCGCATGCTCGCCGGCGCCGGCGCCAAGGTCGCCATCTTCGATGTGCAGAGGGAGCGCGGCGCCAAGCTCGCGAGCGAGATCGGCGGCATTTTCTGTGAGGCCGACGTGACCGGCGAGGCCTCGGTCGACGCGGCGCTGAGCCGGGCGAGGGCGGCGCAGGGAGTTGAGCGAATCCTCGTCAATTGCGCCGGCATTGCGGTTGCCCGCCGCACGATCTCGAAGAAGCGGGAGACGGGCGAGCTCGTGGCCCATGAGCTTGCCCTCTTTCAGAAAGTCATCGCCATCAATCTCGTCGGCACCTTCCAGATGATCGCCAAGTCGGCCGTGGCCATGGCGAGCCTCTCGCCTCTCGATGCGGACGGCGCCCGCGGCGTCATTGTGTGCACGGCTTCGGTGGCAGCCCAGGACGGCCAGATCGGCCAGGCCGCCTATGCCGCCTCGAAGGCCGGCGTACTCGGCCTCACACTTCCCGTGGCCCGCGACCTAGCGGGCTCCGGGATTCGGGTCGTCACGATCATGCCGGGCCTTTTCGCCACGCCGATGTTCGACGGCTTGCCCGACGACGCCCGCAAGGCACTGGCGATAAGCGTTCCGTTCCCTGCACGGCTCGGCCGGCCTGAGGAATATGCCGATCTCGTGAGGACGATCTGCGAGAACGACATGCTCAACGGCACCGCCATCAGGCTTGACGGCGCGGTTCGCCTC
>JAFAME010000308.1 GCA_019233695.1 Methylobacteriaceae bacterium
ACATCATCTACTGGTCGAGGAAGGGCCGCGGCTTCATGTTGATCGGGCGCGATGCGATGCCCAAGCTCGAGGCGCTATTCGCCATCCTCTCCGATCGTCTGGGGACGAGTTGACGAATGAGGGGCACGGCCCCCTTCTCCCGGCGGGCCCGGCGGGAGAAGGTGTCGCCAGTTGGCGGCGGATGAGGGGCTACCGCATTGCAATGTGTGATTTTTCACTAAGTTGGTGTCATCCCGGCCGGAGCGAAGCGGACGAGCCACGATCCGGCGCCGGATCCCGGATAGCGCTTCGCGCTTCCGGGATGACAGGGTCCGTTTCATGGGAGCGGTGGTCCAAGGTTCCCGGCTTTGCGGGAACGGGCGGAGTTGAGCCGATCAGATCGCGCCGGACCGGCGCAACTCGCCGATCGTCTCAATCGGCACGCCCCAGGCCTCCAGAACCTCCTGCGTGTCCTCGCCAGGGGCTCGCGGCGGCTTCGGCGGACCGAGTTTCGTTCGGCTGAAGCGGGGTGCGGGTGCGGGCTGGACCACGCCTTCAATTTCAACGAATGACTGGCGGGCCCTGTTGTGCAGGTGGTGTGGCGCTTCCGTCATGTCGAGGACCGGCGCGACGCAGGCATCGGAGCCCTCGAAATGTGCGGCCCATGCGTCGCGGCCCTTCAGCGCGAACGTGCGCGACAGGAGCGCGTGCAAAGCCGGCCAGTCATCCCGCTCCCACTGCCTGCCGGCATCGATCTGGCGGAGGCCTAGTCTGTCGAGGAGCGCGGCATAGAATTGCGGCTCGACCGCTGCGACGGCGAGCCACTTGCGGTCGGCGCATCGGTAGACGCGATAAAACGGCGCGCCGCCGTCGAGAAAGTTCGTGCCGCGCTCGTTCTTCCAGGCGCCGCACGCCGCAAGCCCATAGAAGGCGGTCATGAGGCTCGCCGCGCCATCGACCATGGCGGCATCGACGACCTGCCCATGCCCGGAACGGCGCGCTTCGAACACGGCGGCCAAGACCCCGATGGCAAGGTAGAGGGCGCCGCCGGCGAAATCGCCGACGAGATTCAAGGGCGGCAAGGGCTCGGCTGCCGTTCCGATCGCAGCGAGAGCACCGGTGAGCGCGATGAAATTGAGATCATGGCCCGCGGTCATCGCCAAGGGTCCGTCCTGGCCCCAGCCCGTCATGCGCCCATAGACGAGCCGCGGGTTGCGCGCATGGCACTCCTGCGGCCCGAGGCCGAGGCGCTCCATGACGCCCGGCCGAAACCCCTCGATCAGCGCATCGGCCCGCTCGACGAGGTGCAGCAGGGCATCGACCGCCGGCCGTCGTTTCAGATCGAGCGCGACCGAGCGCCGGCCGCGCTTGAGAACGGCAAGGGTGGTGAGGGAGTCCTCGGTTCCCTTGCGATCGATGCGAATGACCTCGGCGCCGAGGTCGGCAAGCAGCATCGCGCAGAAGGGGACCGGGCCGATGCCCGCCATCTCGATGATCTTCAGCCCGGCAAGCGGACCGTTTGCGCCGGGCGACTTGGCCCCGGTCTCTTGCTGCTCGGTCATCGGAAAGCGGGTCGGTCAGCACCGCGGGTGGGCGCCGCCCTATTGCTTCGGCTTCACGGCCTCTGCAAAAGAGGCAAAGAATTTGTCGGCCATGCTCTTGGCGACGCCGTCGATGAGCCGCGAGCCGAGCTGTGCGATCCTGCCGCCGACATTGGCCTGGACCTCGTAGCTCAGCAGCGTCCCGCCGTCGGACTGGTCGGCGAGCTTGACCGTCGCCCCGCCGTTGGCAAAGCCGGCGATGCCGCCCTGCCCGGCGCCCTCGATGCGATAGCCGTTCGGCGGATCGAGATCCTTGAGCTCGACGGTGCCCTTGAAGGTCGCGCCCACGGGGCCGATCTTGACCTTGGCGACGGCAGCAAACCCCGTGTCGCTGGTCTTTTCAAGCGATTGACAGCCAGGGATGCATTGCCTGAGGATTTCCGGATTGTTGAGCGACTGCCAGATCGTCTGCCGGTCGGCGGGCAGCGCGACTTCTCCCTTCATGTTCGTCGCCATGGTCGTTCCCTCGCAGGCTCCCGCGGGTGGCGGCTCGATCGGCCGCCCGCCGCATCTCACTAGTCGCGCGCAGGGGCGATGACAATCCTCGATGACACCGCAGGATCGCAGCGCAGACAGAGACCATCGAGGTTTGCGCCGGGGCGCCGTGCGAGAATTCCCTCTCCCCGCAGGCGGGGAGAGGGTTAGGGTGAGGGGCCCAGCGATTGGCTGCCATGCTGATGCCGGCGCGCCCCGCCGAGGCGCCCCCTCTCCCGGCGAGCGGCCCACAACGGGGAGAGGGGGCGCCTCGGCGCTGGTTGAGAGGTGACAAATGGCCTTCTTGCTCGCGGCGGACGGGCGGGATGAGGATGCGCCCGGCGCCTTTCGTCGCTATCGAGCGTATCTCACATCGGTCGTCGGCGCTTTCCCGCCTTCAGCCTATGCGCTGGCGACCTCCGACTGGTATTTCGACCCGAGAGACCATCGCTGTCTGCACGATGCATGGCTCGAATCGCCGACAATCACCGAACCTTCGTCAGGCAGTCGAAGCGAAATACGTCGCTTGTCGCTGAGCGTGCGGCTCCTCGGCGCGTACCACGACGGCTATATCGATTTGTACTATCCGCAGTTGTTTCGCTACCGCTTCGGCATCGAGCATGGCGAGCGTGGCCATGGCGATTGGCGCTACGACGAGCTGCGTGTCTCCGATCAGGGGCATCTCGTTCATGAAATCGAGTTGAGTGGTGCAAGCGAGCGTGGGACTTGGATCATAGAGGCTTCGGACCTCGAATTTCGCTGGACCCCGCGATGACCGGCCCCAGGCGCCGGCGGCATAGGCCGCGGGAGAGAGGACGGCGAGGACGAGGACGAAGACGAAGACAGGGAGGCGGCGAATGGCGGCAAACTCCAACGCGCGGGCGGTTCGGGCGGAAGGCTTCGACTAAGAACTCGTTATCATCCACACGATCCAGCGTAGCGAAACACATATTGCACTAAACCGCTTTGAGGTCAGGAACCCGAACTGTGAGCAGCTTCAAAAGATCGTCGATGACGTAGCGGCTTTCCTGAAGGTCGAGCCCTGCGGCTGGGACATGCCGCTCCGTCTGGCGATCGAAGCTCGCGCCATACGCCCATGCTATCCAGGGTTGCCAGACGTAGGAGAGGGCCCCCCGCAAGGCACCTTGTGGTCGCACG
>JAFAME010000026.1 GCA_019233695.1 Methylobacteriaceae bacterium
GGCCTTACCCTGCGCGGGCGCGGGCGCGGGCTGATACCCGGCACGAGGGAGATCGGCGACCTCGGTCCATTACGCCTTGAGCCTATTCGGGCGGGAAGCCATAGCGGGCCGCAAGCCAGGAGCGGATGACGTGATAGCCGACGAATCCGCCGGCGATCAGCAGCGTCAGCAGCGCGACGACGCCGAGATATTCGATTGCGTGAACTGTCACGGCGATGAGCAGGCGCCCCGCCCCGGACAAAGCCCCGGTTGCGCCGCTCTGCGCCGGCTGCGACCGCCCCGTCCCGGCAGCCTCCGCAAATGGCGCCTGCGGGACGCTCTCCGCATGTTCGGCGGCTTCGGCAAGATAGCGGCGCGCGGCATCCTCGACCGTCGTATCGGCGGCGAGCGCCTTCTCGCGCTCCACCAGCCGACGGGCCACATAGGCGGCAACGGCATCCGCCATCGTATCGAGCCGATCGCTCTCGGCCACCATCACCCGCCCGTGCCGAGTATCCTGCAGGAATCGATAGGTACGCCGATCGCCACCCATTTCGATGAAACCGATCATGTCGATGAACAGGCGCGCGCGATCCCCCGGCACGATGCCGGTGTCGAAAAGATCGATGTGTTCGGGCACCTGCGCAAGAACGGGGCGAATGGCATCATGCAGCATTTCGAGCCGCGCAAGCTCGGCGCCGCGCACTTCGGCCAACGCGTTGGAACGTTCCGCCTCCTCGATCCGCGCCCGGCGCATGGCCGAGGCGAGACTTGGCTGGTCGTTGCGCAGGTGGTCGGGCGTCACCTCGTCCATGCGAATCTCCGCATGCCCCGAGCCGAAAGCATATATATTTAGTGATTTCAACGGAAGCAGAGCTCGAAGGCCGACCTGGTCAGGCGCCCATGGCCTCCGCAACAAGCGTCTCGGCCGCCTCGGCAAGAATCGTATCCTGTGCCTCGCCGTAGACCGGCTCGCGGCCGATCTCGAGCAACACCGGTACGGCAAGCGGCGAAATCCGTTCAAGATCCTTGTGGACAATGCGGCCCTCGACGCGGGCGAGCATCTGGCCGAGCCGCTCGACGTCGAGGAGACCGGTTGCCGCGTCGGCGCGCGCCGCGCGCAGGAGCACGTGATCGGGCTGATGTCGGCGCAAAACATCGTAGAGGAGGTCGGTCGACACCGTCACCTGCCGACCGGTCTTCTCCTTGCCCGGAAAACGCCGTTCGATCAGCCCCGCGATAATCGCGCAGCCGCGAAACATCCGCTTCATGAGCGCCGATTCCTGCAACCAGTCTTCAAGGTCATCGCCCAGCATGTCCTTGGCGAAGAGCTCATCGAGCGAGAGAAGGCCGTTCATCGCCCGCGCCCCGATGTCGGCCAGCGACCAGACCGCCAGCGCGTAGTCGTTGGCGACAAAGCCCAGCGGCTTCAGATGCGCCCGCTCCATGCGCCGCGTCAGGAGCATGCCGAGGGTCTGGTGCGCGAGCCGGCCTTCGAAGGGATAGATGACCATGAAATGGCGCGCAGCACGCGGGAAGGTCTCGACCAGGAGCGCGTCCGCGGGCGGCAGGACGGAGCGCAGCTGCTGCAAGCTTAGCCATTCGGCCACCTGCTCGGGCAGGCTCACCCAGGCTTCCGGCATAGCGAGCAGTTGGCGGACGCGGGCGGCAAGATGCGTCGAAAGCGGGAACTTTCCACCCATATAGGAAGGCACTTTCGGCGCGCTGGCGTTGGCGCGCACCACCAGCGCCTCGTCCTCGACGATCTCGTGCAAGGCCAGCACCTCGCCGCCGAAAAGAAACGTGTCGCCGGGCCGCAGCGTCTCGAGGAAATATTCTTCGATCTCGCCGAGCCGCCGGCCGCCGCGCGCCAGCGGCCCGGTATAGTCCTTGCCCGTATCGCCGCGCGCCCGTGTGCGGCGCACGAGCCGCACCTTCAGCATGGCGTCTTCGACGATGGTGCCGACGTTCAGCCGGTATTGCTGAGCGACCATCGGGCTTGCAACCCGCCACAAGCCGTCCCTCATACATTTGATCTTGGCGAAGCGCTCGTAGCTCCTCAGCGCGTAGCCTCCGGTCGCAGTGAAATCGAGCGTCGCGTCGAAGTCGGCACGCGTGAGGTGCTCGTAGGGTGCGGCCGATATCACCTCGCGATAGAGTGTGCCGGCCTCGAAGGGTCCGCCGCAGGCAACGCCCAGGATATGCTGGGCGAGCACGTCGAGGGCGCCCGTGCGCGCCACGGGCGTGTCCTGCGCGCCCTCGTCGGCCGCATCGCGCGCCGCGCGACATTCGACGACCTCGAACCGGTTCGCCGGGACGAGAAGCGCCCTCGACGGCTCGTCAAGCCGGTGATTGGACCGCCCGACGCGCTGCATCAGCCGGCTCGCGCCCTTCGGCGCACCGACGTTGACCACGAGGTCGACGTCGCCCCAGTCGATGCCAAGGTCGAGCGTCGAGGTGCACACGACGGCTTTGAGGCTGCCGGCAGCCATGGCGTTCTCGACCCGGCGGCGCTGGCCGACATCGAGCGAGCCGTGATGCAGGGCGATCGGTAACGCGTCCTCGTTGACGCGCCAGAGCTCGCGGAAAATGAGCTCGGCCTGCGAGCGGGTGTTTACGAAGACGAGCGTCATCCGGGCGGACCTGATGCGCTCGTAGATCTCGGCGATGGCGTGGCGGGCGCTATGACCGGCCCACGGCAGCGGCTGGCGCGTGTCCAGAATCGAAATATCAGGCTTAGCACCCCCATCCGCGAGCACGAGGGCGGCGAGGGGTCCCTCCTGGCCCCGAGAGCCGACCAACCAGCGGCGCAATTCGTCCGGCTCGCGCACTGTTGCCGAGAGTCCGATCGATCGCATGTGCGGAGCAAGCGTGCGCAGCCGCGCGAGGCCAAGGGCGAGGAGATCGCCGCGCTTCGACGTCACGAGCGCGTGCAGCTCATCGAGGACCACCCTTCTCAGGCCGGCAAAGAGATGTGGAGCATCGGGGCTTGCAATGAGAAGCGCGAGCTGCTCGGGCGTCGTCAGCAGGATGTCCGGCGGATCGCGCCGCTGACGGTGGCGCTTCGAGGCCGAGGTATCGCCCGTCCTGGTCTCGATGCGGACCGGCAAGCCCATTTCGGCAACCGGAATCTCGAGATTGCGGGCGACGTCGACGGCAAGTGCCTTGAGGGGCGAGATGTAGAGCGTGTGAAGTGCCGTGCGGCGCGGGGGACGGGCGTTGTCAAGCCGGACGATCCTGTCCTGCGAGGACACTGCACGCTGCAGACGCGAAGGCGGCCCTCCGGCTGTCCCCTCAAGCTCGACGAGGCTCGGCAGGAAACCGGCAAGCGTCTTGCCTCCGCCTGTCGGGGCGATCAGGAGCACGCTTTCGCCGGCAACAGCTCGTCGCAGAAGCTCGATCTGATGCGGACGCGGCGCCCAGCCGCGCCCTGCAAACCACGAGAGAAACGGTTCGGGCAGCAAAGGCCGCGCGGCGACGTCGAGGGCGGTCATTCGACGCGCCCGGGTTTCGCCAGCACGGCGACGAGGCCCGGCACGTCGACGCCTCGATCCTTCCGCGTCGAGGCCGCCGCCAAATGCATCACCTCCAGTCCGGACATGCTCGCCGTCGCCGCGAGATAACCCGCCGAATGCGCATAACGCAGGTCCTCGCCAAGCACGAACCCTTCCCCCTCGCGGCTTTGGACGCTGAAGGCGAAGAGACCGCCGGCGATCAATATTCGCGCCGCTGCGGCAAAGACGGAAGCAAGCTCGCCAACGTAGACGAAGACGTCGGCAGCGATGATGAGATCGGCGCTCGCTGGCTCCTCGGAAGAGAGGAATGCAGCAAGGTTGCCCTCGACGAGGCAATCATAGATCGCCTTTTGGCGAGCGATTTCGATCATGGCGGCGGAGAGGTCGACCCCGATCATGCAGCCGACTGCGCCACGAAAAGGGGCCGCGGCAAGCCCGGTGCCGCAGCCCAGATCGAGCATCCGATGAAAGCGCCAGGGGCGCTGCCGCCCGGCGCATACGCTTTCGGTGGCCTGCCGGAGCAGTGCGGGGCCGCGATAGTCCAATGCCTTGACCACGTGCTCGTCGAATCCAGACGCGTACTGATCAAACAGGGCCGTCAGGTGGGCGGCGCTCATCGCACCGTCGGAATGGCGGTGCTCGAGCCGAGCCAGACGAACCCCGGCGCCCATGCGATCTGCGGGATCGAGCGTCAGGACCTTGGCGAAGGCCGCAATCGCTTCGCGCCGCAGCGCGCTTGCATCCGGAGCGTGGTGCGCCAAGTGGCTTAGCGCGCAGCCGAGAGCAAACCACGCTGCTGCCCAACCGGGCGCCAGCTCGAGGGCCTGTCCGAAGAGATCAACCGCTGCGGCAGAGTCCCCGTCCGCGGCCGCTGCCGCTGCATGGGAGTAGCGGCGATCCGCCAGCAAGCTGCCGGAAGAGGCAAAGACCATCGAAGGTTTGTACGTCAAGCTTGAAGGTTCCTCACCAACTTACGCTCACCGTTGTGCGATTTGCCCATAGGCGGGCAAGCTCAGAGGAACCAATTTCGAGGCTTGGCGTTGCAACGGATGACTCCCGCGCAATGGGATGACAGGGCGAAGAGGAGATAGACATGACCGTCTCGCTGAAAAGGACCCTTGCTGGCGGCCTCGCCGCAGTAACTCTCATGGGCGCCGTTGCGGCAACCTCGACGCCGGCGTCGGCGGCCCACTTCCGCCACGGCGGAGCGGCTGCTGCCGGCATCATCGGCGGTTTGGCGGCCGGCGCAATCCTGGGCGGCGCCTTGGGTGCGCCCAGCTACGGCTACTACGGTGCCCCGGCCTATGAGGCACCCGGTTGCGGCTATGTCCAGCAGCCGATGTATGACGCATACGGCAATTTCGCAGGCTATCAGGAAGTCCCGGCCTGCTGAGCTGAAACTCGCAGGAAGGCCCGCCCATCGGCGGGCCTTCTCATGTGCGCCACCGCACATCCAACGTGGGCAGGAAGGTGTGAGTTGCGACGAAGAGAAGCCGGCCGAGGAACGGCCGGTCTGAACCGAGGAACGAGCGATGGACATGACCAAGGCTCACTACCGCAGCCCCCTTTCCCTGTTCGTGCTCGGTTTCCTCGGCATTGCGACGAGCCTTGTCGCGGTTGGCATCGCAGCCCCGGCCCCGTCGGCCGCCGAAAGGCTTAATCCGGCTCGCCAACCCGTGGCGGCGCTGGTCGCGGCGAGGGGGCTTCAGCTGCAGCGGGCCTACGGGGCCGATGACGAGGATTGCGTCTATCAGACCCGCACGGTCGTGCGCCCCGGCGAGCAGCCGCGCATAGTCAAAACCCTCATCTGCAACGAATGACCGACGGCAGCCGGCTGCTATGTTTGGGGAATGCAGCCGACCGAGCTTCTGACGCCGACGCCCGCAGGCCTCTTTTGTCCTGCGGCGAATTTCTACATCGATCCGACGCGCCCGGTCGCGCGCGCCCTCATCACCCACGGTCACTCGGATCACGCCCGGCCTGGGCATGAGGCTGTGCTCGCAACGCGCGAGACCCTCGACATCATGGCGGTGCGCTACGGTGCGCAGTCCGCCGGCGCGCAGCAGCCGATTGACTTGGCGCAGCCCCTTGAAATCGATGGCGTCACTGTAACCTTCCATCCGGCAGGTCATGTGCTCGGCTCGGCGCAGATTGCCGTCGAGCGCGCCGGACTGCGCGTGGTCGTCTCGGGAGACTACAAGCGGGCCACCGACCCGACCTGCATTCCCTTCGCACCGGTGCGCTGCGACGTATTCGTGACCGAGGCCACGTTCGGCCTGCCGGTGTTCCGCCATGCAAGGGCGGAAGCGGAGATCGAAAAGCTGCTCGCCTCGCGCGCGCTCTTCCCGGAGCGCGCCCACCTCATAGGGACCTATCCGCTCGGCAAGGCGCAGCGTGTGATGGCCATCATCCGTCAGGCGGGCTACGGGCGACCGATCTACATCCATGGCGCGCTTGAGAAGCTCACCAACTACTATGCCGAGAGCGGCGTGGAACTGGGCGAGATCCGCAAGGTCGCGGCGGCGGACCGCTCGAAACTTGCCGGCGAGATCATCCTGTGTCCACCGGAAGCCATCAAGGACCTGTGGGCGCGGCGATTTCCCGACCCGGTCACATCGCTTGCCTCCGGGTGGATGCGGGTACGGGCGCGGGCGCGCCAGCGTGGCGTCGAACTGCCCCTCGTCATTTCGGATCATGCCGACTGGGACGATCTGTGCGCCACGATCCTGGAGACCGGCTGCTCCGAGGTCTGGGTCACCCACGGCGAGGAAGATGCGCTCGTCCATTGGGCCCGCCTGCAGGGCCTCAAGGCCGCTCCGCTGCATCTTGTCGGCTACGGCGACGACGAAGCCACCGAATCGGTTGAGACCACAGAGCCGGCGCATGACTGACGCCACCCACACGTCAGCCGACATGAACCGGTTCGCGTCGCTGCTCGACCGCCTCGCCTACGAGCCGGGCCGCAACAACAAGCTGCGCCTGATGACGAACTACTTCCGCAATGTCCCCGATCCGGAGCGGGGCTATGCGCTGGCGGCCTTCACCGGCGGGCTCGATTTCCCCAACGCCAAGCCCGCGCTCATTCGCGCGCTGATCGCCGAGCGGACCGATCCGGTGCTGTTCGGACTGTCCTACGACTACGTCGGGGATCTGTCCGAGACGGTCGCCCTCATGTGGCCGGCACGCGACGGCGGGGAGCCGCCACCGACCCTCGCCGAGGTCGTCGAGACACTTCGCACGACCGGCAAGCTCAATCTGGGAAAGAAGATCGCTGCTTGGCTCGACGCGCTCGACGAGACCGGCCGGTGGGCATTGCTCAAGCTCATGACCGGGGCGCTGCGGATCGGCGTCTCGGCGCGGCTCGCGAAGACCGCCGTGGCCGATATGGGCGGCCTCGGTCCCAATGATGTCGAAGAGGTCTGGAACAGCCTGTCACCGCCCTACGGGGAGCTTTTCGCCTGGGTCGAAGGGCGGGCGCCGAAGCCCGACACGAGTGATCCGGCGCCGTTTCGCACGCCGATGCTGGCCCATGCCATCGAAGAACATGAGCTTGCCGCGCTCGAACCGGCCGAGTTCGTCGCGGAATGGAAATGGGATGGCATTCGCGTCCAGGCGGCGGTCGGTCGCGACGCTTCGGCGCGCACCGTCGCGCGGCTGCATTCGCGCGCAGGCGAAGACATTTCGGGGGCATTTCCGGACCTGATCGAGGCCTTGAGGCGGGACGATTCCGGCGCCTTCGCGCTCGATGGAGAACTTCTCGTCAGGACGGAAGCCGGGATCGGCACCTTCAACGAGCTGCAGCAGCGCCTGAACCGGAAGACCGTCTCCTCACTGCTCCTGGCGAGATACCCGGCTCACATCCGCGCCTACGATCTTCTCAGCGAGCACGAAGCGGATCTGCGCCCCCTTCCCTTCGTCGAGCGGCGTGCCCGGCTCGAAGGCTTCGTCGCCCGTTTCGGCTCCGAGCGACTTGACGTCTCGCCTCTCGTCCCGTTCGCGACGTGGGAGGAGCTGGCGCAAGCCCGCCGCGATCCGGCGGCACATGGCGTGTCGGAGGATATCGCGGCAATAGAGGGCGTGATGCTGAAGCGGCGCGACAGCATCTATGAACCCGGCCGACCCAAGGGTCTCTGGTACAAGTGGAAGCGCGATCCGCACACTGTCGATGCCGTGCTCATGTACGCGCAGCGCGGACACGGCAAGCGATCGTCCTTCTACTCGGATTTCACCTTCGGCGTGTGGGAGGGCGAGGGCGAGGCGATGAGCCTGGTGCCGGTCGGCAAAGCCTATTTCGGGTTCACCGACACCGAACTCGCGCAGCTCGACCGCTACGTCCGCAACAATACCGGCAATCGTTTCGGCCCGGTGCGCGAGGTTCTGCACGGGCCGGACCATGGGCTTGTTCTCGAAATCGCTTTCGAAGGACTGAACCGCTCGACACGGCACAGGTCCGGGATCGCGATGCGCTTTCCCCGCATTGCCCGCATCCGCTGGGACAAGCCGGCGCGCGAAGCCGACACCCTGGCCAGTCTCGAAAAGCTCTTGAAGGACCGCTAGCAGGATCAGCGCGCGACATATCGCCCACAGTCGGCCGCGACCACGCCCGCGCGGATGGGCACGCACTCATCCGGGAAAGCTTGCGTCATCTCCGCGCCAAGGGCTTTCAGACGATCGAGAAAGGTGGGGAGCCGGCGCATCGCGCCGGTCGGCAGGTCATGCAGGACGAGAACGGGCGAGTTGCGGATTGAGCATGCCGCCACCGCGTCATCGACCCACCCTTCCGGGTCCTTCCAATCGCCGGGAACCACGTTCCACAGGACGCAGGTGAAGCCGTGCGAAGCGAGATGGTCCCGGGCCGCCGGGCTGAGCAGGTGCGGGCCGAGACCGCCGCCCTCGCCGTAAGGCCGGAACAGGCGTTCGGTCGAAACCCGCTCAATCAAGTCTTGGGTACGGCATATTTCATCGACGGCGGCACGCCCGTCCATTCGACCGAGGGCGACGGTGTGGGTGTAGGTGTGATTGCCGATCCGGTGACCTTCGGCAGCAGCTCGCGCGACGAGCCTGCGGCCCTCCGGGCGCTCCAGCTTGCGGCCGATGACGAAGAAGGTTGCCTTGATTTCATAGCGAGAGAGGATGTCGAGAACCCCCTCCGTCACCCCTGGCTCGGGGCCGTTGTCGAAGGTGATCGCGACGCGCATTTCGCGTCCCCGGCCCTTCAGGCGCCCTGATCGGAAGCCACCAGCGGTCGCCGCGAACGCGGTCGGTTCTGGGGTGGCGCGCGATCCCGGTCACGTTTGCGTCGAAAAAGAATGCTCACCAAGGAGCCGGTGATGACGGCTGCCAGGAAGGCGAGGACAGCAGCTCTCGCAAGGATCGCTGCATCGGGCTCGACTCCTTCACCGAGTGTGAAGCGCAGGCCGGCCGCCGCCGCCGCCATGAGCGCTGCCGCCGCACTGGATGCACCCGCGCGTGGCCACAGCGACAGCCACAACAAGGGTGCAAGAGCCGCCGCGGCCAGTGCGACGGCCAAACCCAGCATCGCCTCGGGCGCGATCGAGGCAACATGAAGCCAAGCGGCCGCGAGGCAGAGCGCAAGCAGATAGAGTGCCCTCGTCAGGGCAAGGCGCGGGCTCGCCAGGACCTTGCGGCCATCGGCGCGCGCAACGCCGCCCTGGCCGAGCGCGGCCGCAAGCACGAACAATCCCGCCGCACTTAAGGTCAGCCCCAGCGCGATCACGGCGGCCGCGGCCAGGCACGACAGCGCTGCGCCGCGGCCCTGCGCCTGCGCCAGGCCGATCATCAGCTCGGCGGGATCGGCTCGAACATCCTGTGGCCGCACTGTGCCGGAAAAATCACCCGCGGAGGCACAGGCGGCCTTCGCTTGCGCCGGGGAAGCCACCGCGCGGCCGCACAAGGTGATGAGCCGCCGGCTGCCTGCCTCGTAGCTCCAGCTCGGCAAGCGGTCAGGACTTCGGCCGACCAGCTCGCGATCGACGGCGAGCACGCAAAGCGCCATTGTGGCGGCTGCAATCGCGATGAGAACCAACCCCCCGATGAGCGTCGTCGTTCCGGCGCGACGGGCCTCGCTGCCCGTCGCGGTGGCGATCAGTGGCGCAACCAGGGGCGGCAAGGCCCCGATCCCGAGCGCCAGCGCCGCAAAAGCAACCGCGGGGGCGCCGATCGCGAACCGGGGATCGGCGCCCTGGGCCGCCGCGATACGCTGCGCGGCCCCGGTCCAGGCCTCCACGTCGCCGAAGATCGGCAGCGGCAGCCGGAACTCCGCCGGCAGGCTCAGCACCACCGGAACGGTGATCGATACGAGGAGCAGGGCCGCAGCGGCTGCCGCAGCCCAGACGACGCCGGCAAGGCCGCCGGGAATGCCGATCGCGGCAATGACCGGGGCGGATATCAAGATGGCCGGCCAGCGTCCGATTCCGGCCACCTCGCCCATCGTGCGGACGGCAGTCTCGAAGCCTGCCACCGCAACGCACGCGCCGATCGCGGCCACCAGGAGAGCCGAGACGACGCGCACGGCGCGGCTCGGGAATCGCTGACCGATATAATTGACGAGGGAAACCGCTCCGCTTTGCCGCACGAGCGGCCCCGTTCCCAGCACTGCCAATGCGAGGCCGCCGAGAATGCCGCCGAGGAGGACGGGCGCGTCGGTCCCTTTGAGAGCGCGAAGCACCATCGGCATGGACAGACCCGCCGCCAAGCCAAGCGCGGCCAGGCCCGCATAAGGTCCCGGCACGTCACGCCCCGCGGCATAGAAGCCCGATAGACGCGCCGAGCCGGTCGCCAGTCCGATCACGGCGAGGGCCATGACCATGACGGCCGGCGCCAGGACCTCGACAAGTTGTTCGGGGGCGCCGATGCGCTCGATCAGAACAATGAGGCCGACAGCAAGCGCCGTCGCCGAGCCGACGAACGCGACGCGGCCGTTGACGCTGGCGCGATGCTGGGCCGTCTCGGAATCCGCGGATCGCATGGGTTCAACCGGCCGCCTTGCGGGCAAGAGGATGAGCTTTCCGGGCGCGGCGAGGCGCCCCGAACCGCTTCAGGCAAGTATGCATGCAACACGAGCGTTCGCCATAGACTTGCGCCATAAAAGCCGTTCATCGACAATCATGCTCGTTTTGGCCCGGGAGCGGCAGGGGCGTTCGCCGGCGCGTTGCAAGCCTCGTCTCGCACCTCGGTGGCCGGTCGCAGATGCAAATCCTGATTGCCGATGATCATCCGCTGTTTCGGGGAGCGCTTCGGCATGCCTTGTCCGTTGTCGCCGATGACGTCGAAGTGAACGAAGCCGGCGACCTCCAAGGCGTCGATGGCGATCTTGCACGCAACCCCGATACCGACCTCCTGCTGCTCGATCTCGCCATGCCGGGCATGCACGGGTTTGCCGGGCTGATGTACCTGCGGGCGCAATACCCGAGCGTTCCGGTGATGGTCGTTTCCGCCAGCGAAGACCCTGGCGTGATTCGCCGCTGCCTCGACCTCGGAGCCGCGGGCTTCATCCCCAAGACGACGGACGCCGCCTCCATGCGCCAAGCGATCCGCGCCGTGCTCGACGGCGGCACCTGGACACCCCCGGATCTCGACCTCGCCGGTCCGGACGACGCCGAGGCACGTGCGACGGCCCGGCGCCTCGCGACGCTGACGCCGCAGCAGGTACGCGTGCTCACCATGCTGTCGGAGGGGCTTTTGAACAAGCAGATCGCCTACGAGCTCTCCGTCTCGGAGGCGACCGTCAAAGCGCATGTGTCGGCAATCCTGCAAAAGCTCGGCGTCGAGAGCCGCACGCAAGCGGTTATCGCCGCCGCCAGGATCGAGGCTGGCCACTGGCCGGCCGCGGGCGGCGCGACGGACTAGCAATCAAATTCCATGGAGGTGTGCTTGAACCATCATGGCAAACTGACAGACCACCCCGATGCACCTCTCTCGGCGCATCGCCTGAGAACGGAATTTTGTACGACGTTCACTGGGATGGGCGTTCCAGATCAAGAGAAATTTTTGGCCAGATTGATTGTAAACTTGACCCTCATTGCCCGAATCACTTACGTTGTAGGAGCTGATGGTGTTGTTGATCAGCGGTTACTCAGATTGTTCAATGAAGCAAGTCATAAGCTGAGCTCGCAGCTATCGCATTTATTATCCGACATTCCCCAGCGATATCCCGACGATGTTTTTGCAAATATCGTCATTGACATTCTTCAATCCCTAAACCTAGATAATAGTACAGGCGCAACAATTTTGCAAAAGTGCGTGAGCGGCATTCCACGCTCCGACGTTTCGCGTCGCTCCGGCGGGGATGATGGCAGCATATTGCCGTGATGACGGCGGACCTTATGTTCATCTGATCCATGAGCAGCACAGGCGCTTTTGCAGGCGAGACCGACGCCAAGCCGGCGATCGCGCGACCGGTCACCGTGAGCCATCGCACGGTGATCGGGCTCGCCCTGCCGATGACGCTCGCAAACATGTCGACGCCGCTCCTCGGCTTTGCCGATGCCACGGTCATCGGCAGGCTCGGTCAGGCCCATCTTCTGGGCGCGATCGCGGCGAGCGCCGTCATCTTCGACTTCGTGTTTTGGGCCTTGGGCTTTCTGCGCCTCGGAACAGCCGGATTGACCGCCCAGGCGCTCGGCGCCGGCAACAGCGAGGAGGAACGTGCGACGATCGTTCGCGCCCTTCTCGTGGCCCTCATGCTTGCGGGTGGAGTCATCATCCTGCGTGGACCTATCGCCTGGATCGCTTTTGCCGCGCTCGATGCAAGCCCTGCAGTCACCGCGGCGGCACGCGCCTACTACGACATTCGCATCTGGTCAGCGCCTTTCACGCTGATGAACTATGTCGTGCTCGGCGCGGTCATCGGCCACGGTCGCACCGACCTCGGTCTTGGCCTTCAGATTTTCGTCAACCTCACGAACATCGCCTTCAACGTGACCTTGGTCGCGGGCTTCTCGCTCGGCGTGCGCGGATCGGCTTTCGGGACGCTCGGCGCAGAAGCCCTCGGCACGTTGGTCGGTCTCATCATCCTGTGGCGGCTCCACGCCACCCTGTTTCGCGTGCCTTGGTCGCACATCGCCGATCGGCAGCGCCTGGCCCGCATGGTCGGGATCAATCGCGACATCATGATCCGCTCGGCGGCGCTGCTCTTCGCCTTTGCCTTTTTCACCGCCCAAGGCGCGCGCGGCGGCGACGACGTCCTCGCAGCCAACGCCGTGCTCATGAACCTCTTCCTGGTCACGGCCTATTTTCTGGATGGCTTTGCGACTGCGGCCGAGCAGATGTGCGGCCAATCGGTCGGCGCCCGGGACATCGCCGGATTTCGGCGCGCCGTCCGGCTCACGGCGTTGTGGTGCGTGATCTTTTCCGTCGCCGCCTCGAGCCTGGCATTTGCCGGGGGCGGCGCATTCATCGATTTCGTCAGTACGAGCGAGCCGGTTCGCCGCCTGGCGCGAGACTATCTTTCGTTTGCCGCGCTGACGCCGCTTCTGGGCGCCCTGGCATTCGAGTTCGACGGCGTCTTCATCGGGGCTACCTGGACGCGCGACATGCGCAACCTGATGCTCGCGGCTCTGGCCCTCTATCTCGTGACGTTCTTCGCCCTCAGGCCATTGGGCAACACCGGCCTGTGGCTTGCGCTCCTGAGCTTCCTTGCCGTCCGCGGCGCGCTCCAGGGATGGCGCTACCCAGCGCTCGTCGCGGCGACCTTTCCGGAGGCCCAGGCGGCCGCGTCGACCCCGACCGTGTCGGCGAGCCGGGCATAGCCGTCGCGCACAAGGCTCGTGACCAAGCCCTGCTTGATCCCTTTGATGAGACCGACGCCTTTGAAGACGAATGCGGTATAGAGCTGGACCAACGTCGCTCCCGCCCTGATCTTGGCGTAGGCTGTGGCGGCCGAATCGATCCCGCCGACCCCGATGAGCGGAAACCGGCCCTCGACGCGCAAAAACGCATGGGCAAGCATCTGCGTCGAGGGAGCAAACAACGGGCGCCCCGACAGGCCGCCGTGCTCGCGCGCCCGCTCGGGCGGGAGCGAGGGGGAACGCGCCACGGTCGTGTTCGATATGACTAGGCCATCGATCCGCCGGGCGCGGGCAATCGCGACGATGGCGTCGAGATCGGCGAGCGTCAGGTCCGGAGCAATCTTCAGCAGCACGGGGGTCGGGCCATGCCGGTCGGCGGCCGCGTCGCGCGCTCCGAGCACGCGGGCGACGAGATCGTCGAGCGCGTCGGGGCGCTGCAGCTCGCGCAATCCGTGCGTGTTGGGCGAGGAGACGTTGACGACAAGATAGCCCACGAGGCCGGCAAATTCCTCGATGCCGCGCACGTAGTCGGCAATGCGATCATCGGCATCGCGGTTGGCGCCGATATTGACGCCGATGATCCCGTTGCCCTTCGCGCGGGCTGCGAGCACGCCGCGAACCGCGGCGTAGCCGGCGTTGTTGAATCCGAGCCGGTTGATGAGCGCGCCCGCTTCGCGAAGCCGGAACAGGCGCGGGCGCGGATTGCCGGCTTGCGGCTTTGGCGTCACCGTGCCGACCTCGGCAAAGCCGAAGCCCAGTCGCAAGAGGGCATCCGGCACCTCGGCGTTCTTGTCGAAACCGGCCGCCATGCCGAGGGCATTCGGAAACCGCAGGCCGAAGGCCTCGACCGACAACCGCGGATCATCGGCCCTGCTCCTCGACAGCGGTGCGACCCGCAAGGCCCGGATGGCGAGGCGGTGCGCGGCTTCGGGGTCGAGCGAGAGAAGAAGCGGTTGCGCCACGGCGCTCAACACGCCGATCACGCGTCAAGCTCCGGAAATTGATGCCGACCGTCGGGTCCGAGCGGCAGCGGCGCGCTCCATTGCACGTGCCTGATGTCGAGCGGCCCGTAGAGATGGGGAAAGAGCGCTCCGCCCCGCGACGGCTCCCACTTGAGAGCGACGCCCAGATCGTTTGCCTCGAGGGCGATGAGAACGAGGTCGTGGGCGCCGCCAAAATGCCGCGCCGCGGTCTCGCGCACCTGCGCGGCAGAAGAGAAATGGATGTAGCCGTCGGCGACATCGACGGGCGCGCCGACAAAGGTGCCCACCGCCTGCGCCGTGCGCCACAGGTCGGCCGGAGCGATCTTGTAGATCAAGGGCACGCGTCCTCCTCGTCCTGCCCCGTGTCTCAGTTTGGTTGTGGCCAAGGGTGCCGCTGCTCCGGCGGAGACTCCGCTTTTCGCGGCCTTTACGAGGCCGGACGGTCCGCGACGGGCGTACCGCTCAGCGCCTTCTCGATCAGGGCGCGTGTCTCGGCGATCCCGTAGAGCGCCACGAACGATCCGAAGCGCGGCCCCCTCTGTTCGCCGAGCAGAATCTCATAGAGCGCATTGAACCAGGCATTCGATACGCCAGGCCGCTCCCGGGTTGCGCCCTTGGCGGCAAAATCCTGATAGCGCGGGATCGGCCGGGCAACATCGTAGAGGACCGATTGGATCATCTCCGGGCTCGCGCCCTCTGGCAATCGGCCCAGCCGCTCGGAAAGCTCGGCCAAGGCGGCATGTTCGACCTCGTCGGGCAGCCGGTATTTTTTCGCGGGCAGGACGAAATCGCGATAGTAGCGCAGGGCATAGCCGACGAGCGCGTCGAGCCTCGGATGCGTCTGCGCCGACACATGCGGCGCATAACGGCGCAAAAATCCCCAGACGACCTCCTTGCTCTCGCTGTTGGCGACGGCAACGAGGTTGAGGAGCAACGCGAAGGAGACTTCGGTAGCCGCGTTGGTGCCATCGGCAGGCGCCAGGATCTCCGGGGTGGGCGGCTCGCCGCCGTGGATATGCCACACCGGGTTGGCGACCCGCGCCTTCCAGTCCTGGCCCGGATAGGCCGCAAGGAATCGCAGATACTCGTCGACGGCCCGGGGAATTACTTCGAAGGACAGGCGCTTTGCTTCGCGCGGCTTCTGGTACATGAAGAGCGCCAGGCTCTCCGGGCTCGCATAGGCGAGCCATTGCTCGACGGCGATGCCGTTGCCCTTCGACTTTGAAATCTTCTGCCCCTTCTCATCGAGAAAGAGCTCGTAGTTGAACCCTTCGGGCGGCGAGCCGCCGATCGCGCGCAGGATGTCGCCCGACAGCTTCACGGAGTCAATCAGATCCTTGCCGGCCATCTCGTAATCGACGCCGAGGGCATACCAGCGCATCGCCCAATCCGGCTTCCACTGCAACTTGCAATGGCCTCCGGTGACCGACGTTTCGAAGCGCTCGCCGGTTTGCGGATCGCGCCAGACGATCGTCCCGGCCCCGACGTTGGCCGCCTCGATCGGCACCTGCATGACGATGCCGGTCTTGGGATGAAGCGGCAGGAACGGCGAATAGGTCGCCGCCCGCTCCTCTCGCAACGACGGTAGCATCACCTCCTGGATCGCATCGAAATGGGCGAGCATGTGCAGCAGCGCCCGGTCGAAGCGTCCGGAAGCGTAGTAGTCGGTCGAGGAGGCGAACTCGTAATCGAACCCGAAGCCATCGAGGAAGGCGCGCAGCATTGCGTTGTTGTGATGGGCAAAGCTCTCGAACCTGCCGAACGGATCAGGGACGCGGGTCAGCGGCATGCCCAGATGGCGCGCCAGCATCTCCTGGTTCGGCACGTTGTCGGGAACCTTGCGCAGGCCGTCCAAGTCGTCGGAAAACGCGACGAGCCGTGTCCTGATGCCGTCCTGCGTCAGGACACGAAACGCGTGGCGCACCATGCTGGTGCGGGCGACCTCGCCGAAGGTGCCGATATGGGGCAGACCCGAGGGGCCATAGCCGGTTTCGAACAGAACCTCGGTCTGACCGGTGCGCACAACACGCGCAACGAGCTTGCGGGCTTCCTCGAACGGCCACGCGGCCGAGGCGCGGGCGGCATCGAGCAGGGATGGGCTCATCTTTGCCGAAGCGGCGGCGGGTGACATCGTTTCAAATTCCGCGGCATGGAGGAGCGTGGTTGATGCGCGGCAGGCGCTGGGCACCCTATAGGAATGCCCTTGGCGCAGGTCAATTGAGCCTGACGGGACGCAAGAATCCTTCCCGCCGCCGTTTTCCTTCCCATTTGGTTCCTGGTCCGCTAGCGCTGCTTTGTTGCCGGCCAGACGAGGCTACCCATGGCGTACAAGAACATAGAAGTCGAACGACACGACCGAGTGTCCCTCGTTCGCCTGAACCGGCCGCAGGCGTTGAACGCGCTCAATTCCGCCCTGATCGATGAGCTCAATGCCGCCCTTGACGGCTTCGAGAAGGACCACGGAATCGGCTGCATCGTCATCACCGGCTCCGACAAGGCGTTCGCTGCGGGCGCCGACATCAAGGAGATGCATGCAAAGACCTATATCGAGGCGTATCTCGATGACTTCATCAGCTCGTGGGATCGAGTGGCACGCGTCCGCAAGCCGATCGTTGCCGCTGTTGCGGGCGTCGCGCTCGGCGGCGGATGCGAGCTTGCAATGATGTGCGACATCGTCATTGCGGCCGATACCGCAAAGTTCGGACAGCCCGAGATCAGGCTCGGCGTCATGCCGGGCGCAGGCGGCACGCAGCGGCTGGCGCGTGTGGTGGGCAAGGCCAAGGCGATGGACCTCGTGCTCACCGGCCGCATGATGGATGCCGACGAAGCCGAGCGCTCTGGCCTCGTCTCCAGGGTCGTGCCCGCGGCTTCCCTCCTGGATGAGGCATTGAAGACGGCGGCGACGATTGCGGCGATGTCGCTCCCATCGGTCATGCTGGCGAAGGAGAGCGTCAACCGCGCCTACGAGACCACGCTTGCCGAAGGCGTGCGCTTCGAACGCCGTCTGTTCCACTCCCTGTTCGCCCTCGATGATCAAAAGGAAGGAATGGCAGCCTTCGTCGAGAAGCGGCCAGCGGCGTTCAAGAACCGCTAGCCATGCCAGTGGCATCGAAGCTTCGTGGCGTCATCGCGGCCATCGCGACGCCGATCACTGCGCAGCGCGCACCCGACCTCGGTCGTTTCCTCGATCTGGGGGGCCGGCTTCTGGCGGGCGGCTGCGACGGCCTTAACGTGCTCGGCACGACCGGCGAGGCGACCTCGCTCTCGCGCCAGCAGCGCGCCGAGGTGATGCGCGCGGCGGCGCGCAATCTCGATCTCGCGAGGCTGATGGTGGGCACCGGCGCCGCGGCCCTCGATGATGCGGTCGCCTTGACGCGCCTGGCGGCCGAACTCGGCTTTGCCGGCGCGCTCGTCGTGCCCCCCTTCTACTATAAAGGAGTGAGCGAGGACGGCGTCTTCGCCGCCATTGCGGCAATCGCCGAAGCGACGGCCGAGCGGCCGATCCCCATCTATCTCTATCACTTCCCCGCGTTGTCCGGGGTCCCGTATACGCCTGCTCTCGTCGCGCGCCTCATCAGCGCCTTTCCCGACCGCATCGCCGGCCTTAAGGATTCATCAGGCGACCTCGCCTACTCCCGTACCGTGGCACAGGCCCATCCCGCCCTCGCCGTGTTCCCTTCGAGCGAAGCGACGTTGCTTGAGGCCCGCAGCGGCCCCTTTGCGGGCTGCATATCTGCGACCGCAAACCTCAACGCCGACCTTTGCGCCCGCGCCTATCGCAACGGCGAGGCCGCTGCGCTCGAGCGGGCGGTTGCGATCCGGGCATTGTTTGACGGCCGGCCGGTCATTGCGGGCGTGAAGGCCGGCCTGGCGCATCTTCACCATGACAATGCGCTGGCCTTGCCGATGCCCCCCCTCGTCGCATGGGGTGCGGCCGAGCGCACCCGCCTCGGCGCTGATCTCGATCGCATTCGATCGGGCGCGTGAGCGAGGGGAAAGCTCGACCATGAACCCCGAAACGACCGGACACAACAAGCCAATGCGCTTGCATGAAACGTGAGCCTGCGATATAGCAGCGCGCTCCGCACGCATCGCAACGAACTGCAGCAAATTCGACCGCTTTGCCCGATCCGCGGCCTTTCGAGACGCATGCCATGAAGCCCGACGTTCACCCGAGCTACCACCCGATCAAGGTCGTCATGACCGATGGCACGGAATACATGACGCGTTCGACCTACGGCAAGCCGGGCGATACGCTCCATCTCGACATCGATCCGAAGACCCATCCCGCTTGGACCGGCGGGTCGCAGCAGCTCGTTGACCGCGGCGGGCGCCTGTCGCGGTTCAATTCGCGGTTCGGCAACTTGTCGTTCGGCAAGAAGTAGGCGGGGCGGGGCCGCGAACTGCGGCTAGGCGGAGCGGGCCGCGAACTGCGGCTAGGCGTGGAGGAGCACGCGGGCGCGCGCAGCGTTAGGCACTTCGATATCGATTTCGAGGGTCGAGATGTCGTCGTCGCGCGTCATCTTCACGCGCACCTTGTCCTGCTCGACCGCGATGTGACGACCGACGACGGCGAGGATCTCTTCGCGCAGGACTACGAGAAGGTCAGGCCTGCCACGCTCGGCACGCTCGTGCGACAGCAGGATCTGGAGGCGCTCGCGCGCGACCGGGGCGGAGCTGCGCCGGTTGAACAGGCTGAAGAGATTCAAGCGACCCTCCGTGCGAAGAGGCTGCCGAAAAAGCTTCGTTTATCGGTCGGCACGCTGACCACGAGGCTCTCGCCGCGCAGCCGCCGGGCGGCGTCGATATAGGCGCGGGCCGGCGCGCTCATCGGATTGGACAGGGTCACCGGCGTGCCGAGATTCGAGGCGCGCAGCACTTCCTGGCTCTCCGGGATGATGCCCAGGAGGGGGATCGAGAGGATCTCCAGCACGTCCTCCGTCTTCAGCATCTCGCCCCGCCGCGCCCGCGCCGTGTCGTAGCGGGTGATCAGGAGGTGTTTTTCGACGAGCTCGCCCTTCTCCGCCCGCTCCGTCTTGGAATCGAGAAGGCCGATGACGCGGTCCGAGTCGCGTACCGAGGACACTTCCGGATTGGTGACGATGACAGCGATGTCGGCGTGCCGCATGGCAAGGGTCGCCCCCTTTTCGATGCCCGCGGGGCTGTCGCAGATCACCCAGTCGAACTTCTCCCTGAGCTCGGTGACGATGCGCGAGACCCCGTCCGCTGTGAGCGCATCCTTGTCGCGGGTCTGAGAGGCCGGCAGGAGCGAGAGGTTTTCGAGGCGCTTGTCGCGGATGAGCGCCTGCGAGAGCTTGGCATCGCCCTGGACGACGTTGATGAGATCGTAGACCACCCGCCGCTCGGCGCCGAGCACGAGGTCTAGGTTGCGCAATCCCACGTCGAAGTCGACGACCACGACGTTCTGCCCCTCCTGCGCCAATGCCGCGCCGAGGGCGGCGGTGGACGTGGTCTTGCCGACCCCGCCCTTGCCGGATGTCACGACCAATACCTTGGCCATTCGCGTGCTCTCCTCAGTATTTCAATCCAGGGCCGTCATCATCATGGTGTCACCTGTAAGCCAGACCTTGGCTGCCCTGCCGCGCAGCTGCGGATCCATGCCGTCGGCGGTGAGATAAAGGCCGTCGATGGCGAGGAGCTCGGCCTCGAGCTTGCGGCAAAAGATGCGGGCATCGGCATTGCCCACGGTGCCCGCGATGGCGCGGCCGCGCAGCGTGCCGCAGACGTGGATGGAGCCGCCCGCCACGATCTCAGCACCGGACCCGACCGAGCCAACGACGATGACATCGCCGTCGAGATAGGTGACGCTCTGGCCCGAACGCACAGGCGATTCCAATGTCAGCGCGGCCTTGGGCGGCGGCGGTGCAGGCGCCTTCTGCTGGGCCGACGGCTCATCCTCGGCGGGGCGGATTTCGCGCCCGCCGGTGATGATGGGCGGCATGTCGGAGGCGAGGTCGGCTGGCTGGCGGCCCTCGATGGCCATGACGCGAACGCTGCTGCCAGCAAGGTGCGCCATGAGCTTTCCGTCATCCTCCTTGCCCGGCGGCAAGGCGGAAAGGTCAAGGACGAGCGGACGCCCCGCGAAAAATCCCGGGGAGCGCTCGATGAGCGCGTCGAATTCGGCGAGCCAGTCGGCGAGCGGCGGCTCCGGCGCCAGCACGAGCGCCAGAAAGGAGCGGCCACGGAACCGGATCGAGCGACGAGGAGGAGGAGTTTCTGTGGACACGATTCATCAACTTGTTGCCTTTAATGATTTGCGCGCGGGAAGGTTAACGAGCGGTTAAGATCGACAAAATTCTCCCCATCACTTAAAGTACTGATTTCAAAAGGTGTTTCAGACGCACCCGACTGGGTCTCGATGGCATCTCATCGGCGACGCAACGTATGGAGAGAGTAAGGGAGAGATCGCGTGGCGCTGCCGCCCGAGGCGGAAGTAACCGAAGTCTGGCGCAAACCGCCGATTTGGTCCGTTGTCAAGGCCCAGCGGCGCTCCCTGGCGCGGTTTTTCGGGGGCAATGCCCGCGAGCGCGCCATCGACTTCGCCGCGCACCACTTTGAGACTTTCATCGTGATTGAATTGCCACCGCGACGTTGGTGGCGCCTTTGGCAGCGGCTTCGGCGGACAATATCCCGGTCGTCGGGTCGGTAGCGATTTCGCAGATATTCCCGGTCAATCTCGCATTCGGAGCTCTTCGCCTGCCGAACGCCTCAGGCGCGCTGCTCGAAGGCAATGCGCACGCGTTCGAGCTGCGCGGCGATCGGGCTCGACAGGCCGGCCGGGCTCGCCTCGGAAAGGCCGCGGTCGATCAGCCGGTCGAAATGCATGACGCGATCCTGCAGGCGCAGCGAGCGCAGGCTCAATTGCTTCAGCCTCTCGGGCAGCTGCTCGAAAATTTCCGGCGCCGCGGCGAGGCCCTGACGGGTCAGCCGCACCTTGTGCTTTTCAGCGGCGGCCTGGACCTGCGTCATTTCGCCTTCGTTGACCGCGCGCTGCAGCAACAGCCACGAGGCAAGCTGCATCAGGCGGGTGGTCAGGCGCATGCTCTCGCTGGCGTAGCCGAGCGCCACCATGCGCGACAAGACCTTCGATTCTGCACGGCCGCTTCCGTCGAGATAGGCGGCCACTTCCTCGACGAGGCCCATGCCCTCCTTGAAGAGGTTGGCAAACGAAGGGGAGGACGCAAGCTTGTGGCCAAACGGGATCGTCCGCGCGCTGCCGTCGAAGCTGGATCGAGATCGCATCCGATGTGCCTCCCCTGGTCCCGTAGGTCCCGAAACGGGACCGCCGAAACCTTCGCGCACCGGGGAGCAAGCCTAGCGCCACCGCCCGCCCAATGGGAATTTACCATTCGTTAAGGTTAACGAAATGTACGCGATTTGACGGAGGTGTCGCGCAGAAAAAAGAGCCGCTCAGGAGCGGCTCTCGAGTCGGTATCAGGGAGGCGTCAAACAGAGTGGACAGGAACCACTCCAATCCAGAACGCTGGACAGCTCCCTTAATAGACCGGAACCCTTAACGACCGGTTAAGCGGAAACCATTTTTTCTGACCCAGTCCGCTTTCGAAAACGGCGCGCCATGTCGCTGTTCCAGCCTGACGCAAGGGCCAGTGTCACGCCTTGAAAAAGGCGTCTGCTGCAACCTTGCTCGCCTGTTTCGCCTTACGAACCTCCTCGAGCCGGGCCATCTCGTTGCGCAGCATCTCGATGCGCTCGCCGAGTTCGTCGATCGACAACGCCTCAACCGGCTGCCCGATCTCGTGATGGGTCGGCGGCTTTCGCGGCGGCGCGCCGAAGGGGCTGTCTTCGTCCAGGATCGCCATCGTCAGGCTCCAGTTTTCTACGCGAAAAAACTTAGGCTGCGGCAAGTCGCTTGTCATCTTGCTGCAAGAATGCGCCCTTCTCGGCGGGGGGAGAGGGTTTGCACGCTTCGTGAGGCTGGCGCATCGGCGCGGCCTGTGGCATCGCAAGAGCCAGTCCGCCCAACGCGCCTCAACGGCAGGCGTTCGGTTTCGGGACATTCGCGAGGCCGCATGTCCGATTTGCCCCAGAGCATGACCGCCATCGTCATCCGCGTCCCCGCCGGCGCAGCGGAGCGCGGGCCCGAGGTACTGGTCCCGGAGATGCGTCCCGTCCCCGTTGCCGGTCGCGGCGAGATCCTCCTGAAGGTAGCGGCGGCGGGCATCAATCGTCCCGATGTCATGCAGCGCATCGGCGCCTATCCGCCGCCGCCCGGCGCGCCCGACATCCCGGGCCTTGAAATTTCAGGCGCGGTTGTCGCGCTTGGCGAGGCTTCGGGTCGGTTCCGGATCGGCGAGAAGGTCTGCGGCCTTGTGCCGGGCGGCGGCTATGCCGAATACGCGCTCGTGCACGAGACCAATGCTCTGCCGGTGCCGGCGGGCCTTACGATGGTCGAGGCGACGGCCCTCCCCGAGACGTTCTTCACGGTATGGACCAACGTCTTCGAACGCGGCGGCCTCGCCGCCGGCGAAACGCTTCTTGTCCACGGCGGCACGTCCGGCATTGGAACGACGGCAATCATGCTCGCCAAGGCTTTCGGCGCCCGGGTGGTGGCGACGGCGGGCTCGGACGAGAAGTGCGCCGCCTGCCGCAGGCTTGGCGCCGACGCTGCCGTCAACTATCGCGCCCAGGACTTTGTCGCCGAGACAAGATCGGCGACCGACGGTCGCGGCGCCGATGTCGTTCTCGACATGGTCGGGGGCAGCTATGTCGAGCGCAACTACCAGGCCGCCGCCATCGGCGGCCGGATCGTCCAGATCGCGTTTCTCGAGGGGCCGACCACGCGGCTCGACCTGCGCCCGCTCATGCAGAAGCGCCTCATCCATACCGGCTCGACGCTCCGCCCGCGGTCCCCCGAGGAAAAGGCGCTGATCGCCAACGCGCTCCTCGAGAACGTCTGGCCGCTCCTGGAGGCGGGTCGCTGCAAGCCCCTGATCGACTCGACCTTTCCGCTTCATGAAGCCTCGAAGGCGCACGAGCGCATCGACAGTCCGGATCACATAGGAAAGATCGTGCTGACCCTGTGACGGGCGAAACCTCGCATCGTCGGAACTCGGACGAGAGGGAGGAGGCATGAAAGGGGGATCAGGGGCTGTCAGGCCCATGGAGGGCCACGGCGCCTACAACAGGAGTTCACGCGTTCAGGCGGCCGGCCTCGTCCCGGCGATTTCGCTGCTTCAGGAAGCTGCGCGGAGCGTTCCGCTGCCTCCCGCGCCACAGCCCCTGATCCTCGCCGACTACGGCTGCTCGGAGGGCCGGAATTCGATCCGTCCCATAGCCGCTGCCGTCGCGATCCTGAGAGAGCGAACGGGACCGAGCAGACCCATCTCCCTCGTTTTCACAGATCTTCCCGAGAACGACTTCTCGGCCCTGTTCCAGACGCTCGCTGAGGATCCGGAGAGCATTGCCCGTTCCGATTCGCAGGTCTTCGCCTGCGCCATTGGCAGATCGTATTTCGAACAGTTGATTCCCGCCGAAACCCTGTCGCTCGGCTGGAGCTCGTGGTCCGTTCAGTGGCTGAGCCGGGTTCCGGCGAAGATCCCCGACCAGGTGCAGGCGGCCTACAGCCGCGATGAGGCCGCGCGCGTCGCTTTCGCCGCGCAGGCGGCCGACGATTGGCGCGCCTTTCTCAGCCGCCGCGCGACGGAGCTCAGACCGGGCGGTCAGCTCGTCGTGCTGACGATGGCCTCCGATGAGAGAGGTTTCGGCTACGAGCCCCTGGTTCGCGCCATGTACGAGGCGCTCGAGGCCATGGTCGCCGAGCGCTTTCTCCACGCTCGGGAGCTTCACGCGATGGTGATCCCGACGGTGGGGCGCAGCCGCGCGGACTTTCTTGCCCCCTTCGGATCGAAAGGCGAGTTCTGCGGCCTCGCTCTTGGCGAGCTGCAAATCTTCGAGGGCGAGGACCGCATCTGGAATGACTACGAGCGCGACCGCAACGCGGAGGCTTTCGGCGCCGAGTGGGCCCGGTTTTCGCGCGCCTCGGTCTTTCCGTCGCTGGCCTCGGCGCTCGAATCGGGGGGCGCTCCACGCTCGGCGGAGTTTTTCAACCGGCTGGAGGCGGGTCTCGCAATGCGCCTCGCCAGGGAGCCGCAGCGAATGGCCATCCCGCTCGCCAGAATGGCGTTCAGCAGGACCGCAACCTGATTGTCGCCAAGGAGGGCCTCGCAGTTTTCTTTGCCGGGCAAAACTCGTCTTGAAAATCGCGGCTGGACCCCTCATGTTCGCCGACGAGGCGCCGGAGAATCGGCTCCGCGCGCCAGACAGGAACGCGCCCCTGACGCCCCACGCCCGCTCTCACGCCTCGCCCGTCCGCGCGGTCCTCTCTGCTCCTGAAGCGATCGTCGCCCACCCGCCGGACATCCTCTCGCAAACGGTCATGAACGGGCTCGAGGACGCGAAAGCGGAAGAAGTTGTCGCCATCGACCTCAAGGGCAAAAGCACGCTCGCCGATCGCATGTTCATCGCCACCGGGCGCTCGACGACCCATGTCGGCGCGATCGCCGACCGGATCGTCAGGGCCTGCCGGGACGCCGGCTTCCCCTCGCCAAGGGTCGAGGGCATGCCGCTCTGCGACTGGGTGCTGCTCGACGCGCGCGACGTCATCATCCACATCTTCCGGCCCGACGTCCGGAGGTTCTACAATCTTGAAAAGATGTGGAGCGCCGACCGGCCGGACGAACTCTCGATAGCCTGAGCGCCCGCGGCGAACCGCCGCCCGTGCGGATCGCGCTCGTCAGCGTGGGCCGGATGAAGGCCGGACCGGAGCGCGAATTGTTCGGCCGTTATTTTTCGCGCCTCGCCGACAGCGCCCGCATCGCCGGAATCACCGGCGTCGAGGCGCGCGAGCTCCCCGAATCGCGCGCCCGCCGCCCGGACGATCGGCGCGCGGAAGAGGCCGCGGCCATCCGGGCCGCCATCCCCGAGGCCGCCATCCTGGTGGCGCTCGACGAGCGCGGGATCTCCCTCACGAGCGCGCAATGGGCGGCCGACATCGGAAAGGCGCGGGACGCCGGACGCTCGGCCTACGCCGTGGCGATCGGCGGCCCTGACGGGCTGGACCCCACGCTTCGCGAGACGGCGCACAAAGCAATCAACTTCGGCGCGACGACCTGGCCCCACCAGCTTGTGCGGATCCTTGCCGCCGAGCAGCTTTACCGTGCAATAACAATTCTTTCCGGGCGCCCCTATCATCGTGCGTGAATCGACGCGATATTGGCCGGATTGGTGTCCGGGACGCGGGAATGCTTGAGCGGCGTCAGGCTAGGGGACGACTTTCGCTCGGCGTCGCCGCGCTCGGCGCCGCTCTCGCCTGTCCGCTCGCGGCGGCGGCCGATCCTTCACCATCGCCGCCCCCGCCGGCCGACGCGCCCGCCGCCGACGCCGGACGGCGCGCGGAGAAGGAGACCGAGCTGCGCGGCGTCGAGGACACAATTCGGGCTTCAGACGAACAACGGCGCGCAATCCAGACGGAGATCGAATCGGTGCGCGCCGATCACGCTCGGCTGACCGCTGCGCTGATCGACGCCACCGCGAAAGTGCAGGACGCCGAGCGCGGCGTCGCCGCGGCGGACGAGCGCCTGAAAAGCCTGAACGAACAGGCGCAGGCGCTCACCCAATCGCTCGACAAGCGCCGCGACGCAATCGCCGAGCTTCTCGCGGCGCTTCAGCGCATGGGCGCCAATCCGCCGCCGGCGATCTTCGTAAAACCGGACGACATGGCCGAGGCGGTGCGGGCGGCGACGGTGCTCAGCGGAATGATCCCCGATCTCAAGACAGAGACCGACGTCCTGGCCCGCGACGCCGAGACGTTGAGCGAGACCCGTACGCAGATTGCGCGCGAGCGGGAAAGCCTCACTCAGCAACGCGCGGGGCTGGCCGCCGAAAAGGCGCGTCTTGATGCGCTCGTCGACGCAAGGCATGCTTCGCTCGAAGCGGCCGAAGCCTCGCTCGGCGCCCAGCAGCAGCGGGCGGCCGAACTCGCCCGCCAGGCAAGCTCGCTCAAGGATTTCATTGCTCGACTCGACGCCGAGGCGGCGCGCCGCAAGGCGGCCGAAGACGCCGCAAAGGCCGCCCAGGCTGAGGCCGCTCATCAAATCTTGGTGAAGGCGGAGGACGCCCGAAGCCAATCTTCCGCGCGGCTTCAGCCGGACGTCGCCTTCGCCGATATCAAGGGCCGCGTGCCGCTCCCCGCCGCGGGCGCGATTCTCAAGACTTTCGGCGCCCCCGACGGACTTGGCGGGACCGAACATGGCGTTTCGCTTGCGACGCCCGCGGGCGCCACGGTTTCCGCTCCCGCCGACGGCTCGGTGCTCTATTCCGGACCTTACCGTTCCTATGGACAACTCTTGATCATCAATGCGGGCGGCGGATATTATATGCTGTTGGCCGGTATGGAGCGGGTCAACGTCTCGCCGGGAGAGTTCGTTTTGACCGGCGAGCCGGTTGGCGCGATGGGCGACGGTTCGGTCCGGATGGCTGCGGCTGCCGCGATTGGCGCCGCGCAGCCCGTTCTCTATATAGAATTGCGGAAAGACGGAACGGCCATTGATCCCGCTCCATGGTGGTCAAAGGCAGGAAGCGAAAAGGCGCGCGGATGAATCGCAAAGCGGGTTACCTGGGTCTCGGTCTCGTGCTCGGCGTCGCCGGGACGGTCGCCGCGCCGCAGCTCTTGATGTCGATCAGCCCCGCGGCTTTTGCCGCGGCCTCCGACACCTATCGCCAGCTCAATCTGTTCGGCGACGTGTTCGACAAAATTCGTAACGACTATGTCGAGAAGCCTGACGAAGCCAAGCTGATCGAGGCTGCGATCAACGGCATGCTGTCCTCGCTCGACCCGCATTCGAGCTACATGGACGCCAAGCAGTTCAAGGACATGCAGGTCCAGACGAAGGGCGAGTTCGGCGGCCTC
>JAFAME010000169.1 GCA_019233695.1 Methylobacteriaceae bacterium
TGCCAGATCCCGGATAGCGCTTGGCGCTTCCGGATGACAATGATCGGTTTCATGGGATCGATGGTCTAGGGGCAGTGAACCATGCTGTCGGCACTGACGGATGCACTTGGCATGGCGGGGGCGATGGGGTGGGAAATCCTGTGGCCGCTGATCCTCGGTTTCATGCTGTCGGGTGCCATCCAGGCCGTCGTCTCGCATCGCGAGATGAGCCGCCTCATGCCCGACGACCGGCCGCGCTCGATCGCCCTTGCGCTGGCGCTCGGTGCGGCTTCCTCGTCGTGCTCCTACGCGGCCGTCGCCATTGCCAGATCGATCTTCCGCAAAGGCGGCAACTTCACCGCCGCCATGGCATTTGAGATGGCGTCGACCAATCTGGTGCTCGAGCTCAGCATCATCCTGGTCGTTTTCCTCGGCTGGCAGTTCATGGCCGCCGAGGCGGTCGCCGCGCCGATCATGGTCGCCATCCTCGTCGTCATTTTCAGGGCGTTCCTGCGCCCCGAACTCGTCGAGGCGGCAAGGGAGCAGGCGGACAAAGGTATCGCCGGGCGGATGGAGGGACATGCCGAAATGGACATGTCGCTTGCTGCCGAAGGCCCGCTGTGGCGCCGGCTCTTTTCGGCAAAGGGGCTCACCGCGATCAGTCATTTTTTCGTCATGGACTGGGCTTCGGTGTGGATGGACATCGCCGGCGGCCTGTTGATTGCCGGGGCCATTGCGGCCTGGGTGCCGCAGGAGTTCTGGAAGTCGTTTTTCCTGACCGATCACCCGGTCGTCGCGACGATCTGGGGACCGATCGTTGGGCCGCTGGTCGCCATCATCGCCTTCGTCTGCTCGGTCGGCAACATTCCGCTGGCTGCCGTGCTTTGGAACGGCGGCATCAGCTTCGGCGGCCTCCTCGCTTTCATTCTTGCCGATCTCATCGTGCTTCCGGTCCTCGACATCTATCGTAAATACTACGGATGGAAGATGGCTGCCTTCCTGCTGGCAAGCTTCTATAGCGCCATGGCGACATCTGCGCTCATCGTCGAAGCATTGTTTGCCGTTGCAGGCGTCATCCCGCATGAACGTCGTGCGCAGATTGTCGAGACATCTTTTGCCTGGAACTATACGACATGGCTCAACCTGATCTTCCTGGTCCTGGCAGCCCTCCTCGTCTGGCGCTTCGTCTCGACCGGCGGCATCGGCATGTTGCGAATGATGAATCGACCGGGGCACAGCGACCACATGCATCACCACGCCCACTGAATTTGGCAACCCGCGAATCCCCTTTCGCCCGACGGGGCGCATGATGCTCCACAAGAGGCGCGCTCGTTTGCGCAAGCATTCCTGACCGCAATGACGCTATAATTCCTGGTCACCCCGGCGAGATGGCCAGCTGAACAGGAACGCAATCCAGATGTCTGAGGCCAATGAACCCGACCGGGGTCGCGCGCCGATCTGGCGCCATACCGGATTTCCCCTGCACAGCATCGCGGCCGCCGCCACGGCCTTCGAGGCCGAGCGAGCGTTTCCGCAGTCGGGCGAGCCGGTCTACACGCGCTGGAGCAATCCGACGGTTCTCTGCGCCGAAGAAGCCGTGGCGCGGGTCGAAGGGAGCAGGTGGAGCGCGCTTGCCTCCTCCGGGATGGCCGCCATCGACCTTGCGCTCTCGATCCATCAGGATGCCGGCGACGACCGGCCCCTGTTGATCTTCTCGGAGGTCTATGGTGGCACCATCCGATATGCCGAGGCGGTGCTGGTACGGCGGCGCGGCGCCCAGGTGCATTGGTTCAGGCCGCAGGGCGAAGCCTTCGACATCCACGAATTCGAGCGCACCCTAGATGACCTTCGGCCCAAGGCCGTCTTCTTCGAACCGCTCACCAATCCGCTGCTGATCTGCGTCCCGGCCCGCGCGGTCATCGCGGCGGCAGGGCGGCGCGGCGTCGCGACGATCATCGACAACACCATGGCGACGCCCTGCCTTTGGCGTCCCTTGGACGAGGGCGCCGACCTGGTCGTGCAGAGCGCCACGAAATATCTGTCGGGGCATGGCAATCTGACCGGCGGCGTGGTCGCCGGCAATGACCCGGAACTGCGACGCGCCGTGCTCGAACACCGCAAGCACGTCGGCTGCATCCTGTCGCCCGACGATGCCTATCGATTGCAGACGCAGCTGGAGACGCTTCCCCTGCGCTTTGCGGCGCAGTGCGTCAACGCCAGCCGGATCGCCGCGCGCCTCGCCGCCCACCCGGCGGTCAAGCGGGTGCGCTACCCCGGCCTGCCCATGCACCCCACCCACGGCGAGGCCGTGAACCTCTTCGGCAACCGGGGCTTCGGCGCCATCGTCACATTCGACCTGCGCGCCGGCCGCAGCGGCTGCGATCGTTTCGTGGCTGCCGTCGGCGAACGGATCGGCTATGTCGCGACCTTCGGCGACGGCGCCTCGATCCTGACGCATGTCGCCACGACCTTCGGTCCCCAGTTCGACGAGGGATCGATCCGCCTGTCGGTCGGCTTCGAGGAAGGCGACAGCCTGCTTGCCACGATTGCAACCGCTCTCGACAGTATCCCGGCTTGAGCCTGCTCTCCGACCTCGCCTTCGAAGCCCGCATCGCCGCCCGCAGCGTCGCCGAATTCGTGACCCGCTCGGGCGTCCGGCTCGGCGTGACGGGATTGTCGCGGTCAGGCAAGACCGTGTTCATCACCGCGCTGGTCCACAATCTCATCAAGGGCGGGCGCCTGCCGGTGCTGCGCGTCCACGCCGAAGGGCGCCTTGCACGCGCCCGCATCGAGCCGCAGCCCGACGACGCGGTGCCGCGGTTTGCCTACGAGGATCACTTGCGGGCGCTGACCGGCGAGGGAACCGGGCCGCAGGACCGCCGCTGGCCGCAGTCGACGCGGCGCATTTCGGAACTCCGCCTGACGCTCGAATTCGAGCGCCGGGGCGCCTGGCGATCGGGACCGGCCGCGTTTTCGATCGACATCGTCGACTATCCCGGCGAATGGCTCCTCGACCTGCCGCTGATGGCGAAGTCCTATGCGCAATGGTCGCGCGAGACGATCGCGGCGAGCGCCACTGCCGCGCGGGCCCCCCTTGCGGCCGGCTGGCGCGGCCTTCTCGTCACGCTCGCGCCGCATGCTCCCGCCTCCGAGGAGGTCGTGCGCCAGGCCGCTGCCCGCTTCACCGACTATCTGAAAGCCTGCCGCGAGGACCGCTACGCGCTTTCGACCCTGCCGCCGGGGCGCTTCCTCATGCCCGGCGATCTCGAGGGCACGCCGGCGTTGACGTTTGCGCCCCTGATCCTGGATGCAGCCAGCGAGGCACAGCCCGGAACGCTCGTCGCGATGATGGAGCGCCGCTACGAGGCTTACAAAAGCCACGTCGTGCGGCCGTTCTTCCGCGACCATTTTGCCCGGCTCGATCGCCAGATCGTGCTGGTCGATGCGCTGGCGGCGCTGAACTCCGGGCCGGCCGCCGTGCGCGATCTCGAAACCGCGCTTGCCGATGTGCTTTTGGCCTTTCGCGCCGGTCGATCCTCGCTGCTGTCGACCATCTTCGCGCCGCGCATCGATCGCATCCTGTTTGCGGCCACCAAGGCCGATCATCTTCACCACACCAGCCACGATCGGCTCGAGGCGATCTTGCGGCTTCTGACCGAAAGGGCGATCAAACGGGCGGAGGGAGTAGGGGCAGCCGTCGATGTCATCGCGCTCGCCGCCGTTCGCACGACACGCGAAGCATCGGTGCGGCACGGCAACGACAAGCTCGACGCTATCGTCGGCACGCCCCTTGCCGGCGAAAGCGTCGGCGGCGAGATTTTTGACGGCAAGTCGGAGATCGCCGTCTTTCCGGGTGAGCTTCCGGCCGACCCGAAGGCGGTCTTTCGCGGCGAGGCGATTGCCGTGCCGGAGGGAGAGGCCGATTTCCGCTTCGTCCGCTTCCGCCCGCCGCCGGCGCAGACGGGCCCCGACGGCCACGCGCTGCCCCTGCCCCACATCCGCCTCGACAGGGCGCTTGAATTCCTTCTCGGCGACAAGCTCTCATGACGACGCCCCCGCGACCGCGCGCCTTCCGCCTCGACGATCCCGACATCGTCTTTGCCGAACGCGATTCGGCGCCCAGGCAGAAGGACGGCAAGCCGCCGCCCGAGCCTCGCGAGCCTTCCGCCCGCTCGCCCGGCCAACGCAGCGTCATCGTCGAGGCCCAGCCGGATCCCTATGAGCGGGAGGCTGCGAACGCGGCCAGCGACGCGAGCGAGGCGGCAACCGAAGCCGCACAGGCGAGCGGCATTGCCCGGCGCCGGACGTGGACCTGGGGCCGCCTGTTCTGGTCGGCGCTGGCGAGCCTCGTCTCGCTCGCCGTCGGCCTGTGGTTCGCTTCGATCGTCGATTCGCTGTTCGCGCGCTCGCTGGCGCTGGGCTGGCTCGGAATCGCGCTCCTCGCAATTGTCGGCATTGCGCTCCTCGCCCTCCTCATCCGCGAGGTGGTCGGCGTCGCGCGGCAGTCGCGCATTGCGCGGCTCCATGCAGCCATTGCCGCGGCAAGGGCGGCCGACGATCGCGACGCCGCCCGACGCCTCGTGCTCGACGTCGCCCGCATCTACGCCGCCCGCGCCGAGACCGCCCGCGCCCGGACCGAGCTTGCCGATCTGACGCGCGAGATCGTCGACGGGCGCGACCTCATCGACATCGCCGAGCGGCGCCTGATGCATCCGCTCGATGCCCGGGTTCGCCACGAGATCGCGGCCGCCGCCAAGCGCGTCTCGGCAGTGACCGCGATCAGCCCGCGCGCCCTCCTCGATGTCCTTTTCGTGGCGGCCCAGGCCGTCCACATCATGCGCCGGATCGCCGAAATCTACGGCGGCCGACCCGGCCTCTTTGGCTTTTTCAAGCTGCTGCGGTCGGTGACCGCGCACCTTGCGATCACCGGCGGCATGGCTGTCGGCGACAGCATCGTTCAGCAGGTTCTTGGCCATGGCATTGCCGCGCGGATCTCGGCGCGGCTCGGCGAGGGTGTCCTCAACGGGCTCTTGACAGCGCGCATCGGGCTCTCCGCGATGGCGGTGTGCCGGCCGATGCCTTTTGCGGCGGAGCGGCCGCCGGGCATCAGGGACGTGGCGCCGTTCCTGTTCGCCGCCAGGAAGGAGTGATGGGGGCGCGCTCACCTTCTCCCGCCGGGAGAAGGTGCCGCCACTTGGCGGCGGATGAGGGGTCACTGTGCTGGAAAATAAGCATTATCTCGTCGAGCCAGCCGAGCGTTTACTCAGTTGGCAAGATCGCCTTTCGGGGAAGATGTTAGGCAATCTCTACCGCGCGCCTTTGCAATTCGTTGAGACCAGGCTTATCGAAGCGACTCTCGAGCACGAGGCGGACGACGCCCAGAGAGGTTCCAAGAGGTGTTCGCGAAGGGCGTGCCACCGAAGAGCGCGGGCGATGTCGGGGAGAAGGCCCAGCGCCCGCGCATGGCGAAGCCGCACTCCAAGCAACACGCCGCCGAGTACGAGCGCCTTGGCTGGACGCTTAAGGCAGAATTCTACGCCGACCCTCCGCTGGACGACGAACCATACGAATACTTCTTCGTCTGGGAGCGCGAGGACGCGCCCCTGAGCCCCAGCACTAATCCGAAAGATTGGGAACGCTAGGCGTCCGACGGCTCGTGGCCCCGTATTGGTACGGATTGTCCAACCTTCCTTCCGGCTGTCATCCTGGCCGGGCACCGCGAAGCGGTGCGCAGCGCCGGGATTCGGAACATCCGGCGCCTTCTGACGTTGCGGTTCCCGATCCCGGATAGCGCTTCGCTCTTCCGGGACGACAAAGACGGGAATCCCATCACCCGCGCGAGCGGGCGGCTTCGGCCACCAGCCAGTTGCGGAAGGCCAGGACCTTCGGCGAGGCGGCGCGATCGCGCCGACACACGAAATAGTAGCCGAACGGCGTCCGGAAGCTGACCTCGAAGGGCCTGACGAGCCGCCCGGCCATGAGCTCGTCGGCGGCAATCGCCCGCGTGGTCAGCGCCACCCCCTGCCCCTGCACCGCGGCCTGCAGGGCGAGCGACATGTGGTTGAACCACAGCCCCCGCGACGTATCGATGCCCGTCACATCGGCCGCCGCAAGCCACATCTGCCAGTCGGGCCACGCCCCTTGCAGCGAGCTGAATTCAAGGTGGATGAGCGTTTGGGAGCGCAGATCGGCCGGTTCGCAGATCGGCGGCGGCCCGTCGCGCAATCCCGGCGAGCAGACGGGAAAGACATGCTCGTCGAAGAGAAGCGTCGCCTCGAGATTCGGAAAATCGCCCCTGCCCCACCGCACGGCGGCATCGACGTTGTCGCGCGACAGGTCGCGGAAGCTGCGGTTGGCATCGAGCAGCACGTCGATTTCGGGATGGTCATGCTTGAACCGACCGATGCGGCTGACGAGCCAGGTCGAGGCAAAGGAAGGGTCGGCGCTGACGACGAGCATGCGGCCGCCTGTCGCCTCGCGCATGCTGCGCGCCGCACGCGCGAGAAGGTCGAAGCCGTCGGCGAGCCCCCGGGTGCCGGCGGCGCCCACCTCGGTCAGCCGCAGGCCGCGGCCGCTGCGCAGCACCAGCTGCGAGCCGATCTCCGCCTCGAGCAGGCGCACCTGCTGAGCGACCGCCGCCTTGGTGACGTGCAGTTCATCGGCTGCCTTGGCGAAGCTCAGGTGCCGCGAGACCGCCTCGAAGGCCCTGAGCGCGTTCAGAGAGGGGAGACGATTGCTCGGGGACACAATATAGAATCTCTATCCTATGGCGGTAAAAAGCATGACTCGAATTTTTCGCCGATTCAAGTATGTTCGCGCCATGACGAACTTGGAGTGACGAACATGACTGCCCTTGCCGCCAGACTCTTCCAGACGGATCATCATAACAACGCCTCCCCTCGGCAGGCGTTCGGAAAGGTTTTGTTGACCATTTATGGCGCCGCACGCGGCTTGAAGCAGGCGCTCGAGGCGCG
Source organism: Methylobacteriaceae bacterium (assembly GCA_019233695.1). Classification (GTDB taxonomy): domain Bacteria; phylum Pseudomonadota; class Alphaproteobacteria; order Rhizobiales; family Beijerinckiaceae; genus JAFAME01. The sequence goes on from JAFAME010000169.1 coordinate 6,954, forward strand.
TCGCGAACTTGCCGGCCTCGACCTGCGTCTGCTCGACGACGTCGGCCTGACGGTCGCCGACCGCGACGCCCTTCTGCATCGCTGAGCGGCTCCAACGGATGTGACGGGCGCCCGCTCCTCGGGCGCCCGTTTTCTTGTCCCTGCCGGTCACGAAGCGGGTTGCAGTACCGTGTCGATGACGTGGATGACGCCGTTCGACTGGAACACGTTGGCGATCGTGATCATGGCGACATCGCCCTTGGCGTCGGTGACCGTCAGGTGCGATTTGCCCGAACGCATGATGATGAGCGTGTCGCCCTCGACGGTGGTGAGCATCGCCCTGCCGCCGCCCTGATCGACCTTGGCCGCGAGATCCTGGGCCGACAGGCGGCCGGGGACGACGTGGTAGGTCAGGACCTTCACGAGCATGCCCTTGTTCTCGGGCTTGAGCAGCGTGTCGACCGTGCCGGCCGGAAGTTTCGCGAACGCCCGGTTGACGGGGGCGAACACCGTGAACGGCCCCGGCCCCGCCAGCGTGTCGACAAGGCCCGCTGCCTTGACGGCGGCAACCAGCGTCGTGTGGTCCTTCGAATTGACGGCGTTCTCGACGATGTTCTTCGTCGGATACATCGGTGCGCCGCCGACCATCACCGCCGCATAGGCCGAGCTGGCAATCCCGGCCACAAGCGCTGCGGCAAAGGCAAAGCGCCTGGAGTGCTGCATGAAAGACATCGCATTCTTCCTCTGATGTGAGCCCCGGCTCGCTGTCGTCCGGGATGCAGCAGCTACGGGCCTTCGCCGGCCGGGTTTCGAAGGCGTGCCGGATCGGGCGCTTCACGAACGCGTGACAGCGGCGCCCCCAGGGTGTGCAGAAACTCATGGTGAAGCGCGCGCGAGAACGAAGTTCGCCGCTCAGCAGGGCCGGGGTCAGCCATCGCCGGCCAGCCTCCCCTCACCGAAGGCGTTCACCGCGTGCAGGATGTTCAAGGCCAGGCCGACAACGCCGCGTCCGCCATCACCTTCCTCAGCCCTCGCGTCAGAAGCCTGCCGCCGCCGGGCATTTGCTTTGTCGTGCCGAACGGGTGCTCGACGGTGCATCGCCTGACCCTCATCAGACTGGAATCGGCGTAGATGCGCCGCTCCATGCGATCAAGGGGCGCCTTGGTCGATCAGCCGATGGATGGTCGGCTGAGCGCCGGGCGTACGGTCAGCGCCTCAGCACAAGGTGGGTCGCCAGCTCCGTTGGGACCACCTCCGTCACCCGATAGCCAAGGCCTGGCAGGTCGATACCTGCGAACAGGGATTCACCACGGCCCAGAACGATGGGCGACTGCGCCAAGTGCAACTCGTCGATCGCTCCTGCGAGCAGGTACTGGCGGACCGTCGAAACTCCGCCGCCGATCTTCACGTCGAGGTCGCCCGCGGCGGCCTTGGCCCGGGCGAGCGCCGCCTCGATCCCGTCGGTGACGAAATGGAAGGTCGTCCCGCCCTCCATCACGATTGGCGCCCGGGCGTGGTGGGTGAGGATGAAGGTCGGCGCGTGATACGGGGGATCGTCGCCCCACCAGCCCTTCCACGCGTCGTCCCGCCATTCGCCCCGGATCGGGCCGAACATATTGCGGCCGAGGATGAAGGCGCCGAAGCCTTCCGCCGCGGCGCGGGCGAAGCGATCGTCGGTCCCGCCGTCTTGCCCCAACATCGATCGAAAGATCCGGGTCGGGTAGAACCAATTATGCAACTCCGCGCCCCGTCTGCCCAGAGGCTGCTCCAGGCTCTGGTCCGGGCCGGCCCCGAAACCGTCGATAGACACGGCAAAACCCCTTACGCGCACTTTGCCCATCGGGGGACCCCGTCTGATTGTGCAACCAGTGAAGTTTGACCGGTCTTCTATCGCAACTGGTCATGATCGAAAAGCGCTCCGGCTCGCATGGTGCAGGTTCGCCGCCCAACCTCATGCGAGCCCGAAAGCCAATTGTCGACCCGCCTAGCCAGGCCTTGGCTTGAAGCACGCATAGGATGAGTTCTGCACAGCCAGCCCCGCAACGCCCAGCCGCGCGACTGAAACCGGCAGCAAGCGCATGCGTAGCTTCTCACGACCTCGGCCCGTCGGCCGCGGTTCGTGATGGGGAGCTTCCATGGCCGGCCAAGCTGCCGTTCTCGATGCAACCGCGGCAAGCGCCGCGCCGGGGCGGGCGCGCCCGATCCATCCGCTCATCGTGCGTCTGACGCACTGGCTCAACGCCGCTGCGGTGGTCGTGATGATCCTGTCAGGCTGGCAGATCCATAACGCCTATCCGATCCTCCCTTTTCGCTTTCCGGACGGCGTGACGCTCGGCGGCTGGCTGGGCGGGGCCTTGCTCTGGCATTTCGCCGCGATGTGGCTCCTGATGGCCAATGGCCTGGTCATTTTCGCCTACGGCATCGCCTCGGGCCGCTACCGCCGCAAGCTGTTGCCGATCACGCCGCGCGCGGTGATTGCCGATGCGTTCGCGGCGCTGCGCGGCGAGCTCTCGCATGCGCGGCTCGATGACTACAACGCCGTGCAGAAACTCCTCTATCTCGGCGTCCTCTGCCTCCTTCTCGTGATCGTCGCCTCGGGCTTTGCCATCTGGAAGCCCGTCCAGTTCGCCTGGCTGACGAGCCTCTTCGGCGGCTTCCAGGGGGCGCGCATCGTGCATTTCCTGGCCATGGCCGGGATCGCCGGTTTCATCGTCATTCATGTCGTCATGGCCCTCCTCGTGCCGAGGAGCCTCGTTGCCATGCTTCGCGGCCGGTAGGGAGAAGGGTCATGACCAGATTGTTCGCGCCCCCTCGCGTCCTCTCGCGCTCCGACCAGCGCGCCTTCGTGAAGGAAGCGCTGCGCCGCCTCGACAACCCGGCGCGACGCCGCTTCCTGAAGGGCGCCGCAAGCGTCGGCGCCTTCGCCCTCCTTTCCGGCTGCGACATCACCGACGGCATTTCGGCCGAAGGCGCATTGCGCGCCATGTCGGATTTCAATGACCGGGTTCAGGCAGCGCTCTTCGATCCGGTCAAGCTCGCCGAGGAATTTCCCGAGAGCGCCGTCACCCGGCCGTTCCCGTTCAATGCCTTCTATCCGCGCGAGGAGGCGCCCGCGGTCGATCCGGCCGACTACGCGCTCGAAGTGAGCGGCCTCGTCGAGAGGAAGGACGGCTGGACGCTCGACAAGCTCTATGCCTTGCCGCAGGTCTCGCAGATCACCCGCCACGTGTGCATCGAGGGCTGGACGGCCATCGGCAAGTGGTCGGGCGTGCGGTTTGCCGACTTCCTCAAGCTGATCGGCGCCGACCTCTCGGCGCGCTATGTCGGCTTCACCTGCGCGGACGGCTATGCGACCTCGATCGACATGCCGACGGCCTTGCACCCGCAGACGCAGCTCACCTTCCGGTTCATGGACGAGGTGCTGCCGCGCATCTACGGCTTTCCGATGAAGCTGCGCATGCCGACCAAGCTCGGCTACAAGAACCCCAAGCACATCACTGAGATCTTCGTGACGAACGACTATCCCGGCGGCTATTGGGAGACCTACGGCTACAACTGGTTCAGCGGCCTGTGAGGCGGCCGCCGTCGGCATATGGCGCAGCCTGCGCCTCTTCGATAGAGTTCCGGCTTTTACCTTGGAACTTTAGGTGAGGCGGCCATGACGAAATTCTTCATCACCGTCCGGTCCATGTCCGGCAATCAGTTCAACGGCGGGCTCGGCGCCATCCGCTACCTTGCCGTTCCCGATGGGGCGGCACCGGCGCCCTCGCACACGGTCCCGCGCACCGATTGGGTGAAGCAGATCATGCAGACCTTTCCCCGCGCCGGTGACGGCAACGCGGTCGGCAACCTCCTCGTCCTCGTGCACGGCTATAATGACGGCATCGCCGACGTGGCGACCCAGCACGGCGACATCGCCGCCGGCCTTGCCAACAGGTTGGCATGCACACTCATCAGCTTCGACTGGCCGTCGTGGAAGGACACTTTTGCCTACCTGCCACAGCTAGACGTCGCCAAGCGCACCGCCATCGATCTCGTCAATGCCGGCGTGAAGCCGCTCCTCAACGCGCAGACCGACGACTGCCGGGTCGGCGTGCACGTGCTCTGCCACTCCATGGGTGCCTACGTGGTTCGCGAGGCGCTCGACCATGCCGATGACGGCACCAGGACCGGCTCCGACTGGGCGCTCAGCCAGCTAGTGGTCATCGGCGGCGACGTCGAGGCGGCCGACTTCGTCGACGGCAACAAGAACACCGAGAGCATGCTCGGCCACACCTATCGCCTGACCAATTATTTCAACCGCTACGACGAAGTCTTGCAGATCTCGAATGTGAAGCGGCTGGGCGTCGAGCCGCGCGTCGGACGGGTCGGCCTGCCGGCGAACGCGCCGAAAAAGACCGTCAATGTCGATTGCTCGGCGCACTTTGCGACAATCCGGCGGGCGGGCGACAATCCGGTCGCGGCGGCGTCCTGGTCGCACGGCTGGTATTTCTCCGACCGGACATTCCATGCCGATCTCGCCGAGACGCTGAGCGGGGCGGTCGACCGCACGGTGGTGACAGGCCGCACGCTTGCAGCCGACGGGCGAACCCTCGACCTGCCGGTGTGACGCCCAGCAAAGCCTGTTTCGCTATGAATGCCGCAGACTTCTCGCGCCCGCGTCGGTACGATTTAATCAACTGATTGATTGACTCGGCCGCAAAGTCCGTGTAGCCAATCAATCGATTGATTGAGACTCGATGAAACGCGCAGGAAATGCCGCCGAGAAGAAGACCGCCGGTAGGCCGGCCGGCAGGCGGCCGGCGTTCGCCGCTGCCGACCGGCGCGGCGATCTCGTGCGCGCCGCCTACGGCATCATCGCGACTGAGGGATTCGAGGGCCTGCGAACGCGCGGCATTGTCGCGGCGGCGGGCGTCAACATCGCCACTCTGCACTACTACTTCCCGACGAAGGAAGCGCTCGTCGGGGCGGTCGCGCAACATCTCGTGGCGCAATTCGTTGAGGTTCATGCGCCCGCGGCAAGGCCGGCGGCAAGCCCCGCGCTCACCCGCCTCCATCAGGAGTTCGCCGATGCCCGCTTCTACCAGGCCGAGCGTCCCGACGTCCTGACGGTTGTCCAGGAATTTCTCCTGCGGGCGAGGCGCGACCCGGTCATTGCCGGAATCCTCGACCCCCTGATGCGGCACTGGCGCGGCGAGATTGGCGAGATCGTCGAGGCGGGCATCGCGGAGGGCGTGTTTCGGGCCGAGCTCGACCCGAGGGTCGCGGCAGCCTCGATCGTCGCCACCCTGACCGGGGCGGCGAGCCATGGCCTCGATGGGGAGGTGCTCGAGGGCATCCTCGCCGGCATCGAAAGCTGGCTCACCAAGGAGTGACGCAAATGATGGAGCAGACGATGTCAAACTCTTCTTTTCACGTCGGAATCATCGGCGCAGGAACGGGCGGCCTCTGCCTCGCGCATGGGCTGCGGAAGGCGGGCGTCGGCGTCACCGTCTACGAACGCGACCGCCACCCGACCGACCGGCTGCAAGGCTACCGCCTCCACATCAGCCCGAACGGCAGCCGGGCGCTGCACGAGTGCCTGCCACCTGACGTGTTCCGGCACTTCGTTGCAACCTGCGGCGCCGGCAACGACGATTTCAAGTTTCTTACCGAAAAGATGGAGCAGCTGCTGGCGATCGAGACGGAGGGGGGTTCGGACGCGGTCGACAGCCATCGTTCCGCGAGCCGGCTAGTACTCCGGCAAGTGCTCCTCGAGGGGCTCGACGGAATGGTCGAGTTCGGCAAGACCTTCACCCGCTATGAGGAGACCGATACGGGAGAGATCGTCGCGCACTTCGAGGACGGCACTTCGGCATCCGCCGACATCCTCGTTGCCGCCGATGGCGGCGGCTCGCGCGTGCGCCGGCAATTCCTGCCCGACGCGCCGCGCGTCGATACCGGCGTCTTCGGCATCGCCGGCAAATTCCCGCTGACCGAGGCAACGGCGCCTCAGGTGCCCGCCGAGCTCCTTGCCGGGCCGCGGCTGGTAATGGCCCGCGACCAAAGCGGCATGTTTGTCGCCCCGCAGAGATTCGGGCACGGCCCCGAGAGATCCGCCGACGCCGGCCACGGTTCCGCACGCTCGGGCGATCCGTTCGCCGAGGAGAGCGAAGACTACATGATGTGGGGCTACAGCGGCCTTTGGGAGACGGCCGACGTGCTTTCGAAGCCGGCGCCAAGCCGCGAGGAACTGCAGGATTTCGTGCGGGAGCGGACGGCAAGTTGGCATCCCGGCCTGCAAAAGCTCGTGGAGCTCGCCGATCCCGCGACAGTGACGCTCTTCGACATCAAGACCTCCGTGCCGATCGATCCGTGGCCGACAAAACGCATCACCCTCATCGGCGATGCGATCCACAGCATGACGCCGTTCCGCGGCATCGGCGCCAATATGGCGTTGCGCGATGCGAGCCTGCTTGCCAAAAACCTTGCCGCGGCCGCGCATGGCGAAAGGACCCCGATCGAGGCGATCCATGCGTACGAGGCGGCCATGATCGGTTACGGCTTTGCCGCGGTGCGCAGCTCGCTGAAGGCCATGGAGCTCGCCATCACCAAACGGGGCATCTCGTTTGCCCTGACGAAGGCCGCCTATCGTGTGTTTGATGCGGTGCCGCCATTGAAACGCTGGGCGTTCGGCGGTCTCGGCAACGCGTAGCCCATGCCCGGCGGATCAGGCGCGCAGCGCCATCGCAGGGCGGAAATCGTCGGGCGACCCGTCTTCGGACACTGGCGCATAGCGGTCGTAGCGCATGGTGAAGCCGCCCGCGCCGGGCGTGAGGGACCGCACCCGATGGGCAAAGCCGAACAGGTCGGCGAGCGGCGCCCGCGCCAAGATCGCTGTCCGGGGCCTCTGCGCGCCCGGGCTCTCGACGACCCCGCGCCGCGCCTGGAGATCGCGGATGATGGGCTCGGCGCAGGCCTCCGGAGCGCGCACGTCGACCTTCATGATCGGCTCAAGCAGCACCGACCGGCCTTTCTCAAGCCCCTCGCGGAAAGCGGCGCGAGAAGCGATCTCGAAGGCCGGCGGGCGTGAGTCGGTCGCATGCCACGCCCAATCGATCAGCACCGCCCTCACATCGACGACCGGGAACCCGGCCAGGACGCC
>JAFAME010000318.1 GCA_019233695.1 Methylobacteriaceae bacterium
CGCGAGTTTTGCAGGGAAAGTTCAAAAAATCAAAAATAAGTACAAGAATGCCCAGTTCGCCTTTGTATTTTCTTGTCGACAACCGCGACGCTTCATCGCAGCCGATCCCGATACAGGAGCTTGTCCGGTCGGCAGTCTCAAGGAGACAAGATCTTTCGATATCCAAGAGAAAGACTGATTGACATTCGCTTCGCGCGGATCAGCATGGAGTTGGGACGATGAGCTCAAGATCAGCGTACCCCCTTTGCAGGACGAAGGGAAAGCTTGCGGTTGGAACCGCTGTGGTTCTTCTTGCAATTCTGCAGACATTGCCCCCTGTGGTGGCAGCCGCGCATCAACCTTTCGCAATGTACGCCGGCTCGTGGTCGGGGGCAGGGACAATCTCGACCACCAATGGAGCAAACGAACGCATCCGCTGTCGCGCAAATTACGAGGTTGCGCCGAGTGGTCTTGATCTCCACCAAAATCTGCGCTGCGCCAGCGACACCTACAGGTTCGATATATTGAGTGACGTTGTTTACCTGGATGGAGGGGTGTCGGGCACCTGGAGCGAAACCTCGCGCCGCGTCGCGGGCAGGGTCAGCGGCACCCTCGAGGGCACCACATTGCGAGTGAATGTCGATGGTCCTGGATTTACCGCCGCGCTGGCGCTCGTAACCCGCGGCAACACCCAGGTGGTGTCCATCAGACCGCAGGGCGGCGATGTGGTGTCCATCGCAATACAATTGTCCAGGAGTTGAAGGTGCGAACAGTCCGGGCCGAGGACACCCCGGCGTGTCCTCGAGACCTTGGCCCGTCACAAACCGGTTTGGGTAACAGGAAGGCTAAGAGATTGATTTAATTGGTACCGCCACCCCGGCTCGAACGGGGGACCCCCAGATCCACAATCTGGTGCTCTAACCAACTGAGCTATGGCGGCTCACCTGCGGGCATGCCTGCTTGAAACCGATCGAGGCGACCTTCGGCAGGCAGCGACCTTATACGACGCCGACACAGGAAAAGGAAGCCGCCCGCCGAGCTCCCGGCGTCCGCTGCGCCACCGTCGATGGCCTTCATCCTACCGAAGGCAGTCGAGCTTGTCGCCGGGCTCGCGCGCCCGCACCATGATGAGCGTCGCGAGCCGCCCATACATGCCGGAGGGCGCGGCTGGATTGCGGTGGATCGGATTGGGCAGCGCGGCGGCAAGCAGTGCTGCTTCGCGCGGCGTGAGATCCGCGGCGCTCTTCTTGAAATAGCGCCGCGCGGCAGCTTCCGCCCCGAAGACGCCGTTGCCCCATTCGGCGATATTGAGATAGACCTCCATCACCCGCCGCTTCGGCCACAGGAGATTGATCGTCAGGGCGAGCGGGATTTCCAGCCCCTTGCGGATGAACGAGCGGGCGGGCCACAGAAACAGGTTCTTGGCGGTCTGCATGTGGATGGTGGAGGCGCCGCGCGAGGGCCCCCGCACGCCGCCCTTGCGAATCACTTCCCGCAATGCCCCCCAGTCGACGCCGGCGTCGCGGCAGAACCGGCCGTCTTCCGAGGTCACCACGGCCGCGGCGAGATTGGGGGAGATACGGTCGAGCGGCAACCATTGGCGATCGACGCCGCGTAGCGTCGCCCAGCGCGCCAGCATCAGGGTGGAGACCGGGGGCACGAAACGATAGGCGACGAGAAGCAGGGCAACGAGTACGCACACCGTCGCGCCGATGCGCAAGGCCCACTTCAACCCGGTGCGCAGGACTTGTCCGAAACCCAGCCTCATGCTCTAGACGATCGATTCCATGGAACCGATCCTTGTCGTCCCGGAAGCCGCCCTCGCGGGTCTCCGGCATCCGGCGCCGGATGCCCGCTCTGGGCTTCGCGCCGGCCAAGACGACCCCAATATCATTCGAACCCTGGAAATGCTCAACTGGGCTCCTGAACCGATTGGCGAGCCTTGACCCGGCTTCGCGCATCGGGCAAGGGCTCCCGCCAGCTTCGACCCCAGGCCAAATGCCGCGGAGACGTTAAGAGAATGAGCAGGCCGCATCCGGCCACGTCCTTTCGCGAACGGCTCACGAAAGTTGCCGCCGAGGTCGAGGCGACGCTCGATCGGCTGCTGAGCGTGCAGCCCGGACCGGGCGAGATCACGCGTCCGGAGCGGCTCGTCCAGTCGATGCGCTATGCGACGCTCGGCGGCGGCAAGCGACTGCGTCCGTTCCTGGTTGTCGAAGCAGCCCGCCTGTTCGGGGCCGAGGGGGGGAACGTCCTGCGCGCCGCGGCAGCCATCGAAATGGTGCATTGCTACTCGCTCGTTCACGACGATCTGCCTGGCATGGACGACGATGATCTGCGCCGCGGTCGCCCGACCGTCCACAAGGCTTTCGACGAGGCGACCGCGATTCTCGCCGGCGACGGGCTTCTTACCTATGCCTTCGACGTGATCGCGGCCGAGGCGACCCATCTCGACGCCGGGGTCCGGGCCGAACTTGCTGTCGGACTGGCGCGGGCCGCAGGCTTTGGCGGCATGGCGGGGGGCCAGGCCCTTGATCTCGCGGCCGAACAGGCTCCGGCGCCGCTTGCGGCGGCCGAGGTCGAGCGGCTGCAAGCCATGAAGACCGGTGCGCTCTTGTGCTACGCGGTTGAGGCCGGGGCGATCGTGGGCGGCGCCGATCCCGCGGCCCGGGCCACGCTCGTGCGCTATGGGCGGGCTCTCGGTGC
>JAFAME010000400.1 GCA_019233695.1 Methylobacteriaceae bacterium
ATGAACAATCTCACCTGGGGCAACGCCACCCATCAGTATTACGAGACGATCTGTTCAGGCGCGCCGGCCGGGCCTGGATTTGACGGCGCCTCGGGGGTCCACACCCACATGACGAACTCGCGCCTGACCGATCCCGAGGTGCTCGAATTCCGCTTCCCGGTCGTGCTCGAGGATTTCCACATCCGCCGCGGCTCCGGGGGGCGGGGCACGTGGCATGCGGGCGACGGCACGCAGCGCACCGTTCGGTTTCGCGAGCGGATGGATCTTGCCATTCTCTCCGGCCATCGGCGCGTGCCGCCGTTCGGCCTCGAAGGCGGCGAGCCGGGACAGCTCGGCCGCAATCTCGTGCGCCGCAACGACGGCCGCATCGAAGAGCTGCAAGGCTGCGATCAGACCGTGCTCGAAGCAGGCGAGGCGATCATCATCATCACGCCCACGGGTGGGGGGTATGGCGCAGCATTGGCGGATGCCCGCGACGCTCGCTCCACGGAAGCAGAGTCTCGTCCCATATCAAACGGAGCCATTGACGGGGAGAGAAACCGCGGACCTAGCCTCGCCGACGCGATCCACCGACGGTTCCGGCCGTTCGGCGGCATCGACGACCTACCGACACACCCAACGGTTTCCCTTGGCAGGCCGCCTGCACTCAAGCCGTGATCGTTATGGTGCCGCTCACATCTGACGGTGGAACTCTTCACCGTTGATCACCATCGTGTAGTCGTTGGGGAACTGCACATTCATCGTCTGGACCACGCCCATCGGGACCACCGGCGGGATCGGCAGGCAGACGGCGACGCAGTTTTGTTTCGGGCCGTAGTCGTCGAACCGGACCGTGATGGTCGAAGCGCTCGCGACCTCGTAGCGGCCGACGTAGTCGGTGATGCCGTTCGTGACCATCATGCGGACGTGGATCATGCCGTCGGCGCGGAATTCATCTACGATGACGGCGAATGGCTTGCCCTGGGCGTCGTGCACCGATTCGGTCCACACGCCGACGAGCGGCAGGTTCTGCGCCTTGGCCGGTGCGTTCAGGCTCGCGAACATGGTTGCCGCCGCAGCGACGGCAAGGGCGATCTTTCCGGCGTTCAGGTTGCTCATAGTCTCATCCTCTCCAAAGAGACCGGCGCGGGGTGCCCGGCAGGTCGCGTCGCAGACGCTGACTTTCCTGGCGACCCTCCACGCCGGCTCTGACGTTTTATTTCCGTAAATCGCTCCAAGTTGTCGCCTGGCCTCGACTTTGCCTCGCAAATGTGACCTGGCGGATGTTGTCTCAGTTTGGAGCCCCGGCCGTGCAAGAGCGTCGCAAAGTGCAACGGAACCGTACCTTTCTCGGGGGGTCGATCGGTTTCAACCGTCGGCGCTCGACGTTCGACTGCCTCGTACGCAATTTCTCGGCCGAAGGCGCGATGCTCTCGCTGACCCATGCCGCCATCGTGCCCGACGCTTTCGACCTCACGATCCCGCAGACCGGACGCGGCTTTCGGGCTCGACTTGTCTGGCGCGGCGAGGATGCCGCCGGAGTGGCGTTCTCCGACCGCACAAGCGCGGAGGGTTCGGTGCCCCTCGACATCGCGCACCGCCTGCGGCAATCCGAGGCCGAGCGCCTGGCCCTTAAGGCCCGGGTGGCGGAGCTCAGCGAAGGCGGCTGAGCCGCCGCATGCCGGCGGTCAATCGAGCTCGTCTTCGGCGTGGCGGCCGAAATCGGGCGCTGCCGTCTCCTGTCCCTCGGCGATGATGCTGCGGCGGATCGCCCGGGTGCGGGTGAAGAGGTTGAACAATCCCTCGCCGTCGCCCCAGCGGATCATGCGCTGCAGGGCGGCAAGGTCCTCGTTGAAGCGGCCGAGCATTTCGAGCGCTGCGTCGCGGTTATGGAGGAACACGTCGCGCCACATCGTCGGGTCGGAGGCGGCGATGCGGGTGAAGTCGCGAAAGCCGCCGGCTGAGAACTTTATGACCTCGGCCTGCGTGACCTCTTCGAGATCGGCGGCCGTGCCAACGATGTTGTAGGCGATGAGATGCGGCACGTGACTGGTGATCGCCAGCACGAGGTCGTGATGGCTCGCCGTCATCACTTCGACGTTCGAGCCGGCCCCCGTCCAGAAGGCGCGGACCTTGTCGATCGCCGCGGCCTCGGTGCCTTCCGGCGGCGTCAGGATGCACCAGCGATGCAGGAAGAGTGTGGCAAAGCCGGCGTCCGGCCCGGATTGTTCCGTGCCGGCAACCGGGTGGGCCGGCACGAAGTGCATGCCGGGCGGCAAATGTGGCGCGACTGCGGCAATGACCGCGCCTTTCACCGAGCCGACATCGGAGACGATGGCGCCTTGCTGCAGATGCGGGCCGATCTCGGCGGCAATGCCGGTGTTGGCGCCGACGGGCGCACACAGAATGATGAGGTCCGCGTCGCGCACGGCCTCGCCCGGCGAGGGCGCCACTTCATCGGCAAGGCCGAGCTCCTTGACGCGCTTGCGCGTTGCCTCCGACTGGGCAGTCGCGACAATGCGCGCCGCAAGGTTCTGGCGGCGTGCGACGTGGGCGATCGAGGAGCCGATCAGGCCGACGCCGATCAGGGCAAGGGTGCCGACGATGGGCGCTTCGAGCGGCGCCCCCAGGCGATCAGGCACCGTTTCTCGCTCCGCGCTGAATGAATTCGGCGAGCTTGGCGACGACGAGCCGGTTGGCCTCTTCGGTGCCGACGGTCATGCGCAGGCAATCGGCTAGGCCGTAGCCGGCAACCCCGCGCAGCACGAGGCCTTGGCGGGTAAGAAACTCGTCGGCCGCGGCCGCCGAACGCCCGGAGTCACCTGGAAAGTGGATGAGGATGAAGTTGCCGACGCTTGGCGTCGCGACGAGCCCGAGTTTCTCGATCTCCTGAGTGAGCCAAGGCAGCCACGCCTCGTTGTGCGCGACCGACTTCTCGACGTGGGCAGCATCGGCCAGAGCGGCGATGCCCGCTTCGAGCGCGGCGCCGTTGACGTTGAAGGGCCCGCGGATGCGGTGCAGTGCCTCGCATACGTGGCC
>JAFAME010000429.1 GCA_019233695.1 Methylobacteriaceae bacterium
CCCTCCTGTTGGGGGCTGGTACGGCAGTAAGCTGATCGCGGCTCCTTTGGAGCACACCCCTTTCCTTCAAATGGCGGTCCAGCGCGACCCTGATACCATGGTCCAATAGATCTGGCGCTGCCGACTGCGGATGTACATCCTCGCAACCGAACGGGTGCACTTCAGTCAGGAGGCCGCCGTGTCGGCAACATCACCGTTTCGAGGGCGCGCGCTGCGCGCCCTACTGATCGCAGCCTTCGTCATCGGCATTGCCGCAAACTGGTTTACCTACGGTCGCGGATTTGCGGGAGACGACCCCGAACTCCCGTGGGACGCGGCAATCCTTGCGCCGGCTCTTGCAATGAGCAATCCGCAGCGCGCCCTTGCGGGCGGCCGCGAATGGCTGAATACCCCACCGCTGCGCGCTGAGGACCTTCGTGGCAAGGTCGTGCTCGTGAATTTTTGGACCTACTCATGCATCAATAGCCTACGACCGCTCCGCTATATACGTGCCTGGGCGGAGAAATACCGCGATCGCGGCCTCATCGTCATCGGCGTACACACGCCGGAGTTCGGCTTCGAAAAAGACCTGGGGAATGTTCGCCGCGCGGTCGCGGCGCAAGGAGTAAGCTACCCCGTCCTGCTCGACAGCGATGAAGCCATTTGGCGCGCCTTTGGCAATTCGGCGTGGCCGACATTTTACTTCATCGATGCTGATGGTCGTCTTCGCCACCAGGTCGTGGGCGAGGAAGGCTATGATCAGTCCGAGCGGGTGATTCAGAAGCTGTTGTCCGAAGCACGGCGCGAGCCGATCACAGACCCGATCCTCACGATCCCCGGCGACGGCCCACAGGCTGCACCCGACTGGCCTGAAGTGGGATCGGAGGAGACGTACGTCGGCTACGCAAAAGCCTCGGGCTTTGCCGGGCCCGGCAGCCTCGTGCGGGACGGCGTGGCTCGCTATGATCCGCCGGCGCGATTGCCGCTCAACCATTGGAGCCTCGCCGGGCAGTGGACGCTGGGGGGTGAGTTCGCGACGCTCACGGGAACGTCGGGCACCATCGCTTATCGCTTCCACGCCCGCGACCTGAACCTTGTCCTGGCCCCGCCAGCCGACGGCCGTTCGATCCGCTTCCGGGTGCGTATCGACGGCTCGGATCCAGGCGCCGGCCACGGTTTTGACACCGACGCGCAAGGTTTTGGCATCCTCGATCAGCCCCGCATGTATCAACTTGTCCGCCAATCCGGTCCGGTCGCAGACAGAACTTTCGAGATCGAATTTCTCGACCGCGGAGCCCGCGTCTACGCGTTCACCTTCGGTTGATAAGGGAACGAAATTGCTCCCGCTCACCGCTGCCGGCGATCGAGAGAGCCGTCTGCAGCGGTGAGCCGACACGGCTGCGATCGGCGGCCAGATCTTCTTCTCGCCGTTCTCGGTCACGGCATAGACTCTCTCGCGCCACCAGATGTTGGCAGGTTCCAGAGTAGCGGGGGCGGATCCGGCTCCTGTCGCGCCTGTCCTGCCGGACGCAATCCGCCGCTCGGATTTCACGCCTCCTGCCCGGGCTGCGCTTACGAGACCTTACTCCATTTCACACCTTCTAACTGGGCTGCGGCAGCAAGGCAGCCTATCAAACAGGTGACCCGGTTGTCAGACCGAAGCGCGATCACGCGAGGACCAAAAACGATCAATTGAGCTAACGGCACTCGGCCTGCCATGCCATCCGGGCAAGTGGACGCGGCTGGTCTATCCATTCCCCCGGATGGGCCGCAAGCGGATCAACTCGAACACCACAGGAGGTCTAAGATGTTGGTCGGGGCCGATCACCGCAGCAGGTCGCTTATAAGCCTTGTCCAGGCGGCGTTTTCGGATGCTCAAATCGCTGACGTGCTGGCGCCGCCGGATCGTGAAATCGCGATAGCCAGAGAGCTGCTGGAGAGCTGTGCGCACGCCGATATGCTTGCCGAGCAAGAGCTGGAATTGGAGCACGAGTTTGAAGCTGAGCCGCTCAGTTTCGAGGATGCCTGCCAAGCCCATCTGAATGATCTGCGAGCGAACCATTCGGGCATGTGGCCGTCGGTAGGATTGCGTTCCGGCATTCCGGTCCGAATCTTGCCGACTACTTCATCGGGATCGGGCTCGCCAGCTGCTATGTGCGCTGATGTTGCTCCCGGCAGGCTCTAGACGGGCCATTGTGTCAGGCAAAATGGAGAGTGGCGTTCCGCCAAAATTGCCTGTTCTTCAGCCCTCATCATCGGCATCGCAGGGCCAACAAGCGAGATCGGCGTGCGGCGCTTGTAGTTTGTCTCCTTCCGCACTCGGTAAGCTTCTTGCGAACGGGCCGCGCCAGTTCGCAAGGCTCCTGCGACCGTCAGATACTGCGATCCATCGATTTCGTGTCAATCGATCCGCCGACGGAGCGGACAGGAGGTAGTGGCGATGTACGCGGATTTAGGAACTGCATCTCGCCACGCGGCGAGGCCAGCATCTCAGTCGCGCAGCAAGCCCGCCGTGTTTGTTGTCAATGACGATGCTTCCGTGCGCGCGTCTCTGGAGTCGCTCATCGTCTCTGCGGGCTGGCAGCCGGAGACGTTCGAATCGGCGCGGGAATTCCTGTCCCATCCTCGTCCGCTCGTTCCGAACTGCCTGATTTTGGACGTCAATCTGCCGGATCTCAACGGACTCGACTTGCAGAGACTGGTCTCCGCCGAGCGGACCGACATGCCGGTCATTTTCGTGACTGGCTGCGGTGACGTGCCGATGACGGTAAGGGCCATGAAGGCCGGAGCTGTCGATTTCATGATGAAGCCATTCAGCGACAACCTCTTGCTGGCCTCGATCGAGCAGGCGCTTGAACGAAGCCGGACGGCGCTTGCCCATGAATCCCAGATGCGGGTGCTGCGGGATCGCCACGCGTCGCTCAGCCGTCGCGAGCAGGAGGTCATGGCGCTGGTGGTCTCGGGCTTGTTGAACAAGCAGATCGGGTTCGAGCTCGGCATCAGCGAAATCACCGTGAAGGCCCACCGCGGGAAAGTGATGCGGAAGATGAAGGCGGCCTCGCTTGCCGACCTGGTGATCATGGCGGCAAGGCTCTCCATCACCCATTAGGGCTCCGGTTCGGCCACCCGCTGAGAGCTCTCGACCATCCGGGGAGCCCGCGACCGGGTCACTCAGCCTCATCAAGGAGTCGTACCATGAGCCTCGATGCAATCCACGAGGTCGTCAGCGGGCTCAGACCACTGAGCCGCATCGACCATCCGCGAGAGATGATCCGTCAATTCACGCCGAACTGGTTCGCCGCCACGATGGGGACTGGCATCCTCGCCCTGGTGCTCCCGCAGCTGCCATTCGTCGGCCCGTCCCTGTACCGATTGGGCGAGGGACTGTGGATGTTCAACATTGCGCTCTTTGTTCTTTTCGCCGGGCTTTATTCGGCGCGGTGGGCGATGTTTCCGCGTGAGGCGCGACGGATCTTTGGACATAGTGTCGTCTCGATGTTCATCGGCACGATCCCGATGGGCCTCGCCACGATCGTCAACGGATTTCTCGTCTTTGGCTCGGCCCGGCTCGGTGCGAGTGCCGTCACGATCGCGGAGACCTTGTGGTGGATCGACGTCGTCATGGCGGTCTCCTGCGGCGTCGTCATCCCCTACCTGATGTTCACCCGCCAGGAGCACAGTATCGATCAGATGACGGCCGTGTGGCTTTTGCCGGTGGTCGCCGCCGAGGTCGCCGCAGCGAGCGGTGGGCTGCTCGCGCCATATCTTGCGGGAGCGCACGGAAAATTCTTCGTCCTGATCCTCAGCTACGTTCTTTGGGCATATTCGTTGCCGGTGGCGCTCGGCATTCTCGCAATCCTCGTGTTGCGCATGGCACTCTACAAGTTGCCTCCCCGCAGCATGGCGGCCTCGAGCTGGCTGGCGCTGGGGCCGCTCGGCACTGGCGCCCTCGGGCTGATCCTTCTCGGCGGCGACGCGCCTGGGATCCTTGGCGCGCGAGGCATGGCGGAAGTGGGCGCGGTGGCGCAAGGCATCGGCTTGATCGGCGGCATTTTGCTGTGGGGCTACGGCCTCTGGTGGCTTTTGCTCGCGGCTCTGATTACCATCGGCTATTTCGGCGAGAAAGTGCCTTTCAACCTCGGTTGGTGGGGGTACATCTTCCCCCTTGGGGTCTACACTGCGGTGACCCTGAAACTCGGCGTCCTGCTTCATATTGGCGCCTTCAGCGCTATCGGCGCGGTGCTTGCGCTGGCTTTGGGGACGATGTGGATCATGGTCGGAGCGCGAACGGTTCAGGGCGGTTGGCGCGGCAATTTGTTCGTTTCGCCCTGCATTGCAACGCCCCTGTGAAGGGCGCCACTAGCGGACTGCTCCGTCCAGCCGCCAGGTCAAAACAGCATCCCCGAGGCGCGGAAGGGCCGGGTCACTCTCGACCAAGCCGGAGACGGTCACCCGGCAGGTAAGAGGTGGTGAAAGCCCAACGCAGGCATTGAGAACGCGCCGCAAGCTCTCGCGATCGAGCGTCTCACGATCGATGGCAACTCGGCCCTTGCCTGTTTCCGGATAACAGCCGACCGCGTCGCTGAGGAAGCCGGCGATCTTGCATCCTGAGATAGTTACGCGTCTGCCGATCGTCGTCCTCCAATCGAGGAGGAAGTTCTCGACGGCGAGGCTGCTGTCATCCTGAGCCGCGGCTTGCCCGATGATCTCGGGAAAGGACGGGCCCTCTGGCTGGCCTCGGCCGACAAAGAGGACGGCGATGCAGACGCCGAATGCTATCGTTGGCAGCAACCTTGCTGCGAGTCGCGCCGATGGGTCATTTCTCAGTCCCCAAGAAACCCGGCGGTAACGAGAAGGGAAGTCCCAATCCATGCGAACGCTCGCCCTTCGGCACTTCGACTTTTGTCGGCTTGGCGTTGTCAAAGCTGCCCGACAATAACGCAGCAATCGCGGTGCCCAAAATGATGCGAGGCTCTCCACCTCCAACGGCATGGACGGGAGGGCTGCCGCCGGAAGGCGAGCCCGGATGCGAAAACGGCAGCAGCAATGAGCGCTGCGAGCGGCAAGTAGTGAAGAAGAGGTTGCCAAGCCGCCTGCCCGGCCGGTGTCAGGACCCATTCGGCGAGGTGGTTCATTGATACACTCCGCTTTCACTAAACCTCAGCGAGCCTGAGCGGAAGATCGGCGCTCACGGTGGCGTATCGGTGCACAGGCTCGGCCGCTCATCCCAGCAGCTGCCGGCGCTCAGGCCGGCACGCCGCGGGCGGCGCGATAGGCGCGCACGAAGCTGCTCGGATCGAGCCTGACGAGCGCACGCTGATCGGCGCAGCCGTCGACGATGAACGCGACCAGCACATAGCCGAGATCGGGATAGAGTCCGACAATCAAGGTGTCCGCCTTGTAGTCGGTCGGGTCGCCGATGCGGTTGTTCAGATAGTCGAGAAACAATGCGGCATCCGCGCCGTCGAGACGCAACGATCGCCCGCCGTGTCTCACCGACCCTACCTCGGCCTGGCCCTGTATGTCCTCGGCAGACATACACTTCAGTCCTTCGTCCGCGTGAGCGCCGGGCCAGTGCGCAACCAGAGCAGCGATGCCCAGTGCAGCGCTAAGCAGGAAGCGTTTCATCGTCGCACCCTTTCCAACCAAGACTGCGGCCGCCTTTCGGCTCGCTCGTCAGCACAGGTCACAATTGTCGCATTCGAACCGTCTTCAGCTGACGATCTGCAAGTGAAGCGTGTATCGTCAGAATAAATGCTCAACCGTGCTGCTGAGCTAACCATGGTCACGCGCGACATATGTGTCTTGTTGCAACGAATCATGTTTTGGATTGAACGATCTTTTCATCCGTCCTCGGAGAACCGGATTTGTCAGGACATGTCCCGGCTCGTCGTCCGGGTCTTTCACCAAACCCGCGCGATTGATCTTTCTTGCTGCAAAGCGGCACGGACCTGGGCCGTCAGAGAGCCCGTCGCCATGCCAGGTCGGACATACGTTTCGATGCAGCCGGCAAGCGCCATTTGTGGTAGGGCTCGACGCTGTCGCCATCCGGGTCCCCGGCATCCTGGCCCAAGACGCCGGAGATCGAACGCGGCGGGTTCCAAGTCCGCTCCACCGGGAGCGGAACGAATTTTGGCAATCCTTCTATTGCGACCAAGATGGCAAGTGCGAGCACAGGCAGGGATCGACAACCGGCGGCATTCGCCGAGCAAGGCGCCCATGCGGGACCGCCGAGAGCACCTGCCGAACTGTCCTTCTCATTTGGCCCCTTTCGGCTTTTGCCCGACCAGCTTCTTTTGCTGCGGGACGAACGGCCGGTTCATCTGGGCAGCCGTGCCTTCGCGCTCCTGAAGGCTTTTGTCGAACATGCAGGCGAACTGCTCGACAGGGAGATGCTGGCGGCTCGTGCTTGGCCCGGACTCAGCATCGAGGAGTCAAACCTCAGAGCTCAGATCGCCGCGCTGCGGCGGGCTCTCGGCGAGGATACGGCAAGCAATAGCTACGTCATGACGGTTCCGGGCAGAGGCTATCGATTCATCGCGCCGGTCACGCGGTCCAGCAGCACCATGCCGCGGGTGGAGAGCCCTAACCCCCGGCCCCGTCTGCCCCGGCGGCTCACACGGCTGATCGGTCGGTCCGACGTCGTTGCGATGGTATGCGGGCGGCTCCGCCTGCGTCGCTTTCTCACCATCGTAGGTCCCGGTGGCATCGGGAAGACCACCGTCGCGCTCGCCGTTGCCAGTGAATTGATGTCCTCATATGCCGACGGCGTCGCGTTCGTCGACCTCGCTCCCCTGCGCGAGCCGAGACTCGTGCCGCACGCGCTCGTTTCCGCCTTGGGATTGGATATCCGTTCCGAGGGCCCCTCCCCCGCTTTGAATTCCTACCTGCGCGACAAACAGATGCTGCTTCTTTTCGACAATTGCGAGCATGTCGTCGAAGCAGCGGCCCGATTGGCGGAAGATGTGCTCAAGGCGGCACCCGGCGTTCACATTCTCGCGACCAGTCGAGAGCCTCTGGGAGCGCAGGACGAGCGCCTTCAGCGCCTGCTGCCTCTGGAGACGGCCCCGGTCTCAGCCGAACTCACGGCCGTGGAGGCGTTCGCGTTTCCTGCCGTGCAATTGTTCGTCGAACGCGCGGCGGCGGGCGGCGAAGCCTATGGACTGACCGATGCCGATGCGCCGATCGTGGCGCAGATCTGCCAGCGCATGGACGGAATTGCGCTCGCGATCGAGCTTGCGGCAGGTCGCGTCGATGCGTTCGGCGTTCGCGGCGTGGCGGCGCAGCTCGACGATCGCTTTCATCTACTGACCTCCGGTCGCCGCACTGCCTTTCCGCGA
>JAFAME010000056.1 GCA_019233695.1 Methylobacteriaceae bacterium
CGACCTCGTGGCGGCGATCGAGTTCGCCATCCAAACCGGATGGGACACCCTGATCGTTCCTCACCCGACACGTTGCATCATCAACCTGTCGCATGATGACCTTGTGACGATCCACTCGCGAGCCAACAGGCCAGGGGTTGTACCCCAGCTCGAGGCGCTTGGGTTTCGCCGCGCGCGGCTCGGCAGCCCGGACCTGCGCCGGCGGAAATCAAGACGCTCTCGCGACGCCCCGAAATAGCGCTTGCTACTTCTTCGCCCGCGCCAGCACCGCCTCGGCGCGCTTCAGGTGGGGTCGATCGAGCATCTCGCCGTTGAGGCCGAGGACGCCGGCATCGGGGTTGTCGGCGAAGGCCGACACGATTGCCTTCGCCTTCGAGATCGCCGCCGCGGAAGGCGTAAACATGTCGTTGATGGTCTCGACTTGGGCCGGGTGAATGGCGAGCTTGGCGACGAAGCCGTCGCGCCGGGCCGCCTCGCACTCGGCCTTCAGGCCCCTCTCGCTGCGGAAATCGGGATAGATCGTATCGATGGCGGCAACCTCAGCGGCGCCTGCGGCAAAGAGCGCGAGCGTTCGCGCGAGCATATAGGGCGCGGTGAAATTGCCCTTGGACGTGCGTGCTGCCTCCGCCCCGATGTCTGCCGAGAGATCCTCGGCGCCCCAGGTCAGCCCCGCCAGACGACGACTCGCCCCCGCATAGGTGCCCATATGGAAGATCGATGCGGCGGTCTCGGTCGCGATCGCGATGATACGGGTCGCCCCGTCATCGAGCGCGTTTTCGGCCTCGCGGACCGCGAGCTTTGCCGATAAATGCTGGACATGCTGCCCGGACATCGATTTCGGCAGCACGATGCCGTCCGGGGCGGCATGCATCACGGCGTCGAGATCGGCGTCCGTCAGTCCGGTCGGCAGGGCGTTGACGCGTACATAGAGCAGCGGTCGCGACTTCTCGCGCCGAGCCTCCTCCAGAAAGCTCCTTGCCGTGTTGCGGGCGGCGGCTTTCGCGTGCCCTGCGACCGAATCTTCCAGATCGACGATCATCACGTCGGCGCCCGAGCCCATCGCCTTGTTGAGCTTCTTCGGGCTGTCGCCGGGAACGAACAGCAGCGAGCGCATCGTGGCGTGTCTCGGAGCGCCGGGAGTGTCAGGCACGGAGGAGTGTCATGCTGGGTGTTTTTTCATGAGGGCCTGGCGGCGACACTCGGCAACAAGCGTGCCGTCTTGCCTGTAGGCACGGTGGAGGAACTCGACTAGGCCCGCCTCCGCGCGCGATTTCGAGGGGCGCTTTGAAAGCACCTCCGTCTCCACTCTGATGGTGTCGCCTTCAAACAGCGGCGCCGGGAACTTCACCTCGCTCATGCCGAGGTTGGCGATGGTCGTTCCGACCGTGGTGTCATTCACTGAGATGCCGATCATCAGACCAAGAGTAAACAGAGAATTCATCAGCGGCCGGCCCCATTCGGTCTCGGTCGCGCAGAAATGCGCATCGATATGGAGCGGCTGTGGATTGAGCGTCATGTTCGAGAACAGCATATTGTCCATCTGCGTCACCGTGCGCGTGAGCCTGTGCCGAAATGTCTGGCCCACGGCGAAGTCTTCGTAATAGAGACCGCCGCGCGGGTGCGGCGACAGGGTGGCAGCGGGACGGCGCATGACCTCCTCCGGCACGACCCAGCAAGACACGAATCTGCGAAGCAGGGCAACTTTAAGCGTCTATTTACCATAATTCATGACAGTAACGCGAAGGCGGCTTCCTTCGAACCGGTGCCCTCCTTCAAGGACTGTTCCAATTGACCCCCATTTCACAGCTCACACGGCCGCAAGCCACATGCGCGGCCGGGCCGAAGCGCCAGACCTGCGCTGCTCGACAGCGCGATGGGATCTTGCCGTTCCGGCGGATCGGCCGGGTCGCCAGCCTGTGGGCCGTGCCATGATCGTCCGCCGCTTCCTTGGGTGGATCGAGACGGCGCCTGCCGGCAAGCGCGCGGAAGGGGCGAGCGCACTGGCCCGGGCCTATCTGTACTCGGCGCTCGCTCCGGACGTGATGGAAGAGGCCGCGGTCGCCCTGACCTCGCTTCTCGATGATCCTTCGCCGCTCGTCCGCCGCGCCATGGCGGAGGCCTTCGCCAGCGCTGTCGAGGCGCCGCACCATATCGTTGCAGCCCTTGCCGCCGACCAATCCGATATCGCCGCAATCGTGCTGGCGCGTTCGCCGGTGCTCGCCGACGCCGAACTGATCGACTGCCTCGCGATCGGCGACGTCTTTGCGCAGAGCGCCATCGCGATCCGGCCGCGACTGTCCGCCCCGGTCGCCGCGGCGCTCGCCGAGGTCGGCGCCCGGGAGGCCCTGATCTCCCTAGCCGTGAACGCCAGAGCCGATCTCCCGGAATTCGCCATGCGCCGCATGATCGAACGTATGGGCGACGATGGCGAGGTGCGCGAGGCGCTGCTGTCGCGGTGCACCCTTCCGGTCGCGATGCGGCACGAGCTCGTGGTGGCGACTGCCAATGCCTTGTCGAGTTTCGTGACGGCGCGAGCGTGGCTCTCCGAAGAGCGCGCCCGTCGGGTCGCGGGCGAAGCGCGGGAGAGGGCGGTTCTGACGATGATCGCCGAAGCGGGACGGGACGGCGCTCGCGCCCTCGTCGCGCAGCTGCGAAGGACCGGCGCGCTCACCGCAGGGCTCGTTCTCAGATCCATTCTCTCCGGCGACCTCGTCTTGTTCGAGTCGGCGCTTGTCGAACTGTCGCAGCTCTCGGCGGCGCGCGTTGCCGGGCTCTTGCGTGAATACAGCGGCGCCGGCTTTGCCGCTCTCTTCAAGAAAGCGGGCTTCCCGACCGCTCTCCTGCCGGTCTTCCGCAGCGCGCTTGCAGCCGCGCGCGAACAGAGTCCCCGCAGCGAAGGCGGGGTGGGCGCCGGCCTGTCACGGCCGATCATCGAGCGCGTGCTTGCCGCCTTGCCGCGCCGCGCCGACGGTGAGTTCGACCGCCTGTTTGCGCTGCTGCGCCGCTTCGAGGCCGAGGCCGCGCGAGAGGAGGCACGGCTGGCGGCGCGCGGCATGCGCGCCGGTGCGCCGGCTGAAGTGGATCTCGAAGCCGAGATCGCCCTCGTGCTGTCGCAGGCCGCGGCCGCCGAGGCGCTTCAGGAGGGATCGGTCGAAGTCCTGACGGTCAGCGAGATCGACACGGACGTCCTGGACCGGGACGCCGAGCTTCCCGATGGGGAGGTCCTGCGCGAAGCGGCGTGATCGAGCCCGCAGGATCGCGCGCGCTCAATAGCCGAATTGCTCGCGCAAGATCCGCTCATCCAGCGAATGGCCGGCATCATGCAGGAGCACGAGCTCGGTGGCGCGATCCATCGCAATCTCGACGCGCCGGACGTCGCGAATTTCGAAATGATCGGCGACGGCCGATACCGGTCGCTTCTCGGCTTCCAGGATGTCGAGGACGATTTGGGCGGTGTCGCGCACCAGAGCCCCGCGCCAGCGGCGCGGCCGAAAGGGGGCGATCGGCGTCAGGGCCATGAGCTGCGCATCAAGCGGCAGGATCGGTCCGTTCGCCGAAAGATTGTAGGCGGTCGATCCGGCCGGGGTCGACACCAGAATGCCGTCCGCGATCAGCTCGTTGAGGCGCTCTTTTCCGTTGATCGTGATGGCCAGCTTTGCCGCCTGCGACATCTGGCGCAACAGCGACACTTCGTTGATGGCGCGCGCCGTTTCTTCATGTCCGAGCAGCGTGACGGCGCGCATGAGGAGGGGATGGATGATCGAAGGCTTAGCCAGCGCAAGGCGCTCGCGCAGGCCTTCCTCGCGATAGTCGTTCATCAGAAAGCCGACCGAGCCGCGGTTCATGCCGTAAATTGGCTTGGGCATGCCCATGAAGCGGCGCAGCGTCTGCAGCATGAGGCCGTCGCCGCCGAGCGCCACGACGACGTCGGCACTCGCGGCCGGCGCATTGCCATAGCGGGAGGTGAGCCGCGCCAGGGCCGCCTCTGCGTCCGGCGCGCCGGCGGCCAGAAAGGCGATCTGCTCGAAGCGGAGCGGCGAAACTTCCTCAGTCGTCATCGCCGCCTCCCCGCAGCTTTTCGGCCAAGCAATAGCGGCGCAGGGCCGTATACGCAAAGCCGCCCGGATCTGCCTAGGAAATCGCCCGATGGTGCCCAAAAATCAGGCTCGCCGGCGTGCACCGCGGGTCGCAATGCCGGCTCTTCCCTCTGCCTCAAACCGGCTATCCTATCCTCCTGAGCCGCAGTGCGGGGGCCATTCGCATGGGCGTCGGGAAGGGTTTGCCTGGCCAATTTGAGGTCGTTCCGCCATTCGTCCGTGCGGTGGGCGAGGTGAGGGCTTGCTTTGCCGCCCTTTCCGGCCGCACCTTGCCCGAGCGCACCTACGAGCACGGCGGTTTGCGCCTGCGCTTTCCCAAGGTCGCGGCGGGATGTGAGGCGGTCCTCATCAATACCGGAGGCGGCATGGCCGGCGGCGACCGGGCGGTCCTCCACTTCGCCGCAGGCGCCGGCGCCGACGTCACGGTCACCACCCAATCGGCGGAAAAAATCTACCGAACGCAAGGGTCGGCAAGCATTGTCGAAGTCGGTCTGTCGGTCGCCTCCGCCGCGCGCCTGGAGTGGCTGCCCCAGGAGACCATCCTCTTCAACGAAGGGCAGCTCGTCCGACGGCTCGATGCGGACATGGCCGCCGACGCCGCGTTGACGCTTGTCGAGAGCGTTACCTTCGGCCGCAGCGCCATGGGCGAGATGCAGCCGCGCGGCGTCTTTCGCGACAGCTGGCGCATTCGACGCGGCGGCGAGCTCGTGTTTGCCGAGGAAGCGAGGCTCGAAGGCAATATCGCAACGACGCTCGACCGCAGGGCGTGTGGAGCGGGGGCGCGCGCCTTGGCGACCTTCTTGTATATCGCGCCGGACGCCGAACGCCATGTCGAGGGCGTGCGGGCGGTGCTGGACGGCCTCAGGCCGCGAGGGGATGTCATGTGCTCCATCGAGCCCGCGCGTGATGGCACGGCGATAGAAGCCGGCATCACCTGCGGGGCAAGCGCCTGGAACGGCATTCTCGTCGCGCGTTTCGGGTCGGCCTCGCCGCAGCGCCTGCGCGCTGCCCTGGTCGGGCTCCTCGAGGCCCTTCGCGGCCGCCGTGTACCGCGCGTTTGGCAATGAGTTTGCTTGCCGCCATCCTGCCGGAGGATCCCGCATGAACCTTACCCCGCGCGAAAAGGACAAGCTCCTTGTCAGCATGGCTGCAATGGTCGCGCGCCGCCGTCTCGAGCGGGGCGTGAAGCTCAACCATCCCGAGGCCGTGGCGCTCATCACCGATTTCGTCGTCGAGGGGGCGCGCGACGGGCGCTCGGTCGCCGACCTCATGGAGGCAGGAGCCCATGTGATCGCGGCCGATCAGGTGATGGACGGGATCGCCGAAATGATCCACGACGTGCAGGTCGAGGCGACCTTCCCGGACGGCACCAAGCTCGTCACCGTGCACCGACCCATCCGGATGGCAATGAGCGTGCTGATCCCGGGGGAGGTCAGGACCGCCCAAGGCGACATCGTCATGAACGAGGGGCGCGAGACCGTCACGCTGACCGTCGCCAATACCGGCGACCGGCCGATCCAGGTCGGCTCGCACTACCACTTTTTCGAGACCAATGCGGCGCTCGCCTTCGATCGCGCCAAGGCGCGCGGCATGCGCCTCGACATCGGCGCCGGGACGGCGGTGCGTTTCGAGCCTGGCCAGACGCGCGAGGTGCGGCTGGTGGCGCTTGCCGGCAACCGCGAGGTCTATGGCTTTCGCCAGGAGGTGATGGGGAAGGTGTAACGCCGGCTATTCAGACGTTATGACCTATGGTAAGGAAGATCGTGAATTGCAAGGCGCTCCCATGTTCTGGCCACGGTCACCTCAAAACGCCACGTGGGCCCGCATGCCTTACATTAGCCCGTTGATGCAAGCGAGACCGTAGAATGTAAGGAAGAATCATGAGCGCCGCAACCGTTACGAGCAAGGGCCAGATCACCATCCCGGCGAGTGTGCGGAACCGGTTCGGGATCGAACCTGGCCATCAGCTCGTATTTTTCGAAAGGCTTGATGGCAAGCTCGGCGTACGCGTTCGCAAGCCTCGCCGGGGATCCGGCTACGGGATGCTGCAGGCATACGGGGAGGGATTGGCCATCGATGAACTTCGGGCGGTAGTTGGTCAGGCGGTCGCCGACGGTGTTGCCGAGCGGCTTGAGCGGGCGAGCCGGACCGCCGAATCGGACGATCCGGAGTGATCGGCATCGATACCAACATTCTACTTCGCTATCTTCTGGCCGACGATGCGGGGCAGTCGCCGAAAGCAAAGAGACTGATCGACGGGACTTGCACACCTGAAAGTCCCGCCCTCATCAATGCTATCGTCTTAGCGGAGACCTATTGGTATCTTGCTCTTAGGAGGCGTGTACCGAAGTCCGAAATTATTGATGCGTTCGATGTCCTGCTCGGCCATCCGAATCTGAGGATCGACGAAAGAGACGCAGCTCTAAACGCGCTGGCCGCGTTCGAAGAGGGGAGTGCCGGATTCGTGGACTACTTCACTGCGTGCATCAATACAGAAAGAAATTCCATCAAGACTCTGACTTACGACCGGAAAGCGGCGCGCCACTCGGCGTTTGCCTTGTTCGAACAGGAAAGCTGAGCGATGGCAATTCAACTTCCCCGCGCCGCCTATGCCGACATGTTCGGCCCCACGACCGGTGACAAGGTCCGGCTTGCCGATACCGAACTCTTCATCGAGGTCGAGAGGGATTTCGCGACCTATGGCGAGGAAGTGAAGTTCGGCGGCGGCAAGGTGATCCGCGACGGCATGGGCCAGAGCCAAGCCTCGCGTGCGGCAGGGGCGGTCGACACCGTCGTCACCAACGCCGTCATTCTCGACCATTGGGGGATCGTCAAGGCCGACGTCGGCATCACCGACGCGCGCATCGCGGCGATCGGCAAGGCCGGCAATCCGGATGTGCAGCCGGGCGTCACCATCGTCATCGGGCCGGGCACGGAAGTGATCGCCGGCGAAGGCAAGATCCTCACCGCCGGCGGCTTTGACACGCACATCCATTTCATCTGCCCTCAGCAGATCGAGGAGGCGCTGATGTCGGGCGTGACCTCGATGCTCGGTGGCGGCACGGGACCCGCAACCGGCACGCTTGCCACGACCTGCACGCCGGGACCGTGGCATATCGCGCGCATGATCGAGGCGGCCGACGCTTTCCCCATGAACCTCGGCTTTGCCGGCAAGGGCAACGCGTCGCTGCCGGGCGCGCTCGTCGAACAGGTCGAAGCCGGCGCCTGCGCGCTGAAGCTGCACGAAGACTGGGGCACGACGCCTGCGGCCATCGACTGCTGCTTGTCGGTCGCCGACGACCACGACATCCAGGTGATGATCCATACCGACACGCTCAACGAATCGGGCTTTGTCCAGGACACGATCAAGGCCTTCAAGGGCCGCACCATCCACGCCCTCCACACGGAGGGCGCAGGCGGCGGGCACGCGCCCGACATCATTACGATCGCCGCCCTCGACAACGTGCTTCCGTCATCGACCAATCCGACCCGACCGTTCACCCGCAACACGCTCGATGAGCATCTCGACATGCTGATGGTCTGCCATCATCTCGATGGCTCCATCCCGGAGGATCTCGCCTTCGCCGAGAGCCGCATCCGCAAGGAGACGATCGCGGCCGAGGACATCCTGCACGACATCGGCGCCCTCTCCATGATGTCGTCGGACAGCCAGGCGATGGGCCGCGTCGGCGAGGTCATCATCCGCACCTGGCAGACGGCCGACAAGATGAGGCGCCAGCGCGGCCGACTTGCCGAGGACGGGCCGGACAACGACAACGCCCGCGCCAAGCGCTATGTGGCCAAATACACCATCAATCCGGCCATCGCGCACGGCGTGGCCGCCCATATCGGCTCGGTCGAGCCCGGCAAGCTCGCTGATCTCGTGCTGTGGAGCCCCGCCTTCTTCGGGGTGAAGCCCGATCTGGTCATCAAGGGCGGCGCCATCGCCGCCGCCGCCATGGGCGATCCCAACGCATCGATCCCGACGCCGCAGCCGGTGCACTACAGGCCGATGTTCGGCGCCTTCGGCCGAGCCCGGACGGCGACCTCGTTGACCTTCGTCTCCGGCACGTCGCTTGCCAAGGGCTTGGGCTCGAAGCTCCACGTCGGCAAGCCGCTCATCGCCGTCGCGAATACGCGCGGCCAGATCTCGAAGCGGAGCATGGTCCACAACGGCGCCACCCCGAAGATCACCGTCGATCCCGAGACCTATGTGGTGACCGCCGACGGCGTGCTCCTTGCCTGCGAGCCCGCCTCCGTGCTGCCGATGGCCCAGCGCTACTTCCTGTTCTGACAAGCGTTCGGAATCTGGCGATTCCCATTAGAACGCCGGCTCGCGGTTTCGCGGGGCGCCTGCGGCAGTCACCCACGCCAGGGGGGCGCAGCCGATCCGATGCCATTTTGGCCCTGGCGTTCTGTATTGCGAGTGCAACCAACTTAGGTGTACGCTTCAAAGCGCAATCGGCGACACTTTTTCAATTGCGGAGGCTCGCAGGTCGGTTATACAATCCTTGCTTAGTCCGACCGTAAGTGGAGTTGCAGGCGGCTTCTGTAGTGCTTTATCACAACTTGGGATGGAGGTCGCTTCCGCGGATCGCGACTTATCTGATACGCCTGCAATCAAGACAGTCGCGAAAAATGCGAAACAAAGTGAGCGAAGCCAAGTCGACATAGGTATCGCTTTGGCAGCCTTATCTACTTCATACTACCGCACGACATCAACCCAGAACGTGGCTATTTTCGATAAGACGAAAACGACGGTTCAGATCCAAATCGAAGCGCGCGGTCTTCCCAGTTACTGCCATCTTGAGTTCTATCGATCCAGCGAAGGGGACACCTTTGGCTCGGTTGGTGTGCGCTTTCGTTTGAACCAAAACTACATCAATTCAGAACCAGTATTGCTATCTGAATGGTTTTTGCCAATTCAGTCTGGGTCGAAATCGTTTTCATCTCCTGAGTTTTCCATATATCAGATAAACGGGTACATTGATATGATATTGTCCGCGAGCCCTCCTGCTCCAGAAAATGCAACATTGATTCTCTGGGAGATTACTCCCGTATGCCGGGACGCGGCACCTGTGAAGTAGAACTGGGAGGAGGGTGCGCGTCTCGCGCACCTTTTGGGTCGGCGGGGTGGATGCTCCCCCGCTCGCGGGGGAGCTGTCGGCAAAGCCGACTGAGGGGGCCGGCCCGCCGCCCGGAAGGCCCGCCGTCCGAGCGGCGCGCCCCCTCCACCATGCTCCGCATGGTCCCCCTCCCCCGCTGCGCGGAGGAGGAACCGGGACGCCGACCCTCCACGAGCGATGCGGTCGTCAGGTACTGCCAACCTCAGCCGGTGCTTCCGACCGTCGGCTCCCACTTGCCGGCCACCGGATAGGCCTCCTCGGCCCCCGGCCACGGAGGCATCGTGATCGCCAGGAAGGCGAGCGGCTCGTCGCCGAGGCAACGGAACTGGAACGAGGTGCCGAGCGGGATCGTGAGCGACACGCCGGGCGCGACGGGGACCACCTGCTCGCGGCCGTCCTGCTTGCGCCACATCTCGCCGCGGCCGCCGAGAAAATACCAGATTTCCTCGACCGCGCGGTGGGCGACAGCGGCCGAAGTCTTGCCCGGCGCCAGCACGAAATGCGCGAAGCTCCCGCCGGAGAGCGCAAGGAGCGTGCGAACATCCGTGCCGTCCGGCGCGGTGGCGACCGGCTCAAGGGGGAGGCGGGCGGTCGCAAAATCGGGCATTCGTCGCTCCATTGCTGTGAGATTGGCCGCGCCGGAAGCCTGAGCCTGGCGCAACCGCCGCCGTCTCGCGCACCCGCGTATCCGAAGTGCTTGGTCCCGCGCCGAGCAACAATGCTATATTGGTAAACGAGGCGACAGCCTGACAGTCGCCCTGGGGATCAGAACGGGGAAAATCCATGGAACCGCAAACGCCGCCAAATGCATCGGCGGCAGCCGTCAAGCCGGCGCCAAAGCTGACGCCCAAATGGCAGAGATGGATGAGCGTGCTGGCCGGGGCGTTGATCGCCATCGCAGCCGGCGTGAAGTTCTTTGGCAGCATTTGGGATTCAAACCATCTGCCGGGCTGCGATTCGCAGGACGCCCGCGACACGCTCTCGGATATCTTCAAGGAAAAGAAACTGAGCCCGACGGGCTATAACCAGGTCAAGACCGTCTCAGAGGCTAACGACAAGGTGGTTTGCCAGGCCGATCTGGCGATGCCCGACAAAGGCACGATTCACGTCGAATACGAGTTCTTCTGGGAGGGCTCTAAGCGCGAGATAAAGTACAGCATCACGGCCCCCCAATGACCGCATGCCAAGGTATGAGCGATGATCTATGTGATTGCGACGCTTCGCATCCGTGCCGACAAGCGGGAGGCCTTTCTCGCCGGCGCCCGCGCGGTCGTGGCGGCGACCGCCAAGGAGGAGGGATGCCTCTTCTACGACCTCCATCAGAGCATCACCGATCCCGAACGCTATGTGTTCGTCGAGCGCTGGACGTCACGCGACGCGCTGGCAGGGCATTTCAAGGCGCCGCATCTGCAGGTCTGGCGTGAGATCGCGGGCCAATGCATCAGCCAGCCGACGGAGGTTGAGATCATCACTCCGGCCGATGTCGAGAAGCGGTGACCGGGAGCTCGATGCGGTCCGGACAGCGCGGCGCCATGAGCCCGCCGTCCGCAGTCGCCGCGTGAAGGCTGCCCTCGGCAGGAGACTGCGCGACTGACATTCCGCGGTCCACCTCCACAAAAAATCTCGCTTGCCGCCGCGCGCCGCATCGCGCTCGCGGCGCAGGGCTTCGCCGATCCATTGCCGACCGGCGCGATCGATCGCCGCCATCTGCGCCGCGTCCTCGCTCGGACGGGCCTGTTGCAGATCGACAGCATCAGCGTGCTCGTGCGCGCGCACTATCTGCCGCTGTTTTCACGCCTCGGAGCCTATCCGCGCGACCTGATCGATGACGCGGCTTTGGGCCGGCGCCGCCTGCTTTTTGAATATTGGGCGCACGAGGCATCGCTGCTGCCCCTCGAACTGCAGCCGTCGTTGCGCTGGCGGATGGCACGGGCCCAGAGATTTCAGGGGATCTGGGCGGGGCTTGCGCGCTTCGCGCGCGAACGCAGCGCCTATATCGATTGGGTCCATGCCGAGGTTGCGGCACGCGGACCGCTCATTGCCTCCGACCTCGATGGCTCGCCGCGACAGGGCAGCTGGTGGGGGTGGGGCGACGCCAAGGCAGCGCTCGAATTTCTGTTTTGGGCCGGGCGGCTCGCGGTTGCCACGCGCCGCGCCTTCGAGCGTGTCTACGATCTGCCCGAACGCGTGCTGCCGGCCGCCATCCTCGCCGCTCCGACGCCGACCGAAGCCGAGGCGCATCGCAATCTGCTGCGCATTGCCGCGCGCGCTCTCGGCATCGCGACGGCGAGCGATCTTCGCGACTATTTCCGCATGAGCCCGGCGGATGTGAAGGCGCGCCTGCCGGAGCTCGTCGAGGCGGGCGAGCTCGTTCCCGCCGTGGTCGAGGGCTGGACGCATCCCGCCTATCTTCATGCGCAGGCGCGCTCGCCCCGCCGCGTCGCCGGCCGTGCGCTGCTCGCGCCCTTCGATCCACTGATGTGGGAGCGGTCGCGAGTGGAGCGGCTTTTCGGCTTTCGCTATCGGGTCGAAATCTACACGCCGGCCGAACGTCGCCAACACGGCTACTACGTCCTGCCGTTTCTCCTGGGCGAGCGGCTCATCGCACGCGTCGACCTGAAGAGCGATCGCGTCGAAGGCGCATTGCGCGTCCTCGCGGCCTCGCCGGAGCCCGCCGCCCCCGAGGAGGCGGCTTCTGCCCTTGCCCAAAGCCTGCGCGAAATGGCGGCGTGGCTCGGTCTCGGACGCGTCGAGGTCTCCGCCCCCGGACCTTTCGCCGCCCGCCTCAAGATCGCGCTGGGCCAGGGGAGCGGGTGAGGGCCGCCTCGATGTTCAACAGCCTCAGTCGATGTCGATTTCCCTGAGGACGGACGGCTCGATGGTATTGCCCCCCGCTGCGAAGGGCCGGTCGTTGACCATGAGCAGGACGAGGCAGGCTGCAATGGCCGTCGAGAACATGAAAAGGTTGGTGGCAACCGTGACTTGCCGGTCCATGTGCACCATCGCAATCGTGAGAAAGATCAGGACGGCAAGCACGGCAATGACGAGCCACTGAAGGGACGAGATCGTTGCGTGGCTGAGGACGATCCGGCTTCGTCTCTGCTCCAGGGCCTGCTCGATCGCCGCCGCTGCACTGCGTTGCGCAATGTTCTGCCCCGGTGTCGACGGGACATAGGACAACACCACCCGCAACGCATCCATGAGGCCTGACGGCAGGCTCCGCAGGCTGGCGCGCCCCGCAGCCATCGCCGGCCAGTCTTCCTCCTCGACGAACTGGAGATGCTTCTTGAGAGCGCCGCGCACCGCCGTTCGCGTCTCGGCCGGCAGCATGTCCGCAAGGACAACGGTCGCGCGGATCGCGTTCGCCTCTGCCGCGACATACGAGTTCGCATGATCGAGATTGGCCCACACCCGCGCGGCAAGAAATGCGATCAGCAGGCCGAAAATGACGGAAAGCGGCGTCAGCATCGTCGGCGTCGTCGCCTTCAGGTCCGCCGCCGCCCGGTGCCGACGAAGGAACGCAGTGGCGAGGAAGATCAACGCGGCCAAAGCATAGCAGCCGCCAAATACCACCAAAGCGATGGTTGGGGTTTTCTGCGACTCGATCCACAAAACCATGTCTGCGTGTCCCTGCATTGCGATGCTCCAATCTATGATATCCAAGCGCGTTGCGAAGGCGCGACAATTGCAGGAGGCGACCCGGGCCGCATATTCGCGGGCAGCCGACGCCGATTGAGAGAGCGCCTGGCAGAGGGTGAGGCATGCTTCGCGCAACATCGGTGAAGGCCAGAGGCAGCTGGAACGGAGATGTCGCCGACAGCGTCGTGCTCGATCACGACGAGCGGCACCGCCGGCGCATCACGATGACCGGCACTCACGGCACCGGCTTCCTTCTCGATCTGGCCGAGGCAATCATGCTGCGTGGCGGCGACGCCTTGGTGCTCGACGATGGCCGGCTGGTCGAGGTGGTTGCCGCCCCTGAGCCGCTTGTCGAGATCCGATGCGGCGACGCGGAGGGCCTGCTGCGCATCGCCTGGCACCTCGGCAATCGCCATCTGCCGGTGCAGATTGCAGCAGGCCGGCTGCGCATGCGGCGCGATGCCGTGATCGAGGAGATGGTGCGCGGCCTTGGCGCCAAGGTGACCGCAATCGAGGCGCCTTTCGATCCGGAAGGCGGCGCCTATGCGGTTGGGGTAGCGCACCACGACCACGATCATCATCACCACGGGCACGGCGAGCACCCGCACGACCATGGCGATCGCCATCATCATCGCTCGTCCGGCGAGGGGCACGGCCAATCGCACGAAGGCCGCACGCCCGGCGATGGGCACCACGGCCACAGCGACGGCAGCCATTGAACATGGCGTTGCCGCCTGACGAGACATCGTCGCGGCCGTCGCTTTTGCCGTTGCTGGTATGGACTTCGCCTGCCTTCCCTGTGGGTGCCTATGCCTACAGCCACGGGCTGGAATGGTCGGTCGAGAGCGGCGCCGTTCGGGATGCGGCGAGCCTCCGGCAATGGCTCGTCGATCTTCTGGAACATGGAGCGCCGCGCAACGACGCAATTCTTCTGGCCCAAGCCTGGCGTGCGGCGGCGGCATTGGACGAAGCCGCACTGCGTGAGGTGAACGCTCTCGCCCTGGCGCTGGCCTCGTCCCGCGAGCGCCGTCTCGAGACGAGCGCGCAAGGCAACGCCTTCGTCTCCGCTGCGCAGGCAGCATGGCCGTGCGCCGCCCTCGACTGCCTCTCCAGAAATGCGGCCGGCGATGTCGCCTATCCGGTCGCTTTTGGCGCGGCTGCCGGCGGTCATGGGGTCGACCTGACCGAGGCGAGCGAGGCCTATTGCCTTGCTTTCATCGCCAACCTCGTATCGACCGCGGTCCGGCTCGGGGTGCTCGGACAGACCGACGGACAGAGGACAACGGCGGCGCTGCTCCCACGCATCCGCAGCCTTGCCGCCTTCACCGCGACGACCGGCATCGAGGAACTCGGAACCGCGGCCTTTCAATCCGACCTGGCCGCCCTGCAGCACGAGACGCAGTATTCGCGGCTCTTCCGGTCATGAGCACTGCTCGCCCTCGGCCATCCGGGGCTGTTTTCTCGGTCGTCTTGCGCCCCGGCATTCACTGCCTATTCATCGCCGGCGCGCCAGCATCAAGTTGCGGGGCGCGAGAAACATGATCCTCGCGAACCGCCCGAATGGAGAAGGAAATGCACAAGATTTTAGCCTGGACGCTGGCAGCAGGTTTCGCTGTCGCCTCGATCGTCTCGACTGCACAAGCCATGCCTGCCTGGGCGCCGCTCCAGGGCTATGGCGGGCCGGCAATAACCCCGGTTTTCGGAGGATGCGGCCCCTACATGCATCGTGGACCCTACGGCGGTTGCCGGCCCGGTGGTCAATGGGGCGGCTATTGGACCGGCGGCGTGCGACCCTGCCCCCCCGGCTTTCATCTCGGGCCCTATGGTCGGCGGTGCTGGCCGAATTGAGCTGAACGCCCAGCCTTGCCGTTGCGACGCGCAAGGCACCACGACAGGCCCGCGCGAGCTGATCGGCGGGCCTTGCCTATTTGCCGGCTGCGCCTCAGGCTGCGCATGTCCGCGGACCAAGGAGAGTGACGTGCGCAGCTCGCCCAACGGCCCGCTTCGCGTCGGCATCGGCGGCCCGGTCGGCTCCGGCAAGACGGCCTTGATGGAAGTCCTCTGCAAGCGGTTTCGGGCGACCTACGACATTGCCGCCATCACCAACGACATCTACACCAGGGAAGATGCCGAGATCCTGACCCGAGCCGGGGCACTCGAGCCCGAGCGCATCATGGGCGTGGAGACCGGCGGCTGTCCGCACACTGCGATCCGCGAGGACGCCTCCATCAACTTGGCGGCCATCGAGGCGATGCGCCGCCGCTTTCCGGCCCTCGACATCGTTCTTGTCGAATCGGGCGGCGACAACCTCGCCGCCACGTTCTCGCCGGAACTTGCCGATCTGACAATCTACGTGATCGACGTGTCGGCCGGCGAGAAGATACCGCGCAAGGGCGGCCCGGGCATCACCCGCTCGGACCTGCTGGTGATCAACAAGATCGATCTGGCGCCCCATGTCGGCGCCTCGCTCGCGGTCATGGAACGCGACGCCAGGCTCATGCGCCGCGACAGGCCTTTCGTTTTCACCAACCTGAAGACCGGCGAGGGCGCCGAGGCGGTGGCGCATTTCGTCGAGACGCGAGGCGGGCTCGCCGAGAGGGCCTTCGCCGGTTCCTCACCCGCGTAGCGGGGGAGGGGGACCATGCGAAGCATGGTGGAGGGGGTGCGGCAGCTTCGTCAGCACGACGGGTGCCCCCTCAGTCGGCTTCGCCGGCAGCTCCCCCGCACGCGGGGGAGCATCCTCGGAGCCAGCGCCCGCAGCATGCGACGCGACAACGGCACCGTCGAGGCCAGCCTCATTCCGCCGCGACAGGCACGATGTCCGGCGCGCCCGAGGCTGCCGCCTCCGGCCGCTCGGCGCGCCGTGCGGCTTGGCTGCGTCCGCCGAGCCATTGACGAAGCCGTTCGAGGTAGAGATAGACGACCGGCGTCGTGTAGAGCGTCAGGACTTGGCTGAGAGCCAGTCCGCCGACCATCGCAAAGCCGAGCGGGCGGCGGATCTCCGATCCGGTGCCCGCGCCGACCATCAGCGGCACGCCGCTCAACAGCGCGCACATCGTGGTCATCATGATCGGGCGGAAGCGCAGGAGGCAGGCTTCGAAGATCGAGTCGATCGGCTTCAACCCTCGTTCGCGCTCGCCGTGCAGCGCAAAGTCGATCATCATGATGCCGTTCTTCTTGACGATGCCGATCAGGAGAAGAATGCCGATGAGAGCAATGACGCTGAGGTCATAGCCGGCGCCCATCAGGATCAACAGCGCACCGACGCCGGCCGATGGCAAAGTCGAGAGAATCGTCAGGGGGTGGACGTAGCTCTCGTAGAGCACGCCCAGAATGATGTAGACCGCAACGAGAGCCGCCGCGATCAGGTAGGGCTGGGTTGCGAGCGAGGACTGGAACGCCTGGGCCGTGCCCTGGAAGGCGCCGTTGAGTGTTGCCGGCGCGCCGATCGCCGCCTTCGTTTTCAAGATCGCATCGACCGCGTCGCCGAGGGCGAACCCGGGCCGCAGATTGAAGCTCAGGGTCACCGCCGGGAACTGGCTCTGGTGGCTGATCGAGAGATAGTTGGTTTTGGTTGTGTCGATATTCACGAGCGTCTTGAGCGGCACCTGCCCGCCGGTCACGGGCGACGTCAGATAGAGGCGCTCGAAGAGGTTGGGGTCGGCCTGATCGCGCGGGCTCACTTCGAGCACCACATGATAGCTGTTGAGCTGGGTGAAGAACTGCGCGACCTGCCGCTGGCCGATGGCGTCATAGATCGTGGCATCGATCAGCTGCGGCTGGATGCCGAACCGCGCCGCCTGATCGCGGTCGATCGAGACCACCGCGGTCGAGGCATTGGTCTGCTGGTCGCTGGCAAGATCGATGATGTTCGGAAGCTTCCCCATCGCGTCCATGAGCTTGGGCGCCCAAGCGTTGAGCTCGCTGAGGTCGGCATCGGTCAGCGTGTACTGATATTGCGTGCGTGACAGGCGGCCGCCGAGACGGATGTCCTGGGGCACCTGCATGAACAGGTTGATCCCCTCGATCCCCGCAATCTTGGCGCGCAGGCGGGCGATGATCTGATCGGCCGAGGCGGTCCGGCCGTCTTCGCGGGTTCTGAGATTGATGAAGAAATTGCCGGTGTTGAAAGTCTGGCCGCCGATCACGTAGCCGACCGAGTTCACGTCAGGATCGCTGTTGACGATGCGTGCCAGGTCCTGGACGCGCCGCGTCATGCCGCTGAACGATATGTCCTGCGCCCCCTCGGCCTGCCCGTAAATGAAACCGGTGTCCTGCTGCGGGAAGAAGCCCTTCGGGATCGCCAGATACAGACAGACCGTGGCGGCGACCGTCGCGAAGAACACCATGAGCGCGGCAAACTGGTGGCGCAGAACGACGCGCAGGCTGCGCTCGTAGCCCGACTGGAGCGCCGCAAAGAAGCGCTCGAGCAGACGTCCGATGCCGCGCGCCTGGCGATGTTGGCTGTGGCTCTTCAGGAACAAGGCGCAAAGCGTCGGCGTCAGCGTCAGCGACACGATCACCGACACGAGGATCGTGATCGTCACCGTCATGGCGAATTCGCGCAACAGCCGGCCGATGATGCCGCCCATCAGCAGCACCGGGATGAACACCGCGATCAGCGAGACCGAGATGGAAATGATGGTGAAGCCGATCTCGGCCGAGCCCTTCAGCGCAGCTTCGAGCGGCCGCATGCCCGCCTCGACATGGCGATAAATGTTTTCGAGCATGACGATGGCGTCATCGACGACGAAGCCGACGGCAATCGTCAGCGCCATCAACGAGAGGTTGTCGATGCTGTAGCCCACAAGATACATGACGGCGGTGGTGCCGAGCAGGGCGAGGGGCACGGTCACGCTCGGGATGACGGTCGCCGTCACGTTGCGCAAGAACACGAAGATGACCATC
>JAFAME010000133.1 GCA_019233695.1 Methylobacteriaceae bacterium
CTCGCGGATGGCGCTGCCCTCAAGGTCGACCCTGCCTTCGACAATGTCCTGCGGGTCGGGGGTGCCGGCGGGAAAATACACGCGACCCGGATTGGCAGTATGCGCGGCCATCTCGGCCAGGATGAAGGCGCCGTCGGCGGCAAGCAGCGCTGCCATGGCAAAGCAGTTGCGCACGCTTGGGTCGGGAAAGCCGAAGTCCCTCCAGGCCATGAAGCCCTTGAATTGCGTCTCCAGATAGCCGCCGCGAAACGTGCGGCGCGCGCCCTCTGCCTCGACGCGGCCATGGTGCTGAAGAAGGACGCGGCCATTGAAGAGACGCGGATTGACGGCAATGGCGCGCTGCCAGTGCGCATCGATCTCGGCCGCATGCCGTTCGGCGTAGGGCCAGGGCCGTGGCTCGAAGGCGCAGTCGATGTCATCGACGCGCACGATCTCGACCTCGTCGCGCACAGCTGTCGGCCTCATGCCTCGATGATGCCTTGCGCCACGATCACGGCGGAACCGCCGATCGAGGCCGAGACGAGATTGCCGCCTGACACTTCAAGGCCAAGGGTGATCAGGCTGGGCCGGCCGATTTCGAATCCCTGTTCGATGACGAACGTGTGGTCGCCGTCTGCCGGCCGATCGAATCGCATGATCGCCCCCGAAAGCGCGGCTGCCGCCGAACCGGTCGCCGGATCCTCGCTGACCCCCATGCCTGGCGCGAACATGCGGGCGTGAAAATGACGGCTGTCATCGAGCGGCTCGCTGCAATAGACGAAGACCGGCGCGAGCTCCTGTTTTCCGAAGGCGGCTTGCCACTGGCCGAGGTCGAGCCTGATGCGCCGCACCGCCTCCCGGCTGGCAGCTGGAACGAAGGCAAAGGCCACTCCAGCCGAGAGCCGGGCGGGCTGATGGCGGCCAAAGCCGATGTCGGCGGGCGCCAGGCCGAGCGCGGCAGCGATCGCTTCGGTGGTTCCGAGCCGATCGAGGTATTCGGGCAGCCGCGGCAGGAGGAAGCTGCCGCGCGCCGCGCTGTTCTTGAGGTGCCGAACAGTGCAATTGACGTTGCCGACCCCCTCTTCGATGACGATCGCCACATCCTGGCGCAGCAGCATTTCCGGCGCGCGCAGTTCCGCCAGCAGGACCGCGGTGCCGACGGTCGGATGGCCGGCGAACGGCAGTTCCAGGCCGGGCGTGAAGATTCGGGCGCGGGCGGTGTTCACCGGATCGCGCGGCGGCAGCAGGAACACCGTTTCAGACAGATTGAACTCGCGCGCGATCGCCTGCATGCGCGCGGCATCGAGGCCGTCGCAATCAAGCACGACCGCGAGCGCATTGCCGGCGAGCGCAGCCTCAGTGAAGACGTCAAGCGTATAGAATTTTCGGCGCAAGCGGATCTCCGGGCGATCTCGGTATCATCCTGGCCAAGCGCCGGAAAGCGGCATGTCCGAGGCGAGATCCCGAATACGCAGCTTTTCGAGCCATGGTGCCTCCGGACCTCGATGGCGCTTCGCGCCCCCAGGACAC
Source organism: Methylobacteriaceae bacterium (assembly GCA_019233695.1). Taxonomy (GTDB): domain Bacteria; phylum Pseudomonadota; class Alphaproteobacteria; order Rhizobiales; family Beijerinckiaceae; genus JAFAME01. The sequence goes on from JAFAME010000133.1 coordinate 1,510, forward strand.
AGGCAACAATTCTTCATGCGTCCCGGACGAGGTCGACGTCGCCGACTCCGCCGCCCGGCGGAACCCGGGCGACCGCCTGCCGCACGACCAGCATTAGAACCGAGGCAATGACCAGCGGGATGATGGGCAGGCCAACAAGATCGACGATCCGGGTCAGAGGCGCGGCAACCCAGGCAAGCGCCACGGTCGTGAAGCCGACCGCCCCGAGGGACCGCGGCCGTCCAAGATAGAGCGCGAGAGCGGCGGTCAGCGAGGTCAGGTCGTAGTACATGACATAGGGTGTCGAGAGAAAGACCGCTGCCACCACCGCGAGAATGCGTGCCGAGGCGTCCTCGCTGCGCCTGAGGACCCAGAGCGCAGCAGCAAGGGCTGGAACGGCAGCGACCGCCTGGAGCGCGAGCGAGGCCTCGAGACCTGCGCCGAGCTGATAGGCGGCGCCGTAGACCGAGGCCACCATCGACGCGAAGGTGCCGTCCATGCCGGTCGAATAGCGCCATTGGAACGGCGAGATGAGAAGAAAGAAGCCGCGCCACGGATCGAGCCCGTAGACGACTACGCTCAACCCGACGAGCAGCCCTGCCGCGGCGATCGCCGAGGCAATGGCCGTCCATGCCCGCAGCGCAATCAGCACGAAGGGAAGGACGAGGCCGAGGTGCGGCTTGATCGTCAAGATGCCGAACAGGGCTCCGGCGATGATCGGACGCCTGTCGAGCAGCCGCAGGCCCCCCACCAGCAGGCCTGCGGTCGCAAAGCCGTTCTGGCCGGAAAAGCCGTTGACGATGGTCGATGGCGCCAAGAGGAGCGCAATCGCCGTGGGCCAACGGGCGGGACTGCCGCGATCCGGAAGGGCGGCGGCGAGAAAGCCCGCCAGCGTGCCGGCCGTCCAGGCAATGAAGGCCGGCACATAGGGCAGGAACCCGAGCGGCAGAATAAGCGGCAGAAGATGGGGCGGATATGACCAGAAAAAGAACGGAAAATCGGCGCCGAAAAACCCCTGCAGGATTTTCTGGAACGCGGCGAGGTTGAAGAGGGGTGCGACCGCGCCCGTGACCGCGAGCTTGGCGCCGATCCAGGTGTCGACGAAATCCATCCCCAGATAGCCTTCGAGCTCGCCGTTGATCGCCCGGATGTAGAGGTCGCGGCCCGGCAGGTTGTAGCTTGCAAGGTGGAGGACGAACGGCAGGCCGGCGAGCGTGAGAAGAAGCGGCAGCCATAGCCCCGCAGGGTTGGAGCCGCGCGGACCGGCGACATCGACTATGTCGTAAGAAGCTTTCATCGCTGAACCGGAACTCAGAGGCGGTGGGGGCGACCCTAGGGACGCCGCTTTAACCCGGCGTAAAGACCCCCGCCCGACGTACCCTCGTCGAACAGGGAAAAAGGCGGCTGATTTGGCCCGACGATCGGGGCGTTGTAGATTCGCAAACCGGAAGCCGGATGAGGGTCAAGCGACCGTGATCCACTCGGTCGGTCGATGGAGTTCCCTGATGAGTTCTGAATTCGTCAAGTCGAATGGGAGTTCAGGTGATCTCAGCACCAATCCTGATTTCCGTGCCGGTGCCAAGGCGCTCAGTCACGGCGGAATTGCCGACGGGCCATATCGCTTTTCATTCGTAGTGACACTGATCGTGGCAATTGCCCTTATTTCGGCAGGCGTCGCGTTGATCGCGTTGGCATCGAAGGGCGACATGGAAATCGCGGTTGGAGGAACGATCCTGAAGACTGAGACCGTAGGCATTACGGTAATCGTGCTCGGTGCTTTCTTGGTCATCTCCAGCGTCGGGCGCAACCTCAGCTCGATCAAGCGGCTGAGGGAATTGATAAACTGACTGGGCTCGCTCGTTTTTCGGCCCCGCGGATGGATAGGTGTGCGGGAGAGAGAGCCGGCATGCGCAGGGCATCGCCGTCCCAGGCGCTCCTTCACCGCACGTCGACCGGCTCGGGCCTGAACAGAACTGACGGGGAAACGAACTCGCTCTGCGCGGCGACGACGGCGATCTCACGCTCGCGGGCCATCATGGTGTGGCGCAAAACTCCGAAGAGCGCGGAGGCGGCTCGGGCGAGCGACTCCGGCGCAGAGCGGCTTCGCAGCCAATGCACGAGAAAGAGCGCCGCCATTGCATCGCCGGCGCCGTTGAACGAACGCGCCAGCCGCGGCGTTCGCACACGCCAGAGCCGGCCCTCGCCCGAGACGAGAAGATCGATGGCATCCGCGGGCGTACCCTGCGTCTCAATCGAGGTGACGAGAATAATCTTCGGCCCCGCGGCATGGACCACGCCGAGTGCGCGTGCCACGGCGGCGAGGTTCGGCGTCTCAAAGCCCGCAATATGTCCAAGTTCGAACTGATTTGGCGTGGCGATATGCGCCGACTTGAGAGCCTGGTCGCGGATGAATTCGGGAAGATCGGCTCGCACGTAGACGCCGCGGTCCACATCGCCGATCACGGGATCGCAGCAATAGACGACGTGTGGATTTGCGGCCCGCGTGCGCTCGACGCCGCGCAGGATCGCCGCCCCGATCTCGGCCGAGCCCATGTACCCCGACAGGATCCCGTCGCATCGGGAGAGCGCGCCGCGTTCCGCGATCCCCGCGACGCACGCATCGATGAGCCCTGGCCCGAAGACCTCGCCACGGAAGTCGCCATAGCCGGGGTGATTGGAGAACTGCACAGTGTGGATCGGCCAGACCTCGCAGCCGAGACGCTGCATCGGGAACACGGCGGCTGCGTTGCCGACATGGCCGTAGGCGACATGCGACTGGATGGAGAGGATGTTCAGGGGCCGATCGGACATGGCAACCGGGGCGAGCAGGGCTTGTCGCCTTCCATGGCGTGAAGGGCGCGTTGTCGTTCAACGGCTGGTCCAGGGCGTCGCCCGATCGCCTGCGTTGCTTGCGATCGGGCGATGCCGTGAAGCCCTGCTGGACGTCGTCGGAGTTGCCTCTTCGACAAAGCCGCGAAAAAATGCCCCTGCGCTGCCTTGGGAGATGGTTTCGTTCCTAGCCGACATAGTGGTAGGGTGATCACATGCAGACGCAGGCGACTCTCAACATGCTCGCCGCCCTCGACCGGAGCGACATCGAACAGCGCGTGCGCGATCTGTTCGAAGCGCGGCGGCTCGGCGATCACGCCCGCATGCTGTCGATCATGTCGCCCAACATCATTTACCAAGTCGTCGGCGCGTGGGAGCTCTACCCGTTCTACGGCCGCCGCGAAGGGATCGAGGCGATCCGTGACATGCTCTTGCGCCTGAACCAGGATTTCGAGAACCTCGGCTCGGAGATCCATGACATCCTCATCGACGGAGAAACGGTGGCGATCCGCCGCACGGCCATCCTGCGCCATCGCGGCACGTCCAAAGTCGGCAGTGTCGGGATCGTCGATTTCCTGCGCTTTCGCGATGGCCTGATCATCGAAGTGTCTGAATATCCGGACACCGCGACGGTCGGCAAGCTCGCAGGTATCTACGATAGCGATTGATTCGCTCAGACCGGCTCTGCTGGCCCGGGTGCCTGCGCGCCGATAGGCACGGTCCCTGCCCTAGCGTATCCAGTCGCGGGCGATGCCGAAGCCGAACGCTCCGGGCGCCAGCAGGATGCCTGCCCAAAGGAGGGCGCCAAGAATGTTGGCAACTTGAAAAGGGACGAACGGCATTTCGAACACGCCCGCCACGATCGGAGCGCTGGCGCGCAGCGGCCCAAAAAAGCGGGCTAGGACGATGCCAAGCACGCCCCAGCGTCGGAAAAAAGCCTCCCCGCGCGGCAGCGTCTCGGGGTAGCGCGACAGCGGCCATACGTGGCGGATGCCGTCGCGATAGTGATATCCGAGCCAATAGGAGAGGACATCGCCGAGGGCTGCGCCGAGGGACACCGCGATCCAGATCGGCACGAAGTCGAGCGACCCCGCTCCGATGAGCGCGCCGAGCGCCAGCAGGGGCGCGGTCGCGGGAATGAACACCGAGACGACCGGAAAGGACTTGAGGAAGGCAAGCAGGCCGGCGATCGGGGGGGCCCAGGCCCCGTGCTGACGGACGAATTCGGCGAGCTGGATGAAGCGATCCGACAGCATGGAGCCGGTTCCCAGTTCGTCACTGCGCAATGGGTGAGTTGGCGGCCGCGAAGGAGGACTCTGAGTGATTCGGCCCGGCCCCGCCCGGCTCCGCGCTTGGCATGAGAGGCAAGGCGGCGGCTGCTATTCAACCTTCTCGGGCTCGACGTCGTGGAACGCGGTATAGTCCATCAGAAGCTTGCCGTCGTTGGTCTCGCGAAAGATGTCACTGTAGTAGGCTTCCCAGCGCACATCCCGCCAGGAATAGCTCTTGCGGGCATGCATCTCTTGAGCGAAATTTTCGTCGCGGCCCTGGACGGACAGCACGAAGCTCACGTCGGTCGTCTCGAAGTCGCGCCTGGTCATGCCGAACAGCGGGCTTGTCTCGTCCAGAACGTGAAACAGCGACCAGCTCAGGATGAAGGTCGGCGTTTCCTGCCGCTCCAGGCGCAACTCGTGGAACCGTCGGTATTCCCGGCCTTCGGCGGTCACTTCGTCGCGCAAGGCCCACAGCTTGGCCGTGGCGTTGGCGATATAATTGTGGCGTGCGTTGGCGACGCGCACGACGAGCGTCTTGCGTCCGTCATGCATGGAAACAGTCATCACGTTGGCGAAGACGAAACGTGGCCGCGGCCGCGCGAAGCGCGCGAAGATCAGGCCGGTCACCACTGCCGCATAGATCAAACCCGTGAACATTTCGACACTGGCGACGATGTGCCCGTAGTGGGTCTGTGGATGCAGGTCGCCGTAGCCGACCGTCGCCAGGGTCTCGATGCTGAAATAGAGGAGATAGATGCTGAGGCCGGGCGGCGCGTTGGCTATCGGTTGCTCGCCAAGGCTGAGCAGGAGCGCATATGTCGCATTGAGCAGGAAGAAGACGACTGCGGCGCCGGCCAGAAACAACGGCCAGGATACCGTCATCGACTGATGATAGAGGTCATTCCAGAAGTTGTTGGTCAGCCCGACGCTGAGGACCGGCCGGGGACCAATATTGAGAGTGCGAATTCGTGCTCTGGGTCTCATGGTGGAGGTATGCCGAGAATGGGGATTTGTCTCGTCATACCTGAACGCTGTGGCCCGCAACAAGCCACAGCTCTGGATCGGCTTGCGAGCCGGGGCCGGCTCGACTCGACCGCGCGCCGCGTAGTTGAATGCCCTGCCCACGCGCCATCGCGGGCGGGGCACCCGACGGCGGGCGTCACTGCATGCATATTCTCGTGGTCAATCCCAATACGACGTCCTCGATGACGAGGAAGATCGGCGCCGCAGCGAGGGCCGCGGCCGCCGCGGGGACGGAGATCGTCGCCGTCAACCCGGACTTCGGCCCGGCAAGCATCGAAGGCCATTACGACGAAGCGTTTTCAGTGCCTGGGCTGATCGCCGAGATAAAGAAGGCGGGCGACGCCGACGCCTATGTCGTTGCCTGCTTCGACGATACCGGGCTCGATGCGGCGCGGTGCGCCACCGAAGCGCCCGTCGTTGGCATCGGCGAGGCTGCCTTTCACGTCGCAAGCCTCGTTGCCGGAAAGTTCGCTGTGGTCACAACGCTGGCGCGATCCGTTCGCGCCATCGAGCACAACCTCGTCAGATATGGCCTTGCCGGGCGCTGCGCCAAGGTGCGGGCGTCTGAGGTTCCCGTGCTCGAACTGGAGGTGCCCGACTCCACGGCGCGCGACCGGATTTCCGCCGAGATCGACCGCGCCCTTCGCGAGGATGCAGCCGAAGCGATCGTGCTGGGCTGCGCCGGCATGGCGGATCTCGCAGCGGCGCTCTCGCAAGAGCACGACGTGCCGGTGATCGACGGCGTCGCCTGTGCCGTCAAGCTCTGCGAGTGCCTCGTCAGCCTCGGACTGAAGACGTCGAAGTCAGGCGCCTATGCGCCGCCGCGCGCCAAGCTCTATTCCGGGATGTTTGCGCCGTTCGCGCCGCCTTGCTGATCCCCGACACGCAGATGACACATCGCGGAAAGCAGGATATCGAAGCGGTCGTCAAACCGACCCGGTGGACCGCCGGCCCCAAGCTGTCCTCGCGGAGCTTGGGAGAAAGCGGCCGGCCGGCAAACACACCTGAGCAGGGAGGGATATCGATGCCAAAATTCGCAACAATTCTAAAGGGTGCGCTGTTGGGGCCTGTTCTGGCTTTTGCGGCCGGCTCGGCGTTGGCCGCCGATGCTCCGAAGGTCGCCGTCGACCTCACAACGCTGACCTCGCCGTTCTGGACGTCCTACAACAAATACATCGTCAACGAGGCCAAGGCCCAAGGCGTCGACCTGTTGCAGCCGTTCAATTCCGAGTTCGACACGACAAAGCAGATCACCGGTGTCCAGAACGCCATAACTCTCGGCGCCAAGGGCCTGATCTTCACGCCCTTCGAGTCGGCCGCCGCAGGCACCATTCTGAAAACCGCCGAAAAGGCCAACGTCGCCGTCGTCGCGGTCGATGTCGCGCCGACAGCAGGCCCGGTGGCCGTCGTCGTCAGGGCCGACAATGTCGCCTATGGCGAGAAGGCCTGCAAGTATATCGGCGAGCATGTGCCGGAAGGCCCCGTCGTCCAGATCATGGGGGACCAAGTTTCGATCAACGGGCGCGACCGCGGCAACGGTTTCCGCGATTGCATCACCAAGAATTACCCCAAACTGAAGCTCCTCGAGATCCCGACCAAAGCCTGGTCCGGCGCAGACGCAGCCGCCGGCCTCGACACGATCCTTAATTCGACTCCCGACCTCAAGGCTATCTACATGCACGCCGGCGGCGTGTTCCTCGCTCCAACCCTGCAGACCTTGAAGAGGAAGGGCATGCTCAAGCTTGCCGGCCAGCCCGGACACATAATCATCGTCAGCAATGATGGTATCCCGCAGGAATATGATGCGATCCGCAAGGGCGAAGCCGACGCCACCGTCTCCCAGCCGGCCGACCTCTACGCCAAGTACGGCATCATGTACTTGAAGGAAGCAATCGCCGGAAAGAAATTCGCGCCCGGTCCCACCGACCACGACAGCAAGATCGTCGAAGTTGCGCCTGGCGTGCTCGAGGATCAGCTGGCTGCTCCGCTGGTGACCAAGGAGAATGTCGACGACAAGAGCCTGTGGGGCAACCAGCTCTGAACGCCGTCACTTTGAAATGGCCGAAGTCGAAGACCCGAGCGGTCGCACGCTGGTGCGCCCGCTCGACGCTGCGCCGATCGTCGAGGCGATCGGCGTATCGAAGCGTTATGGACCAACAGTCGCATTGGACAATGTCCGGATCCGGGTCGATCCCGATCAATCGCATGCGCTCGTCGGGCGCAACGGCGCCGGCAAGTCGACGCTGGTGGGCATCCTCACAGGCCTGCGATCGCCCGATGCCGGCGAGATCCGTTTCTCCGGCGCGCCGGCGCCCCCGATCGCCGATCGAGCGGCTTGGCGAAGCCTCGTCGCCTGCGTGTACCAGCACTCCACAATCATCCCGAACCTCACGGTTGCGGAAAACCTCTTCATCAACCGTCAGCCTACCGAGCGCGGCCTGATCAGCTGGCCCGCGCTGCGGCGGCAGGCCCGCGCGCTCCTCGATCGCTGGAACGTCTCAGTCTCCGAGAATGCCCGCGCCGGCGACCTCAGAATTGAGGCGCGCCAACTCGTCGAGATTGCCCGCGCTCTTTCCTACGGCGCCCGCTTCATCATCCTCGACGAGCCGACCGCGCAGCTCGACGGCGAAGAAATCAAGGGTCTTTTCGCCCGCATGCGGGAGTTGCAGGCGGCCGGAGTGACCTTCCTCTTCATTTCCCACCATCTGCAGGAGGTCTATGAGGTGTGCCAGGCGGTCACTGTTCTTCGCGACGCGCGGCATATCATCAGCGCGCCCGTGGCCGACCTGCCCAAGGGCCGGTTGATCGAGGCGATGACCGGAGAGCAGGTGCACCTGCCGACCGCCGATACCGGGGGGCGGACTCTCGCCGCCGATGCGCCGGTGGCCCTCGACGTTCACAACCTTTCGGGCGAGGATTTCACCGACGTCAGCTTCACGGTTCGACGCGGCGAGATCCTTGGCATTTCCGGCGCCACCAGCAGCGGCCGTATCGGCGTGGCCGAGGCAGTGGCCGGATTGGGAGGCTTTACTGCCGGGACGATCCGGATCGACCAGAAATTGCTGCCGCCGGACGACGTCCCTGCGGCTCTGGCGCTTGGCGTCGGATGTGTCCCCAAGAGCCGGCACAAGCAGGGCCTTGTCCTCAGCCAATCGGTCGGCGACAACACCACCATGACCATCAATCGGAAGCTTGGGCCGCTCGGCTTCATCGCGCCGCGACGAAAGAATGAACTGACAAGACAGACGATCGTCTCGCTTGGGGTCGTCACGGAGGGGCCGGACCAACTGGTCTCGCGCCTCTCCGGTGGCAATCAGCAGAAGGTTGTCATGGGTCGCGCGCTCGCCAGTGCGCCCTCCGTGCTCGTCCTGATGGATCCGACAGCGGGCGTCGACGTGAAATCAAAGGAGGCTTTGCTCGGCGTCGTCGAACGCATGCGACAGGAAGGCAAGGCGATCCTCGTCGTCAGCGGCGAACTCGAGGATCTTCGGGCCTGCGACCGCGTGCTGATCATGCGGCACGGCGCGATTGTCGCAGAACACAAGGCGGGCTGGACCGACAACGCGCTCGTTGCCTCGATCGAAGGGATTTAGATGCGCGTTTCCGAGGTTCGAATCTTGTTCGTGTCAACCCGGCCGGAGCGAAGCGGAGAGCCGGGATCTGGCGGATCCCGGATACCGCTTCGCGCTTCCGAGATGACAATGATTGGTTTCAGGGCATCAATGGTCGGGCTTCAATGACGGTCAACGAGCCTGCTCGGGCGCCGGTCGGCGTATCGCAAGCGGCAAGTCTTTCGGCCTATCGTCGCGTCGTGGCAGTGAGGCTGCGCGATCTGGCGCTGCTTCCAGCCCTCGTGGCGCTCATCGTGGTGGGCACCTTCATCAGCCCGGTGTTTCTCAGCCCCGCCAATATCACCACGATTCTTACCTCGTCCGCAGCGCTGGCACTGCTTGTGCTGGCCGAATCGCTCATCGTCATAACCGGCAAATTCGACCTGTCGCTCGAATCGACGTTCGGATTCGCGCCGGCGATCGGTGCAATGCTGGTACTGCCCGCGGCGAACTACGGCTTCGGAATACAGCTTCCGACCGCGGTCGGTCTCCTCGTCATCGTTCTGATCGGCGCGATCATCGGCTTCGTCATCGGCTTCATGGTCGTGGGCCTCCGGCTCAACGCCTTCATCGTCACTCTGGCGATGCTGATCATTGTGCGCGGCATGCTGGTGGGCGCGACGAGCGGGCGCACGCTTTTCGACCTGCCGGACGCATTCTACGCGCTGATGACAGTCACGCTGGTCGGCCTGCCTCTATCGGTGTGGCTGGCAGCACTCGCCTTCTTCATCGCCGGGATCGTGTTGCGCTACCACAGGCTCGGGCGCGCGCTCTATGCCATTGGCGGCAATGCTGAGGCGGCCCGGGCGGCGGGCATCCGGGTCGAGCGCGTGACCTGGGGCGTTTATGTGCTCGCGGGCGTGCTTGCTTCGATCGGTGGGCTCGTCACGACGGGCTACGTCGGCGCGATCAGCGCCAATCAAGGCAATGGCATGATCTTCACGGTCTTCGCAGCGGCCGTGATCGGCGGCATTTCGCTCGATGGCGGCAAGGGGACGATGTTCGGGGCGCTGACCGGCGTGCTGCTCCTTGGCGTCGTGCAGAACGTGCTCACCTTGGCGCAGGTGCCGTCATTCTGGATCCAGGCGATCTACGGCGCGATCATCCTCGGCTCGCTGATGGTGGCGCGGGTCACCGGGGGTGAAGCTCAGGAATGATATCCGCCGATCCGCTCGCGAAAATCCGCGATCGGAATATGAGATCCCGCTGAGGTCAGCGGATCATTTCGGCGCCCTGGCTTTCATCGCGAAGGCTGCCGCCGAGTGCGCCCGCGGCGCTGGCGATGAACGCCCCGATCAGCAGAGCGATGCAGGTCGCAAATGCAAGCGTCGCTCCGGCCTTGCGTGCCGCATCGGCAGCCTCGCGCGCCTTGTTGGCAGCCTCGGTCGCGGCAGCCTTGGCCT
>JAFAME010000342.1 GCA_019233695.1 Methylobacteriaceae bacterium
ATTTTCAGGTGCCATGTCTGTAATGAAATCAAATCCTTTGTTGTACCCATTAGGTTCGAAGACGAACTTGACGCGCGCGAATTGGCCGACGCCGCCGCGGACCCTCTTGTGCGTGTAGTCGACGGTCGCCCGCCGGGTGAGCGTCTCGCGGTACGCGACTTGTGGCGCTCCCGCCCGCAGCTCGACGCTTCGGCCAAGATCGCCGATCACCCGGTCGAGATCGGCTTCAGTCCGGGCCCCGACTATGATCTCGCTTGCCGGCCTGATGCGGAACTCGAACGATCCGTCGTGCGCGGCCGCAGCCTGCAACGCGCGCGCCAATTCTGAGGCCCCCGATGGCGATACCGGCTCGATCGATATTTCGATGAGTGCGACAGGGTCGTCCGCCCAGGACACCGGGGTTCTCCGCAGTAGGGCAAGAAGATAGGACATGCAGCCCGATGTCGCGATCGCGCAACTTCGTTGCGGGCAGTTCCCCTGTCAGGGATCATAGCTCTTTTTCGGCGAGTTCGCGAAACGCCTCGGGAACGGAGCGGGAAGCCCCGAGCGCCGCTGCCGCATATCCGACCGCCTCCCATCCGAAACGATCGCGGATCCGGTCGACGGCACAGTCGGCCATAAAGCGCGCCAAGCCTCTCCTGGTGCCCGGGCGGCGCGCCTCGTCGGCAAGGCCGAGCGGGAGATCGAGCTGCAGGTCGGTGTGCTCTTCGAGATGCGACACCGAGATCGCCAGGAGCGAGATGGTCTTCTCGTCGGGATGATCGGCGAGGGCAGCGCGCACGAGCTCCTCGGCGATCTCGGCGAGGATCACGGTCGCCGAAATCGGCTGATCGAGCGTCAGCGAGCGCGTGACCGAGGCGAGATCGGCGAAGCGAACGCGCACCGTCACGGTTCGGCCGGGCCTCGATTTCGCCCGCAGCCGGGTGGCGATCCTGTCGGCAAGATGCAACAACGCTGGGCGGTAGACGCGCTCCTCGGCGAGCTTCCTGCCGATCGCCGATTGGGCGCCTGCCGATTGCGCCGGCCGCTGCGGCCTGATCTGGCGCGGATCGCGATTCCAGGCGAGCGCGGCGAGCTTTTCTCCGGCTGCCGGGCCGAGCAGCCGTTCGAGCGAGCGTCCCGGCATCCTGGCCAATTGCCCGATCGTCAGCACGCCGATCCCGGCGAGCCGCGCCTTCGTCACCGGGCCCACGCCCCACATCAGTTCGACGGGCAGGTGGTGAAGGAATTCCAGTTCGCGGTCGGGATCGACAACCACCAGTCCGTCGGGCTTGGCCACCTGCGAGGCGATCTTCGCCAGATGCTTGGTGCGTGCCACACCGACCGAGATCGGCAGGCCGAGTTCGGCCCGCACGCGGCGCCGGATCGCGGCGGCAATTGCCGCGGGCGGACCGAAAAGATGCGTGCAGCCGGCAACGTCGGCAAAGGCCTCGTCGATTGAAATCCGTTCGACGAGAGGCGTGAAGTCGTTGACCACTCGGATGGCGGCATCGCCCAGCCGCCGGTAGTCCTCGAAATGGCCGCCGACGAAGACGAGGTCAGGGCAGAGCTCGCGCGCCCGTCGGCCCGGCATGCCGCTGCGGACGCCGAAAGCCTTGGCTTCGTAGGAGGCGGCAAGCACAACCCCGCCGCCGACCGCGATGGGCTTGCCGCGCAAGGACGGGTCGAGCATCTGCTCGACAGAGGCGTAGAAGGCATCGAGATCGGCATGGAGGATGGTGGCTGTGGTTTCCATCCAACCCTCCCCCCGCGCCGCTTCGAGCAGGCTGCAGACTGCAAGAACATAAAGAGAACAAAGACAGGGTGTTGTCAAGTCGCCGACCGCGCTGCCATCGCTGCGGCGCGCCATCCGCGCAAGTTGGCACTCGTAACCAAGCCCGATCTCCGCCGCCGGCAACACAATTGCAACATCTTGCGAGGCTAAGGAGCGGGGACGGGGAAAACTCTAAGGAGACGGACTATGTCGAAAGAGTCACACTCGAAGGCTGCCGAACATCACGAGGCCGCCGCAAAGGCGCACCGCGCCGCCGCCGAGCATTACGGCAAGGGCGAACACGACAAGGGCCAGCAGCAGGGCACAATGGCTCGCGATCATTCCGACAAGGCGCACGAGCACTCTCGGAAGGCGCACGAGCAGTCACAGGCAGCTCACGGCAAGACCGGGCAGAGCCAGCAAAGGTAGCCTGGATCATTATGGTCCATCACGACAGGCCCGGCATTTTTGCCTGGCCTTTTTGCTGTCCGAAGCGCCGATCGGATCTGATCCAGCTCCCGCCGAACACACCCCTCCGCCCTCCCCGGCACGATCATTGCCGCACGAAAATTGCTTGCACCGTTTTGCGACTCAATGTACTTTGTATTGCAAAGTGAGGACGACCATGCAGGACCTGGACAAAGCCCTGGCCGATATCAGCGCCATGCGCATCCAAATGGCGCGCGGCGCCGAATTTCGCGGCTACGGGCCGGCGACCCTGGCCGCGACCGGGATGCTGGCATTGCTCGCGGCGGTCGCGCAGGCTTTGTGGCTGCCCGCTCCGGCACGCGACATAGGGGCCTATCTCGCGCTCTGGCTGGCGACGGCGGCCATTTCAGCGGCGATCATCTACATGGAGATGGTGGCCCGCTCGCGCCGCGTCCATTCGGACCTCGCCGACGAGATGATCCACTCGGCGATCACGCAGTTTCTTCCCTCGGCGGTCGCCGCGACCTTGCTGACGGTGGTCCTCCTGCGCTTTGCGCCGGAATGCCTGTGGATGCTCCCAGGCCTCTGGCAGATCGTCTTCAGCCTGGGCGTGTTCGCCGCCTGCCGCATGCTGCCGCGGCCGATGCTGGCGGCCGGGGCGTGGTATCTTGTGACCGGCCTCGCCTGCCTTGCCCTGGCGCGCGACGCGCACGCCTTCTCGCCCTGGGCGATGGGCCTGCCGTTCGGATTGGGGCAGATGTTCGTTGCAGGGGTCGTGCGAACCTGCCTGCAGGGCGAGGAGGCCGACCATGGATGAGGACCCCTCGACCGGCCGGTTTGCCTATGCCGGGCTCGACCGGCTCATTCACGAGCGGGCGCGCCTCAGCGTGCTGACCTCGCTCGTCGCACATGCCAAGGGCTTGGGGTTCGGCGATCTGAAACATCTGTGCGGGCTCACCGACGGCAATCTCAGCCGGCATCTGCAGGTGCTGCAGGAGGCCGGCCTCGTCGAGATCGCCAAGGGCTACGACCGCAACCGGCCGCACACGCTCTGCCGCATCAGTGCCGAAGGACGCCGGCGCTACCTCGACTATCTCGCCGTGCTCGAACAGGTCGTGCGCGATGCAGCCGCGGCCGCCAGGCAGGACCTCGTCGAAGCGCCCCGTCGCGGTCTGGCGCCGGCCTGATTTTTTTTGCCGGGAACCTCTATCATGCAAAGTACTCTGCCGGGCGACGATCCCTTGCATGTCGCCATCATCATGGACGGCAACGGCCGCTGGGCAACGCGTCGCGGCCTGCCGCGCGTGGCAGGCCATCGTGCCGGCGTCGGCGCCGTTCGCCGTGTGGTGCAGGCCGCACCCGACCTCGGGATCGGAACGCTGACGCTGTTTGCCTTCTCTTCCGACAATTGGCGGCGACCGGCCGACGAGGTCGGCGCCCTCATGTTGCTGCTGCAAAAGGGCCTGCGCGCCGAGCTGCGCGGCTTCATCGAGGGCGGGGCGCGTCTCACGGTGATCGGGCGCCGCGACAGGTTGCCGGAGAGCCTGCGCCGAGCCCTCGATCACGCCGAGCAGGCAACCGCGCACGGCAACCGCCTGCATCTGCGCATCGCGCTCGACTACTCGTCGCGCGACGCCATCGCGCGGGCCGCCGCCTCATGGAAGGCCGGCACGCAGCCGTCGCCGGACCTCTTCGGCCACCATCTTGCAAAGCTGCTGGGCGGCGGCGTCGAGACCACCAATGTCGATCTGCTGGTCCGCACCGGCGGCGAGATGCGGCTCTCCGATTTCCTGCTGTGGGAATGCGCCTATGCCGAGCTCTGGTTCACCGACAAGATGTGGCCCGAGTTCGGCGCCAAGGACCTGAGCGCGGCCATCGGCGAGTTCCGCCGGCGCGAGCGCCGTTTCGGCGGCATCGGGGCAAATCCCCCTCCTCCCTGCAGGCAAGGGTCAGGGGTGGGGGTCGCCGAGCCGCCCGCGGCGCGACCGCCCTCCCGGGCGCAAGTTCCCCTCCCCCTTGTGGGCAGCGGTTAGGGGTGGGGTCGCTGAGCGGCGCGCGGCGCGACCGCCCTCCCTGGCGCAAGTTCCCCTCCCCCTTGCGGCCCTCCCCCGCAAGGGCGCCCGGCGCTCCCGGCTATTTCGCCAGGTAATTGCGGTGGACGAAGCCGCCGCCGGCGCGCCGCGTCTCGAAGTAGAGCGCCACATCGCCGTCGCGCGTCTCGAGGCTGACCTCCTTCGTGAGCTTGCTGTCGCTCGGCTTGCCCTGTTCGGCGGTTTTGAGGAAATCGGTCACGGCGGCGGCGGTGGGAGGCGCCTTCGCCTCGCCGCCGGCATCGGCGATGGCCTCGGTCGCACTGGCGTCGAGGAGCTTGCCCCACATTTTGCGGAACAATCCGTTCGAGGGATAGACGTCGGCGCTGTTGAGCTTGCCATTCACCGCGAACACGAAGCCGACGATGTCGTCGTCCTTTTCGCCGGCCGCCCTCAGCGCGGCGACATAGTCCGATCGTGCCGACTTGAGCTTGTCGTTTTCGAGGGCGAGGGGCAGGCTTGTGAGGGAGCTCGGGGCGGCGACGGGCGCGCTCAGCGAAGCGGCGAGCCGGTTCTGCATCTGCGCCACGTTTTCCCACATGCGCAGCTGGCGGTTGCCGGTCGCCGCCGCCGGCAGATCGCCCGCCGCGCCGCTGAGCGGCCCCTTCATGGCGATCTTGGCCTCGCGCGAGGGAACGGTCGCCTCGGCGCTCGCGAATTTCGTGACGTCCTCGGCGCCGCGCGCCGACCAGCGGCCCTGCTCCACGCAGAAGGAGGCAATCGAGATCCGGCCGGAGCGCGGTGACAGGAGTAGGCTCACCGTCAGGACGCGATCCTGCTGGCCGCCTTTGACGATGTCACCCGACTGCACGAAAACCTCTTCCTTGCCGAGGTTCTCGATCGTCAGCTCATTGACGCTGCCGGTCTCGCGCACCTCGACCACGCCCTTGGCCAAAGCCTCCTGCAGCGTCAGGGGCACCGGGCCTTCGGCCGATCGGGAATGCACGAAATAGACGGCGAGATTGGCGTGGACGAACGGACCCGAGAGGCGCACTCCGTCCGTGCTCTCGGCGCGGCCGGGCGACGCAAAAACCGCGATGACGGCGGAGGCGAGCGACAGGATGGGCAAGAGGCGCATGGTGAACTCCTCGGAAATCCCGGTTTCGGGAAGCCGAGGATCAAAGCTCTTTTTGGCTGCAGCGGGGAGCGCCGGCGGCGCGCCGCCGGCCAAAGCACGGCCGGGGCCGGGCTAAAGCGTGGCAATATCCGGCCGGCAAAGCCGCGTCACACCAGCACGCCGAGCTTCTTCTGCAGGCTCGTCGAGGACGTCGTGTATTGGAAGAGCAGCTTCTTGTCGGGATAGACGTAGCGATGCACGCGTTGCGCGGCGAGTGCTGCCTCGTGAAACCCCGAGAGGATGAGCTTCAGCTTGCCCGGATAATGGTTGATGTCGCCGACGGCGAAGACCCCCGCGACATTGGTCTCGAACTTTTCGGTGTCGACCGGAACCCGGTTTTCATGCAGGTTGAGGCCCCAATCGGCGACCGGCCCGAGCTTCATGGTGAGGCCGAAGAACGGCAGCATCGCATCGCAGGCGATGGTTTCGCCCGCACCGCTATCAGCCGTGATCGTGGCCGCCGCGAGCAGGCCCTCGCTGCCATGGAGTGCCGTCACCTGGCCGAGACGCAGATCCATTTTTCCCTGAGCCACGAGCTCGCGCATGGTGTTGACCG
>JAFAME010000068.1 GCA_019233695.1 Methylobacteriaceae bacterium
TGGCTTGGGCCGGGCTTGACACATGCGTAAGTATTAACTTACGGTAAGTCATGGCTGACGTAGAGCGCGCCATCAGTGCCCTTGCCGATCCGACCCGCCGCACCGTGTTCGAGCGGCTGATCGATGGGCCGCAGTCGGTCGGCGCACTCGCCCGCGGCCTGCCGGTCAGCCGACCGGCCGTCTCGCAGCATCTACAGGTTCTGAAATCCGCCGGCCTTGTCGCCGACCGGGCGGAGGGGGCGCGGCGCGTCTATCGGATCGATCCGGCCGGGCTCGGCGCGATCCGGGCCTGGCTCGACCGCTTCTGGACGCAGGCGCTCGATGCCTACCAGGCAGAGATCGATTCCAAGGAGGAGAATTGACATGAACATCGCCATCACCGCAGCGCCCGTGCGCAAGACCATTCGCGTCAACGCCGGTCAGAAGCGTGCCTTCGAGGTTTTCACGGCGGGCATGGGCCGGTGGTGGCCGAAGTCGCATACCATCAACACCTCGCCACTCAAAGAGGTGATCGTCGAGCCGCGCGCTGGCGGGCGCTGGTACGAGCGCGGCGAAGACGGTGGCGAGTGCGCGTGGGGTCACGTGCTCGCCTGGGACCCGCCGAGCCGGGTGGTTCTCGCCTGGCAGATCAGCGGCAAGTGGAAGTTCGACCCTGAACTCCTCACCGAGGTCGAGGTGCGGTTCACCGCGGAGGGCGAGAACGCGACGCTGGTCGAACTCGAACACCGCCACCTCGATCGCTTCGGGGCGGACGCGGAAGCGGTGCGAAAGTCGATCGATTCGCCCGGCGGATGGGGCGGCATCCTCGAGCACTTTGCCGCCGCGGTCGCGGCTTGAGGGCTTGGCCACAGGGCGACGGCGCTGGCGACGAAGCCGCCGGCCTACGCAGTGCGCTTGCGCGACTTGACGAACGTGTCGAACGCGACCGCCAGCACGATGATCACTCCGATGACAATCTGCTGGATGTAGGGTGACACCTGCATCAGCACGAGCCCGTTCTGCAGCACCCCGATAAGGATCGTGCCGATCACCGTGCCGAAGATGGTGCCGACCCCGCCGAAGAGGCTCGTTCCGCCAATCACCACCGAGGCGATGACGATGAGCTCGTAGCCGGTGCCGGCGACGGCCTCGGCCGAATCGAGGCGCGCCGAGAGCACGAAGGCGCCGAGGCCGGCGAAGAAACCGATGATGACATAGACGCTGCAGATCACCCAGCGCACGTTGAGGCCGGAGAGCCGCGCCGCCTCCGGATTGCCGCCGACCGCATAGACCTGGCGGCCATAACGTGTGGAGCGCAGCACGATGTGGGCGAGCACCGCAAAGGCAATGAAGACGATGACCGGCACCGGCACGTCGACGACGATCAGCTGTCCCAGGTTCTCGAGCGGCCAGACTCGCGGCAGGGGCAGCGGCAGCTTGCCCTGGCCCCACCAGACGAAATCCGGATCAAAGCCGCTGATCGGCCCGCCGCCGGCAAAGAGCAGCGCCGCGCCGCGAAAGACCGACATGCCACCCAAGGTGACGACAAACGGCGGCACCTTGAGGCGGGTGATGGCAAAACCCTGCAGGAAGCCGCCCACGACGCCGACGCCGATGGCGGCAAGCGCCGCCAGTTCCCAGCCGTAGCCGAGCGCCGCTTCGCCCTCGCCGACCGTGAAGCGATTGGCGATGCCGCCCTTGGAGACGGCAGCCGCGACGAGCCCGGCGAAGGCCACGAGCGAGCCGACCGACAGGTCGATGCCGGCGGTCAGGATGACGAACGTCATGCCGATGGCAAGGAGCCCGTAGACCGAGACCTGGCGCATCACATTGAAGAGGTTCAAGGGCGTCAGGAAGTGCGGCTGGGCGATCGAGAAGCCTGCCATCAAGGCCAACAGGAAGATCAGCGGGGCGAACCGCGCCATGAGCCCCACGGCATCGATCCTGGGAGGGGCCGCCGGCTGGGCCCGCGTTGCTTCGGTCATCGCCGCTCCTCTGAGGCTCCCGAGCTTACGCTGCCTTCGCGCTCAGCGTCATCATGGTCATCAGCGCTTCTTCCGAGGCGGCATCGCGGTTGATCTCGCCCGTGACGCGGCCCTCGCGCATGGTGACGATACGGTCCGAGATCGCCATCACCTCGGGCAGCTCCGAGGAAATGGCGATCACGGCAATCCCGGCGCGCGCCATCTCGAACAAGAGATTGTGCACTTCCACCTTGGCGCCGACGTCGATGCCACGTGTCGGCTCATCGACGATCAGCACGCGCGGCCGCAGCGCCAGCCAGCGCGCCAGCACCACCTTCTGCTGGTTGCCGCCCGACAGGTTGACGATGATCTGCTCCGGGCTAGCCATGCGGATGTTCAGCGTCTTGCGATATTCCTCGACAAGGTCGCGCTCGGCTTTCTCGTCGATGAACACGCGCCAGCGGCCGATGCGCTCATGCGCGGCCATGCTGAGGTTGACCCGCACCGCGAGCGACAGGAACAACGCCTGCTGCTTGCGGTCCTCCGGCACGAGGCCGATGCCGTGGCGAATGGCGTCCTGCGGCGAGCGGATGCTGACCGGCTTGCCGTCGATCTCGACGCGACCGGCATCGAACGGATCGGCGCCGAAGACGGCGCGCGCCATCTCGGTGCGGCCGGCCCCGACGAGCCCGGCGACGCCGAGAATCTCCCCGCGCCGCACTTCGAGGCTGACGTTTTCGAGGACGCTGGCGTGGGGATCCTGGGCATTGCCGCGCCGGGTCAGGCCCTCGACGCGCAGCGCCACGTCGCCGGCCTTCGCCGGTTCGCGATGGGCGAACAGGGCATTGACCTGGCGGCCGACCATGAGCCGGATGATGCCGTCGACGGTCGTCTCCGCGACGGCGCCGGCGCCGACCCACCGGCCGTCGCGGAGCACCGTATAGCGATCACAGATCTGCATCACCTCCTCGAGGCGGTGGGTCACGAAGATGATGCTGAGGCCGTGCGCCTTGAGGTCGCGGATGATGCGAAACAGCTTTTCGACCTCGCTCGACGACAAGGCCGAAGTCGGCTCGTCCATGACGATCAATCGCGACTGCATCGAGAGCGCGCGGGCGATCTCGACCATCTGCTGCTCGGCGACGCTGAGGCCGCGCACCAGCGCCATCGGCCGCAGCTCGAGGCCGAGCCGGCGGGTGATGGCGCGGGTGTCGGCCGCCATTTTGCGCCAGTCGACGAATGGCCATCGGCCGGGCTCGCGGCCGATGAACACGTTCTCGGCAATCGTCATGTTGGGGGCGAGCGTGAACTCCTGATAGATGGTCACGATGCCAAGCTGCTGGGCATCGTGCGGGGTGCTCAGCGTGACGGGCTTGCCGGCGAAGGTGATCGCGCCGGCGTCCGGCTGCTGCGCGCCGGAGAGAATCTTCAGAAGCGTCGACTTGCCCGCCCCGTTCTCGCCAAGCAGCGCATGGATCTCGCCCGGCGCCACCTCGAAATTCACATCGTCGAGAGCCTGCACGCCGGGAAAGCGCTTGCCGATCCCGGACATGCGGAGGAGGGGCTCGGTCATTCAGCTACCGTGTCGGGGAGATGGCCGGCGGACAAGGCAGTCGGCAGATCGGCAGTCGGCAGTGGCATGGTCCGGTCCCCTTCGAAAGGCGAATCAAACGGATAGCCGGACTGGCGCCAAGTGAAATTCGCGGGAATACTTGCCCGCCTGCAGGGAGGGGGGAGCCGGCGCCGCCGCATTTTGGATCCGCCGCCACAGCATCGCGGCCGGGACGATCACTTTCGTTGCGCCTCGGCGAATTGAGCCGTGTCGGTGAACTCGAGGAAGGATCGATATTTGTCGCCCGCGAGCGTGAAGATGTGGATGAAATCCGACTCGGCCGTCTTTCCGGTCGCTCGGATTCTCCATTTGTAGTGGCCGAGCACGAAGACCTTGTCTTGCACCGTGTAAAACTCGCGCGGGGTGAATTCGATCGCTTCCTCGTTTTCGCCGAGGATCTGGAAGAACTCGCGCACCCCCGCCTGCCCGTGGCGTTCCCCGAACAGCGGATCATCGCTGCGCCGGCCATTCAGCCGCCAGCTCACGTCGGGCGTTGCGGCCTCGATGATCTTTTCGATCTCGCCGCGCCCGAAAGCCGCATAGAGGCTTTTGACAAGATCGATGTTGGATTGGGGCATCCCCGCCTCCCAAAAAAAGGGCAGTCGGCAGTATCGCAACTTACGGCCTACTGCCGACTGCCCGTTCCCGCTACTTCACCTCGCTGAGGCGCTCGGCGTCTTTCAGATTGTCCTTCGTGATGGCGATCGGCGTCAGCAGCGTCACCTTCTGGGCCGGGGTCTTGCCGTCACGGACGAAGCCAACGAGAGCATCGACGGCACCGCGGCTCTGGCCGCCGGGCATCTGCTCGATCGTCGCCGTCAGGTTGCCCGCCTTGATCTGGGCCAGCGCCTCAGGCAGCGCGTCGAAGCCGATGAGAGCCACCTTGCCGAGGAGATTGCGGGCCTTGAGCGCTTCGAGGGCGCCGAGCGCCATGTCGTCGTTGGCGCAGACGATGACGTCAGGCGGCGTCTTCATGCCGTCGAGCGCCGATTCGGTCATCGACAGGCCCTTGGCGCGGTCGAAGCCGGCGGTGTCCTCGAAGACGAACTTGTACTTGTCCTTGGCCTTGTCGAGGACGTTGTGGAGGCCCTTGTTGCGGTCGATGGCGGGGCTAGCACCCGACTGGCCCTGCAGGTTCATGACATTGGCGCCGTTGGGGAACAGCTTCTCGATGAGCTCGCCCTGCGCCTCGCCGCCCTTGACGTTGTCGGCGCCGACATGGGCGAGGATCCCGGGCACTTTCTCGACCCGCCGGTCGATGGTGACGACCGGGATCTTGGCATCGACCGCTTCCTGCAGCGCCGGCGCCAGAGCATTGACTTCATTGGGGCTGATGACGATGCCGTCGACACCCTTGGTGATCGCCGCCTCGACGTCGGCGGTCTGTTTGGGCGAGCTGCGCTGGCCGTCGGCGACGACCACCTCGATGTCGCCGAGCTTGTCGCCCTCCGCCTTGATCTGCCCCATCATGTGAACGAAGAAGGGAAAGGCGAGATCGGGAACGGAGGCCAGAATCGTCAGCTTCTTGCCGGCTGCCTGAGCCTCCGTGCTTGCCCCCGGCATCAGGCCCGAAGTGCCCGCCGCGACTGCCAGCCCCATGGCGCCAAGCAGCGCCAACTTGCTGAATTGTTTTAGCATAAATGTTCCTCCCTTACGTGTTTTGCGGCCCCGGCGGGCTCTCTGCCCGACCTCGGTTCTGCCCGAGGACGGACCCGATGTTATTCGATACCGCCCGCCCGCAAGTCAAGTGAGCTAGCTAGCATGCAACCGCCTTCAGACCGACCTCGCAGATGGGCCGCGCGCCTACTCTACCGGGTGGCGCGCCAACTGCCGACGTCGCTTCTTCGCCTCTCGCCGGCTCTCTCGCGTCGTGCGGTCGAGAGGCGGTCCATAGTAGGGAGCAGCGACGTTGCTGAATTTGAAATCGGTCAGATCGATCAGGCAGGTCGCGACCGCTACGACCGCCTCGGTGTCGGTTCCGCTTACCGACGTTTTCCGCGGCAGCCGATAGAGGCGGCCGCCCTGGCAAAACACAAGGTCGCCGTTCTGGTCGAAGTCAGCCCAATCGGCATTCGAAAGCTCGATGGCCGTGCTGCCGGCGGGTGAAAAGCGATATTCTGTGCCCATCAGGCTGTTCGCCCAGGCGTGCGGGGCCCGATATGCTGTCAGCACCGCGCCGTGCTCGTTGTGGCGCTCGAAGATGCCGCGCGGCCCCGATCCGGCTCGCCAGGCCGCGGGGCTGCCTTCCAGGACTGCGGCAATGCGCGCATTCATGGCCTTGTCGCTTGGGCGGACTGCCAAGCCCGAAGGCATCTCAAACCCGTCGGCGAGCTTGTCGCCGCCGAACCAGTGGTTGAGAACGAGTTCGTGGTTGGAGAGAAAGAACCCTCCGCCGCCCCAGGTGTCGCCCTTTGGCCAGAGCGCCGATGCGGTGAAATACGGTGGGCGTGAAAGCGCCGTCCACGTGTAGAATGGGCCCGTGAACTTTCCGGCGAAGCATACAAGCCAACGCCCGTCCGGTGAGAGATCGCCCCGCTCCGGATAGACGCTGCCCTTGAACCATTGTCCGACCTCGAAGGTGTCGCGCGCGCGATCCCATGCGACGAGACACGTCTGCTTGCTCGGGCCGCGTCGAAAGATCACCGCAGCAGACGACTCGCGGGCGAGAAGGATCGCGAGCGAGCATTTTGCTGGCATCGCCGACATCGGATCGGCTCCTCACTCGCGCTCGATCGTCAACCTCTGCAGACCGCCGTTCAGGCGCTGGGGACGCTTGGCCGAGATGAGCCTTGTGTTGACGCCGGTCCAGCCGATTTCGCCCGACAAGCGGCCGTACTCGATCTTCGGGCAGCGGTTCATGATGACAGTGATTCCGCGCGCCTCGGCGCGCGCTGCGGCCTCGTCGTTGCGCACTGTCAGCTGCATCCAGATCACTTTCGGCAACGGGTCGAGAGCCAGCGCCTCATCGACGATCGGCCCCGCCGCCTGCGAATTGCGGAAGATCTCGGCCATGTCGATGGGTTCGCCCACGTTGGCAAGGCGGGCAAAGACCGGCGCGCCGAGAATGGTGCCGCCGGCAAGACCTGGATTGATGCCGATCATCCGATAACCGCGGCCTAGCAGGTATTTGAATACGAAATAGGAAGGCCGCACCGGATTGTTCGAGGCGCCGACCATGGCAATGGTCCGCACGCTCCGCAGGACGCCGCGGATGAGCTCGTCGGGGTAGCGGTCATGGTTCATGGCGGCTCGCTACCCTATATGTAGTCGATCGTTTCGGACGTACGAACCATATTGGCGTCATCCCGGCCGGAGCGAAGCGGAGAGCCGTGATCCGGTCCAGCGCACCATCAGCCGTGCGGCGCTCCGGATCCCGGATAACCGCAAGGGCAGCTTCCGGGACGACGATTGGTACCACGAAAACGATGGCCTAGTCGCGCGACCGCTCCATCGTTGCCAGCCCTTTGCCCGGCATCTATACGAGTGCTTCGCGGCGCGGGGCAGGGGTTGGACAACTTGCAGCGGCAGCCTTGTCGGGCGTCGCGCTTTCAGAGGCACGAAATGGTCGAACCGGTACAAGCGAAATCCAAGGCGGAGATGCAGGCAAACAAGCGCGTCAAGGAAAGCGGCGGCATTGTCGAGATCGTCACGATCATCGTCCAGGCGCTTCTGATCGCCCTGGTCGTCCGCACGTTCCTGTTCCAGCCCTTCAACATCCCGTCAGGCTCGCTCATCCCGACCCTCGAAGTCGGCGACTACCTCTTCGTGTCGAAATACACCTACGGTTATTCGAGATACTCGTTCCCCTGGGGCCCCAATCTCTTTTCCGGCCGCGTCCTGGGCAGCCCGCCAAAGCGCGGCGATATCGCCGTCTTCAAATGGCCGAAGGACACATCGATCGACTACATCAAGCGCGTGATCGGCCTTCCGGGCGACAAGATCAGGGTGGCGGGCGGCCGCCTTTTCATCAACGGCACGATCGTACAGCGCCGACAGATCGGCAGCTATCGAACCCAGGATGCTTCCGGTAAGGAGGTCGAGGCGCCATATTATGAGGAGACGCTCCCCGGCTCCGACCCCGCCCACCCGGAAGTCGGAACCGTGACGCACCGGATCATCCAGATCGACGGCGACTCCGGTTACTATGACAACTGGCCGCGGGGCGATGATCCGAACAAGGCCTATGAGGTACCTCCCGGCGAATTTCTGATGATGGGGGACAACCGCGACAATTCGCTCGATTCGCGCAATTGGGGGCCGGTGCCGTTCGAGAATCTGGTCGGTCGCGCCGAGATCATCTTCTTCTCGATCAAGACGGTGCCCGGCCAGGGGGAGGAGACCGAGCCTGCCTGGCAGTTCTGGCGCTGGCCCTGGACGGTGCGCTGGAACCGGCTGTTCCAACCGGTCCGGTGAGCATGGCGCAAGGGCAAAGCGACGCCCCGGTTCTGGAGGAGCTTGAAGCGCGCATCGGCTATGTCTTCGTCAATCCCTCGCTCTTGAACGTGGCGCTGACCCACGTCAGCGCCATCGCTTCCGAACGCACCCGGACGGGCTCCTATCAACGGCTGGAATTTCTGGGCGATCGCGTCCTCGGCCTTGCCATCTCCGACATGCTCTATGCGGCTTTCCCCCGCGCCGATGAGGGCGAATTGTCACGCCGGCTTGCCGGCCTTGTGCGGCGCGAGACCTGCGCCGAAGTGGGGCTCGAATGGAGCGTCGGTGCGCATCTGCGGCTTGGCGAGAGCGAGGCGCAGACGGGCGGGCGCACCAAGGCAGCGATCCTCGCCGACGTATGCGAGGCGATCATCGGGGCGGTGTTTCTCGACGGCGGCTTCACGGCCGCCCTGCATGTCGTGCGGGGCGCATGGGAGCCGCGCATGCGCCTGCCGCGCCTGCCGCTGCGCGACGCCAAGACGGCGTTGCAGGAATGGGCGCAGGCGCGCGGCCTGCCGACCCCGACCTATGCCGAACTGGCACGCTCCGGCCCGGCCCATGCCCCCGAATTCACGATCGCCGTCACGGTCGCAGGCTTTCGTTCGTGTGAAGGCACCGGCGCCTCCAAACGCATCGCCGAGCAGGCCGCCGCCGCTGCATTCCTGGCGCGCGAGGCGCAATGGAGCGACATCGACACCGATCGAGGTGCGGCATGAGCGACGGCGCGACGCGGTGCGGCTTCGTCGCCCTCATCGGGGCGCCGAATGCCGGAAAATCGACGCTGCTCAACGCGCTCGTCGGCGCCAAGGTGTCAATCGTCTCGCGCAAGGTGCAGACGACGCGTAGTCTTGTCCGCGGCATCGCGCTTGTCGGCGCCTCGCAGATCATCTTCGTCGACACGCCCGGCATCTTTCGCCCCAAGCGCCGGCTCGACCGGGCCATGGTCAGCACCGCCTGGGGCGGGGCGGGGGATGCGGACGTGGCGGCGCTTCTCGTCGATGCGCGCAAGGGCCTCGATGCGGAGGTCGACGCCATCATCGCCAAGCTTCCCGAAATCCGCGCCCCGAAGATCCTGATCTTGAACAAGACCGACGCGATCGAGAAGACGTCGCTCCTGCGCCTTGCCGGCCACCTCAATGCGAGGCTGCCGTTCGCAGAGACCTTCATGATTTCGGCGTTGACCGGCGACGGTCTTGCAACGCTGCGCGAGAAGCTCGCGGCGATGATGTGCCCCGGTCCGTGGCTCTATCCCGAGGATCAGGTTTCCGACGCGCCGATGCGCGCGCTCGCCGCGGAGATCACGCGCGAAAAGATCTTCGAACGGCTCCATGACGAGCTGCCCTACCAGTCGACCGTCGAAACCGAGACCTGGAAGGATCAGCCCGACGGCTCCGCCCGCATCGAACAGACGATCTATGTGACGCGCGAGAGCCACAAGAAGATCGTCATCGGCGAAGGCGGCCGCACCATCAAGGCGATCGGCAGCGCCGCGCGCCCGGAGATCGCGGAGGCGGCAGGGCAGAAGGTCCATCTGTTCCTGTTCGTCAAGGTCCGCCCGGACTGGATCGATGATCCGCAGCGCTATCGCGAGATGGGGCTCGAATTCCCACGTATGTAACTTCACGGGACGTTCGCGAAGCGGGAAGCCGCGATGCAATGGCGTGACGAAGGCGTGATCATCGGCGTCAAGCGCCATGGCGAGACGAGCGTCATCGTCGAGCTCATGACGCGCGATCACGGACGGCACCTCGGCCTCGTGCGTGGCGGGCGGTCACGGCGTCTGCAAGGCGTCCTCCAGCCTGCCAACAACGTCGAGGCGACGTGGCGCGCAAGACTCGACGAGCACCTTGGCACCTACACGGTCGAAGGCACGGTGCTGCGGGCGGCCGAGGTGATGACCAGCGCCTGTGCGCTTGGCGGCATCAACCTGATCGCCGCGCTGCTGCGCCTTTTGCCCGAGCGCGACCCCCATACCGCTCTCTACGAGGCCCTCACCGTGATCGTCGAACAGCTGACGGATGTCGGAGTGGCGCCCGCGCTCATGGTTCGCTTCGAGCTCGGCATTCTCGGTGAGCTTGGCTTCGGCCTTGATCTGACCCGCTGCGCGGCGACGGGCAGCTCTGCCGACCTTGTCTTTGTCTCGCCGAAGTCCGGCCGGGCGGTGAGCCGAGCCGCCGGCGGCCCCTATCGCGAGCGCCTTCTCGCTCTGCCGCCGTTTCTTGGCAACGGCAGCGAACGAAACCCGTCGGCCACCGACATCGTTGCGGGGTTCGCGCTCACCAGCCACTTCCTTCTTCGCGACGTCTTCGAGCCGCGGGGGCTGGCGATGCCGAGTGTGCGAGCCGCCTACATCGAGAGGATGATAAAGACGGCGAGCGCATAACGACATCTTGATATAAGCAAGTCTTTATGTCTTGTTGTGTCGCGGCTGATGCTCTGCCTCCGGCTTCTTGGACGCGACATCGGACTCGTGCTAGGCGCTGGCGCGGTTGCAGGGCAGGCGAGGCGGCGGTGCCGCTCGGCGAGCAGTTTCACCGAGTGCTTTTGGTTTTTCGCCGGCTTTCACAGGAGGACCTATGTCCCAGGCGCGCGTGCTCGGAGAAGACCGGCCTGCGGCTCGGTCGAACAGCTTCTTTTCCGCCTCCCTTGCTGAGACAGACCCCGAAATCGCCCGCGCGATCGAGCTCGAGCTCGGGCGCGAGCGCGACGAGGTCGAGCTGATCGCATCGGAAAACATCGTCTCGCGCGCAGTTCTCGAAGCGCAAGGGTCGGTGATGACCAACAAATACGCCGAGGGCTACCCGGGCCGGCGCTATTACGGGGGGTGTCAGTTCGTCGATATCGCCGAGACCCTTGCCATCGAGCGCGCCTGCCGGCTCTTCGACTGCAAATTCGCCAACGTGCAGCCGAGCTCAGGCAGCCAGGCAAACCAGGCCGTGTTCATGGCGCTGATCCAGCCGGGCGACACGTTCATGGGTCTCGATCTCGCCGCCGGCGGCCATCTGACCCACGGATCGCCGGTAAACATGTCCGGGCGCTGGTTCAAGGTCGTCAGTTACGGAGTGCGCCGCTCCGATCAGAAGGTGGACATGGATGCCGTCGAGCGGCTGGCCGCCGAGCATCGGCCCAAGATGATCATCGCCGGCGGCTCGGCCTACGCCAGGCATTGGGACTTTGCCCGGTTTCGCGCCATCGCCGATGCCGCCGGCGCCATGTTCATGGTCGACATGGCGCACTTTGCCGGGCTTGTTGCCGGCGGCGCCCATCCCTCACCGTTCCCGCATGCCCATGTGGTGACGACGACGACGCACAAGACCTTGCGCGGGCCGCGCGGCGGCCTCGTCCTCACCAACGACGAGGGCATCGCCAAAAAGGTCAATTCTGCCGTATTTCCGGGCCTTCAGGGTGGTCCGTTAATGCACGTCATAGCCGCCAAGGCGGTGGCTCTGGCAGAGGCCTTGCGGCCGGAGTTCAAGCTCTACGCCCATGCGGTCGTCGACAACGCCAAGGTGCTGGCGTCGAGCCTTGCCGAAGGCGGATATGACCTCGTCAGCGGCGGCACCGACAACCATCTGATGCTCGTCGACCTGCGGCCGAAGAAGCTCACCGGCAAGGCGGCCGAGGGCTCGCTCGGGCGTGCCCATATCACCTGCAACAAGAACGGGGTGCCGTTCGATCCGGAAAAGCCGACGATCACCTCGGGAATCCGCCTGGGGTCTCCCGCAGCGACATCGCGCGGCTTCGGCGCGGTCGAATTCAAGCGCGTCGGCGAACTCATCGTCGAGACGCTTGACGGATTGGCCGAGCACGGCGAATCCGGCAATACGGCGCTTGAGGACAGCGTTCGGGTGAGAGTGCACGAGCTGACGCGTCGTTTCCCCATCTATTAGGCCGCGTTACGGTCGCAAGGAGCCATCATGCGCTGCCCCTATTGCGGCAGTCTCGACACGCAAGTGCGCGATTCGCGGCCGACCGAGGATGCCTCGGCCATTCGGCGTCGCCGGGCCTGCCCGGATTGCGGCGGCAAGTTCACGACGTTCGAGCGGGTGCAGCTGCGCCAGCTTGTCGTGGTCAAGCGGTCCGGCCGCCGGGTGCCGTTCGACCGCGACAAGCTGTTGCGCTCGGTCGAGGTCGCGCTGCGCAAGCGTCCGGTCGAGCCTGCCCGGGTCGAGCGGATGGTCAACGGCATCGTGCGCCAGCTCGAAAGCCAGGGCGAGACGGAGATCGCCTCCGAGCGCATTGGCGAACTGGTGATGGAAGGCCTGAAAGGCCTTGATGACGTGGCCTACGTCCGCTTTGCGTCCGTCTATCGCAATTTTCGCGAAGCGAAGGATTTCGGGACCATCATCGGCGAACTGTCGCGCGATGCCGAAACGGCCTCCTCGGGCAAGCCGGAGGCTGCCGAAAGGGGGCGCGCCGAGGTGGCCGTCCTGCCCTCCCGCCCGCTGCGGGGAGAGGGGTAGGGCGGGGTTTCGGCCAAGGAAAGCGTTATGTTCACCGGCCTCATCACCGATATCGGCATGGTCGTTGCGGCCGACGGCCCGCGAGGGACGTTGCGACGCCTGCGCATCGCGTCTTCCTATGACGCATCGAGCATCGCGGTTGGCGCCTCCATCGCCTGTTCCGGTCCCTGCCTGACCGCCGTTGCCGCGGGACCGCGCGCGGAAGGCGGCGCGTGGTTCGAGGTCGATGCCGCCGCCGAGACCGTGGCGCGAACGACCGCGGGGAGATGGCAGCCGGGGACCAGGCTCAATCTCGAACGCTCGCTGAAGGTGGGCGATGAGCTCGGCGGCCATCTGGTCAGCGGCCACGTCGATGCCGTGGCAACCATCCTTGCCCGGGACGAGGTGAGCGGCGGTGACGATCGCTGGGGGCCGAGCGCCCGCTTCACCATCCTTCTGCCGAGACCGCTGCGAAAGTTCATCGCCGAGAAGGGCTCGGTGGCGCTCGACGGCACCTCGCTCACGGTCAACAGCGTTGCCGATGATACATTCACCGTGCTCCTCATCCCGCACACCCTCGCCGTGACGACCTGGGGGGCGGCAAAGGCCGGGGATGAAGTCAACCTCGAGATCGATCAGATGGCGCGCTATGCGGCAAGGCTCGCCGAGGTCGGCGGCGGTCCGTGACAGGAAGGGTGTCTCAATGAAAGCGCATTTCGATATGCTTGCCGGCTACAATCGCTGGGCGAACCGCAGGCTCTACGACGCGGCGGCCGAGCTTCCGAATGCGGACTATCGGGCCGACCACGGCGCCTTCTTCAAATCCGTCCACGGCACCTTGAACCACCTGCTGGTCGGCGACCGCATCTGGATGCGCCGGTTCACCGGGGAGGGCGAAGCGCCCGACCGGCTCGACGCCATCCTGTTCGAAGAGTTCGCGCCCTTGCGCGAGGCGCGCGCCAGCGAGGACGAGCGCATCATCGCCTTCGTTGCCGGCCTTGACGAGGAGAAGCTTGCGGGCACCTTCCGCTACCGGCGCGTGACGTCCCCGGAGGAATATGAGCAGGCGCTCGCGCCGGCGCTCGCCCATGTGTTCAATCACCAGACGCACCATCGCGGCCAGGTTCATGCGCTCTTGACCGCCATCACCGGCGATGCGCCCCCGCTCGATCTGCTGCTGTTCCAGCGCGAGATGGGAACCGGGGGCATGCTCCAGGTCGCCTGAGCGGGCACCCTGGCCGGGCTCACGCAAAAGGAAGACAAGCCATGCAACACAAACTGAAATGCTCGTTCTGCGGCAAGACAGAGCATCAGGTTCAGCGTCTCATTGCCGGGCCAAGAGTGTTCATCTGCGACAATTGTGTCGGCACCTGCAACGAGATCCTTGCCGCCCATCCGCCGGAGCGCCCCCTGCCCAGCGCTCACCGGATTGTGGCGCGAGGGTCACGGTCGTGGCTGCGCCGCCTGCTTGGCAGACGAATGCAAATGCGAACAGGCGCTGGCGCCTCGCCTTCATGATCTTCGGCGAGTCATAGCCTTCAGGCACGCTTGCGCGGCAGGACGACCGCCTCTATGCACGGGCGGCCGCCGCGGGAGGTGCCCTCATCCGCGGCAAGGTCGCTTTTCGTCTGGATCGAGGTATGGCCGAACCGCGCCGCGCGACGTCCGCGCCCGCAGAGAGCGTTGCGGGTTCGCGCTTCCTGATCGTGGAAGCGCGCTTCTATGACGCGATCGCCACGATGCTGCTTGCGGGCGCCCAGGCTGCGCTCGAAGCGGCGGGCGCTGCCGGCGATGTCGTGACGGTTCCGGGTGCGCTCGAAATTCCAATCGCGCTGGCGATCGGGTTCGATGCCGCGCAGGCCAAGAGATCGCCCTATCAAGGCGCTGTTGCGCTCGGCTGCATCATCCGCGGCGAGACCTATCATTTCGAGATCGTGGCCAACGAAAGCGCCCGCGCCCTGACCGACCTCGCCGTCGTGCGTCGGCTCGCCTTCGGCAACGGCATCCTCACGGTCGAAAACGAGGCGCAAGCCATCGCCCGCGCCGACCCGGCGCAGGGCGACAAGGGAGGCGATGCGGCGCGCGCGGCGCTCGCTCTGCTGCGCCTGAAGTGCCGTCTCGGAGTTCGCTCATGAGCAAGGCGGACAAGCGTGCGGCCGCGCGCCTTGCGGCAGTGCAGGCGCTTTATCAGATGGAAGTCACGGGCAAGGGCATCAACGAAATCCTTGCCGAGTTCGAAGCCTATTGGATCGGCGGCGAGGTCGAGGGCGATCGTTACAAGCCCGCCGAGGTCGCCTTCTTCCGGGACATCGTGGCCGGGGTGCTCGATGACCAGCTTGTTCTCGATCGCCTCGTCGACGACACCCTCTCCAAGGGATGGCCTCTGAAGAGGGTGGAAGCCGTGATGCGCGCCATCCTGCGCGCCGGCGCCTATGAGCTGAGGCAACGCGCTGATGTCCCGGCGCGCGTCGTCATCAAGGAATATGTCGATGTCGCGGGCGCGTTCTTCGATCGCGAGGAGGCCGGTCTCGTCAATGCGGTGCTCGATGCGCTCGCCCGGCAGCTGCGGGTCGACGAATTCGCCGAACGGGCGAATTGAGACGCCGCATGTCCGGGCCGCGCCTGACCGAAGACGAGCTCATCGCAACCTGCTTTGCGCCCTTGGCCGGGCCCGGCGGATTGCGCCTCCTTGATGATGCCGCCCTGATCACGCCGCCCGCCGACGAGGAAATCGTCGTGACGACCGATGCGCTCGTGGCGGGAGTGCATTTCTTCGGCGACGACCCTCCCGGGGCAATCGCCAAAAAGGCGCTTCGGGTCAATCTTTCCGACCTTGCGGCCAAGGGCGCCGAGCCGCTCGGATTCGTCATTTCGCTCGCCCTGGCGCCCAAATGGGAGATCGAGTGGCTTGCCGCCTTTGCTGGTGGACTTGGCGAGGATGCGCACGCCTATTCCTGTCCATTGCTTGGCGGCGATACGGTGAAGACGCCAGGGCCGCTGACTTTGTCGATCACGGCGCTCGGATCGGTGCCGAAGGGCCGCATGGCGCCGCGCACCGGCGTGCAGGCCGGGGACCGCATCTATGTCAGCGGCACGATCGGCGATGCGGCCATCGGACTTAAGCTGAGGCTCGCCGAAGCCGCCGATGCGCCGTGGAGGGCTGGGCTCGGCGAACAAGATCGCGCCTTCCTGCTCGATCGCTTTCTCCTGCCGCAGCCCCGCATGGCGCTGCGCGCAGCGATGCGCGCCGACGCGCGCGCCGGAATGGATGTTTCCGATGGGCTGATCGGCGATCTTTCCAAGATGCTGAAAGTATCAGGGGTGAGTGCAACGATCGAACTCGCCCGCGTGCCGCTCTCGCCCGCGGCAGAAGCGGCTGTGCGTGCCTCGCCAGATCTGTTCGAAGTGGCGGTAACCGGCGGTGACGATTATGAAGTTCTCGCTTCCGTGGACCCGGAAGCGGCAGCTGCATTCGAGGTGCAGGCGCAAGCGGCAGGCGTGCGGGTCACGGCCATCGGCACTGCCAGGGGCGGGGCAGGGGAGCCGCCGGTCTTTCTCGATTTCCGTGGCGAGCCACGCCAGTTCGCCCGTGGCTCGTTCAGCCACTTCTGATCCCGCGCGCCTGCCGATGGCTGGCGGCGAGACTACGTCAGCGCGGCAGCTGCGGTCGCCGGATCGGCGGCGGCCATGATTGCGCTCACGACGGCAAGGCCATCGGCGCCGGCCCGGCGCACGTCGGCAGCATTGGCGGCCGAAATGCCGCCGATGGCCATGATCGGCTTGTTCGTGGCCCCGCGGATTTTGGCGAGACCGGCAAGGCCGATCGGCGGACTTGCGTCCAGTTTTGTCACCTGCGCGAAGATCGGCCCGACGCCGAGGTAGTCGGCAAGCCCGACGTCGTCGTTGGATATCTGCGCGATCGTCGTGATCGACAGTCCGATGATCGCCTTCGGCCCGAGCATCCGGCGCGCCAATGCGACCGGCATGTCGTCCTGGCTGACATGCACGCCGTCAGCCTCGATGGCGAGCGCGACGTCGAGGCGATCGTTGATGAGGAGACGCACGCCGAGCGGCGCGAGCAGAGCCTTCAGGGCCAGCGCTTCCTCGATAAAGGCTCGCGTTGCAGCCGTCTTTTCGCGCAGCTGAACCATCGTCACGCCGCCGCGCACCGCGGCGGCCACGATTTCCGTGAGCGGCCGGCCGCGCGCCAAGGCGCGGTCGGTGACCAGGCAGAGACGGTAGTTTTCGGGAGGCGCCATGCGGCCGGTTCCAGGCGGGAATTCGCGCGGTGTTTCAAGAAGATCTTGGCCGTTCCCCTCGATAGCTCACCCACATCTCATGTCGCACGCTGTCGGAGTCGGGCCAATGTCCTCGTCTCGATCCACGATGATGGAACGTATCGGATAGCCGTTCGAGATTGGGGGTCGTGGGCACGCCCTTTTCGAGGAAGACCACGCCAAGAAACTCGGTCGGCAAGGCGCGGACGAACTCGTCCGCGCGGTCGAGAGCTGATCTCAGGCTGCTGTGCACTTTCATCGGGTCGATCGGCTCTTCGGAGGCGACATTTCTGTAGTCGTCAGCTGGCCGCATGGCGTTGCGCCGTATCTCTGAAACGACACCCTCCGGCGTCCATCCCGGGGATTTGTCGACCGCGGCCGTTATGAGCGGCCCCAACGGCAGATAGGTCCTGTCAATCTCGACGAGGTCGATGATGTCACGGACCTCTCTTCGATCAGCCGCGGCCATGATCTTGTTGGCGGCAAGATCGAACCTGTGGAGCCGATAGCCGAACAAGGGATCGGGCAGGGTCGGAAAGAAACGAAAGTCGCTGTCATAGGCCCATTCCAGCTTCGTTTCTTCATCCTCGAGCGCGACGACGGCCGTTCGCAGAAGCGCCATCCGTCTCGTCCAGGAAACCGCGAACCCGGCGCGCTCCAGTGTCGCAGCATCGTGAGTTGCTGCAGCCTCCAGACGCGCTGCCTCATCATGGAAGATGTCGATGTCGGTGGACAAGCGGGGGGCGCTGACGTTGAGCGCCGATGCCCCTGCAACATAGCTGTCGGGCGAACGGTTGGCCGCAAGAGCAAGCAGGATCTTACGCTGATGAGCCGTGAGCGCCATCGGCTGCCTCTCGTTCGATGGCCTCGGCCAGCCGTCGGGCCTCCCGATCGCCGTTGACGCGCAAGGATCGGGCGACAGCCATCGCGTCGGCCGCCGTCGGATGTACGTGCCGCGCGACGTTCCACAATGCCTGCGCGCGATAGCTTGCGAAGGCCTGATCGTAGAGAAGCTTCAAGCAGGTGACGCTGGGGCCTGTTTTCGAATTCATGACACGCGTTTTCTTTCGGCTTCACTTAGCCTGCGACCTTGAGGTGCTGCTCGATGTGTCTGGCCTCGATCGAAGCAAGCCTGTCCAGGAATGCCACTCGGTACGACCCCGGCCCCGCCGCGTGCTCGGCCGCGAGTTCGCCGACGATGCCATAGACCGCAACGGCGGCAACCGACGCTTCGAACGCATCGCCGGTGACAGCGGCGAACGCACCCGTCACGGCCGAGAGCGCACAGCCCAGGGCCGTGACCTTGGTCATCATGGGCGAGCCGTTGGCGAGTTTCACGACCCGCTTGCCGTCGGTGATGACGTCGATTGCGCCGGTGGCGATGACGACACAGCGTTGATGCGTGGCGAGGCTCACCGCCAAAGCGGTCGCCTCCTCGGTGGTATTGGCGCTATCGACGCCTTTGGGAGCAACGCCGACGCCGCCCGCGACTGCCATGATCTCGGAGGCATTGCCGCGGATGATCGCGGGCCGATGCGGCAGGAGCGCCGCGACCGCCTCGTTGCGCAGTCGCGTCGCGCCCGCTCCGACCGGATCGAGCACCCAGGGCTTGTGGTGGGCGACCGCGGCCTCGGCAGCAAGCTTCATGCTCTCGATCCACGGCGTCGAGAGGGTCCCGATGTTGACGACCAATGCGCCCGAGAAGCTGACGAATTCGGCCACCTCCTCGCGGGCGTGGACCATCGCCGGCGAAGCGCCGATGGCAAGCAGCGCGTTGGCGGCAATGTCCATCGAGACGTAGTTGGCGATGTTGTGGACGAGCGGGCGCGCCCGGCGCATCTGGGCCAGGAGTTTGCCGGTTTGTGCAGCAATGTCGGCTTGCGTCCGGATCATGGAGGTTCGTTCCATTCTGCCTTTCGGGTCGGCCGCGCCATGACGAGAGGTGGCTCTGCGCCGGATCGTAGCGTCACCAGCCTCGTAGTACATAGTATCGGCCTCGACTGGAATTCTGCTTCCCGCCGGGCGGCGGATCGGGCCCGCAGTACGCTCGCTTTTCCGTGCTGCGGGCCGTCTCCCGATGTTCAATGCAGCCCGATTGGCGTCAGCGAGGCGATGCCGTCATTCGAATTGCCGTTGATCTGGTTGGTGCCGTAGGACTGCAGCACGCCGCCGTTGCTGACGCCGACACCGTTGATGTTGCCGGCAATCGAAGAGCCCCCGAGCCGGATCGTGGTCTTCGGCCCGTCGGCAATGACGCCGAAGCCCGCCGCATTGTGAGAGGACGTGCTTCGGTCGATCATCATGACGATGGCCACGTAGAAGGAGGTGCCGACAACGCCGTTCGAAATGTTGCCTGTAGACACGCTGTCCCGGATGGTCATGTTGATTACGCCGTGTGCTGTTCGGTTGCCATCCGCCTTGATGCCGAAGTAGTTGTCGCGCGCCTCGACGCGGTTCAGCGTGACCTTGGCGACGGAGTTGTCGGTAAATGGATTGATCCAGATCCCGGCGCCCGGCGCGCCCGTACCGTTGTTCGTCACGACGGTGTCGGAGACGAACAGTTCCGAGTTGCCGGCGGCTTCATCCAGGATTCCCGCAACCGGGATATCGGTGCGCGTGCTGTTGAAGTTGCGGATTACGCATTTCTCGATATGAAGGGCCGCGCCTCCCTCGAATGTAATGCCTTGCGCGAATACACCGTTTCCGTTGATGTCGAGCCCGCGCAGGGTCACGACGTCGGTCGCATTGGCGGTGACGAAGACCCCTCCTTCGACCCCAGCCTCGACCCCGGTGCAATCGATGGTGACTGCGTGCGTGATCTCCATGTCTACGAAGTCGCCCGAGTCGAGGCAATTGATCTCGCCTCCCGCATTGGTCTGGGCGAGCGCGCCGTTGAAGGTCGCGCAGGGCTGTGAGCGGGTGCACGGGTTGCCGTCTACACCGTAGCTGGCCACCCACGACCGCGCGTTCTGCGCATGTGCGGGGCTTCCGGTGAGCGGCAAGGCAAGCGTCACCGCGAGTGCGGCAAGGGACAGCACAATTCGCATGATCGATCTCCCATTGTTGATCTGCTGGCCAAGTTCCAGCTTGAACAGCATACGTGAGATCAGCCAGGTCGGCTTGCTCGGTCGTAGTGGAGGCGACAATCAGGGCCGCAGCGCCCGCATCAGGGGCGAATGCCGCGATGCCACGCCGGCTGTATCGAGGGGCTTACGGTGTCTTGGCGCCCTCCGGAGATCCGGTTTCGATGTAAAGCTTCAGGCGCCCGACCTGCTCGGCCAGGACCTGGTCGACAGGTTGGGCCCACTTGTCCGGCCCGCCTCGCAAATAACCGCCCACGATGTAGCTGACCTCGACGTTCGTGTGGCCGGCCTCAGCGGCCTTCAACGTGAAGGTCATCGCGCCCTCGACTCCTTCCGCCTGGAGCGGCCCGAGCCCGCCGCGAAGCCGCAGCAGGCTCGCCGGCGATGCGAACACCACCGTCATCCACTGGACTTCGCCCCCGTCTTTCAGCCGTTCGCAAAAGCAGCCGCCGGCCCGGGTCTCGAGGTAGAGATTGTTGGCATCGCCCGACATCGAATGCTTTGAGCTCCACCATCGCGGCAATTCGGACAGGGCCTCGAACACGCGCTTCGGTGGCGCGGCGATCTCCACCGCCTCCTCGACCTCGAAACCCTGCGGGGCGACCGATTTCACGGTCGCGCCGACCGGATGGGCCAGCATGATCGCCGCCAACGCCCCCAACATTCGCCTCATCCCGCTCTCCTGTGAACTCGACAGACCGTAAGCATAGACTTACGAATGCAGCAAGCCCGCTAGACCTATCCTTGTCACCCCGGAAGCGCGAAGCGCGCTCCAGGATCCGGCGCCAGATCCTTCCCTGCTTCGCGTCCGGCCGGGAAGACATTGGTTCCCAGGCAGCTGCAGTCCCTTTCCCATGTTCGCGCAACGTGTGGTCAATGGCGCCGAGCGCATTGCGGCGCAGGCGACTTTCTGGCAGAGGTTCGCGTCGCAAAGGCCAGGTGAGACACAACCGCCGGGGCGCCCGCCTCGCGCGCCGCCACGAAGGCCGACAGCAGCGGACCAGGAAACGATAAATATGATTTCCCTTTGGCTCATCATTCTCGGCGGCCTGCTTTCCATCGTCTATGGGGTCATGACCATCTCGCAGGTGATGGGCGCGGATGCCAGCTCGCCGCGCATGCAGGAGATTGCCGGGGCCATCCGCGAGGGTGCGCAGGCCTACCTCCGGCGCCAGTATACGACCATCGCGGTCGTCGGCATCGTGCTCTTTGTCGTCATCTGGCTGTTTTTGCAGGCGCCGGTTGCCATCGGCTTTGCCATCGGCGCGATCCTGTCGGGGTCGGCCGGCTTCATCGGCATGAACGTGTCGGTGCGTGCCAATGTACGCACGGCGCAAGCCGCAACGAAATCGCTCGCGGCCGGTTTGGATATCTCTTTCAAGGCGGGAGCGGTGACCGGACTCCTGGTGGCGGGCCTCGCGCTTCTCGGCGTCTCCGTCTATTTCTACATCCTGACCGGGCCGATGGGGCTTGCGCCCAACGACCGCACGGTCATCGACGCGCTCGTGGCGCTCGGCTTCGGTGCCTCGCTCATCTCGATCTTCGCACGTCTCGGCGGCGGCATCTTCACCAAGGGCGCCGACGTCGGCGCCGATCTCGTGGGCAAGGTCGAAGCCGGCATCCCCGAGGATGATCCGCGCAACCCTGCCACCATCGCCGACAACGTCGGCGACAATGTCGGCGATTGCGCCGGCATGGCAGCCGACCTCTTCGAAACCTATGCCGTGACGGTCGTCGCCACCATGGTGCTCGCCGCCATCTTCTTTGCCGGCCAGCCCGTCCTGATCTCGACCATGCTCTATCCGCTTGGCATCTGCGCGGCCTGCATCGTCACCTCGATCGCCGGCACTTTCTTCGTCAAGCTCGGGGCCGACAATTCGATCATGGGCGCCCTCTACAAGGGCTTGATAGCGGCCGGAGCGCTGTCGATCGTCGGCCTCGCCATCGCCACTCACTTCCTCATCGGCTGGGGCGACATCGCAACGGCCAGCGGCACCGCACTGAATGGCCTGAAGCTCTTCGTGTGCGGCATCGTCGGCCTTGTGGTCACGGGCCTCATCGTCTGGATCACCGAATACTACACGGGCACGGGCAAGCGGCCGGTCGTTTCGATCGCCCAGGCTTCCGTCACAGGCCATGGCACCAATGTCATTCAGGGCCTGGCGGTG
Organism: Methylobacteriaceae bacterium; assembly: GCA_019233695.1. Taxonomy (GTDB): domain Bacteria; phylum Pseudomonadota; class Alphaproteobacteria; order Rhizobiales; family Beijerinckiaceae; genus JAFAME01. Next base: position 21,960 of record JAFAME010000068.1, read on the forward strand.
TCGCTCGAAGCAACGGCCTTGCCCGCCATTGTCATCGTTGCCGGGATCATCACGACCTCGCAGCTCGGCGGACTTTATGGCATCGCCATCGCGGTCACCACCATGCTCGGCCTTGCCGGCATGATCGTCGCGCTCGATGCCTTCGGTCCGGTGACCGACAATGCCGGCGGCATTGCCGAAATGGCCGGCCTTCCCAAGGAAGTTCGTCACTCGACCGACGCGCTCGATGCGGTCGGCAATACCACGAAGGCGGTCACCAAGGGTTACGCGATCGGCTCGGCCGGTCTCGGGGCGCTGGTGCTGTTTGCCGCTTATTCCAATGACTTGAGCTATTTCGCCAAGCAGGCCGGCACGGCCGGTTCGACGGCGTTCTCGTATTTCAAGGACCTCGGGACGGTGTCGTTCGATCTCTCGAACCCCTACGTCGTCGCCGGCCTGATCTTCGGCGGGCTGATCCCGTATCTCTTCGGCGGCATCGCCATGACGGCAGTCGGCCGGGCGGCAGGCTCCGTCGTCGAGGAGGTGCGCCGCCAGTTCAAGGAAAAGCCCGGCATCATGCAGGGCACCGAGCGGCCGAACTACGGCCGCGCCGTCGACATGCTGACGCGCGCCGCAATCCGCGAGATGATCGTGCCGTCGCTCTTGCCGGTGCTGGCGCCCTTCGTCGTCTATTTCGGCGTGCTGCTGATCTCCGGCTCCAAGGCAAGCGCCTTTGCCGCGCTCGGCGCCTCGCTCCTCGGCGTGATCGTCAACGGCCTGTTTGTGGCCATCTCGATGACGTCCGGCGGCGGCGCCTGGGACAATGCCAAAAAATCCTTCGAGGACGGCTTCACCGACAAGAACGGCGTCCAGCACTTCAAGGGCTCGGAGGCCCATAAGGCCTCCGTGACCGGCGACACCGTCGGCGATCCTTACAAGGACACGGCGGGACCCGCAGTGAACCCGGCCATCAAGATTACCAACATCGTCGCCCTTCTCCTGCTGGCGATCCTGGCGCGCTGAGTCCGCCTGCGTCGTGCCGGCGTGCTGTGCAGCCGTCCTTCGGCAGCAGCGTGACTTTTTTGACCGCCATCATATATGTTCTTACCACGTGGCTATCGTCTTCCTTGGGGTAAGAGTCCATGTCCGGATTCGCAAGATTATCGGCGAAGTTCCAGATATCCATACCTAAATCGGTCCGCGAGCCGCGCGCCTGGAAGGCTGGGCAGGAATTCGCCTTCATACCGAAAGGCAAGGGAGTCCTTCTCATTCCGGTTCCTGACCGCAAGGAGCTCGCAGGGATCGCGAAGGGTGCCAAGGCCGAGGGCTATCGCGACCGTTAGGATCGCCGGGGCGTCGTCTATTGGGCAAAGGCGGGAGAGCCCGAGTGA
>JAFAME010000084.1 GCA_019233695.1 Methylobacteriaceae bacterium
CACCGAACGCCAGCGCCGCCTATGGCTGAGCGAGGAAGACATCGCGGGCTTCGTGGCGCGCCAAAGCCTCAATCGCCAGCTCGTCGCTGACGACATCGCCCGCGTGGCGCTGTTTCTGGCCGCCGACGACAGCGCCATGATCACCAAGCAGTGCATCATCGTGGATGCGGGCCTGCGCTGACGGCGCGAAATCGAGCTACGGCCCTGCCGATGCCGGATTGCTTTCCCATCTGGCGTGCCTCGCAGCCCCTTCAAGTCGGCGGCAACACGCGCTAGACATATCAGGGTCCTGGCGCCGCCGAGCGCCAGACGATCCCGGACGCTGCATCCGGGCTCGTCATACATGAAAGGGAGGAAAACCCATGACAGCAGGCATCATCCGCAGGACCTTTTTGGCGGCGACGCTCGCCTTGCCGTTTCTCGGGCTCGTCGCCCCGGCTCATGCCGCGGGTGAGCGCTTCGTCTTCGTCAGCCACGCGCCGGACTCCGATTCGTGGTGGAACACCATCAAGAATGCGCTGAAGAATGCCGAGCACGATCTCAGCGTGAAGGTCGAGTACCGCAATCCCTCGACCGGCGACATCGCCGACATGGCTCGCATCATCGAGCAGGCCGCCGCTTCGAACCCAACCGGCATCATCACGACGATTGCCGACTACAATGTCCTCGAATCGGCCATCAAAGGCGCCATTGCCAAGGGCATCCCGGTCGTCACCGTGAACTCAGGCACCGGCGAGCAGTCGAAGAAGCTCGGCGCACTGCTCCATATCGGCCAGCCGGAATACGATGCCGGCAAGGGCGCCGGTGAGCGTGCCAAGGCCGCAGGTGTCACCAAGTTCCTGTGCGTCAACCACTTCATCACCAATACCGTGTCGGTCGAGCGCTGCCAGGGCTATGCCGACGGCCTGGGCGTCAAGCTCGGTGACCAGATGCTCGATTCCGGCATCGACCCGACCGAGGTCTACAACAAGGTGAAGGCGTTCCTCACGGCCCACCCCGACACCAACGGCATTCTGACGCTCGGCCCGAACTCGGCCGATCCGACGATCAAGCTGCTGCGCGACATGGGCTCGGCCGGCAAGTTCAAGAGCTTCATCAGCTTTGATCTCGACTCCGACATCTCGAAGGCCATCAAGGACGGCATCATGGAGGCGGCGATCGACCAGCAGCCCTACCTGCAGGGCTATCTGCCGGTCGTCTTCCTCACCGAATACGCCCGCTACGGCGTCATCCCGGCCAACAATATCAACACCGGCCCGGGCTTCGTCACCAAGAAGAACATCGGCCTCGTCGAGAAGCTCGCCGGCGAATACCGGTAGTCGCTCAGGCGTGAGGCGCAAGGCACTCCGGGGAGGGGGTCTCCAAGCCCGTTGGCTGTGGTGCGTGACCCCCACCCCTGACCCCTCCCCGCAAGGGGAGGGGAACTTGGCAGTGCAGGTTCTTCGGAATGACCGAGACGTCCCGCATCGAGTCAACCGCCGCCATCGGCGCCGCCCGCGACGAGCGGCTGCGCCAGCAGTCCGGCCTGCGGCGATTGCTCTCGCGGCCGGAGCTCGGCGCCTTTGCCGGCGCCGTGCTCGTCTTCATCTTCTTCGGCATCACCGCGCACGGGACGGGGATGTTTGCCGCCGACGGCGTCCTCAACTGGACGACCGTCAGCGCTTATCTGATGGTCATCGCCGTTGGCGCCGCGCTGTTGATGATCGCCGGCGAATTCGACCTGTCGGTCGGCTCGATGATCGGCTTTGCCGGCATGATGATCGCGCTGCCGACAATCGTCTTCCACTGGCCGGTGACGCTCAGCGTCATCTTTGCCTTTGCGGGCGCCCTGGCGATCGGCTTCATCAACGGCCTGATCGTCATCCGCACCGGCCTGCCGTCCTTCATCGTGACGCTCGCCTCGCTCTACATCCTGCGCGGGCTGACGCTGGCGCTCTCCATCCTCTTCACCAACCGCACCATCGTCGTAGGCATGAAGGAGGCCGCGGAGGGCACCTTCGTCGGCTTTCTTTTCTCCGGGACCATCGGCGATCCCTTGTTCACTTGGCTTGCCGACAATGACATCATCGGTCGGCTGCCGAACGGCGATCCCAGCGTTCGCGGCATTCCGATGGTCGTCGTGTGGGCGCTCTTCATCGCGCTCGTCGGCCACATCGTTCTGGCGAGGACCAAGGTCGGCAACTGGATTTTCGCCTCAGGCGGCGACGCCAACGCGGCGCGCAACGTCGGCGTGCCCGTCGGCGCCGTGAAGATTTCGCTGTTCATGCTCACCGCCTTCTGCGCCACGGTCTTTGCGGCCTGCCAGGTGTTCGAATTCGGCTCGGCGGCATCCGACCGCGGGCTGTTGAAGGAATTCGAGGCGATCATCGCCGCCGTCATCGGCGGCTGTCTGCTTACTGGCGGCTACGGCTCGGTCATCGGCGCCTGCCTCGGCGCGCTCATCTTCGGCGTCGTGCAGATGGGCATCCTGTTCACCGGCGTGCCCAATGACTGGTTCCGGGTGTTCCTCGGCGGCATGCTCTTGATCGCCGTCCTCTTCAACAACCTGATCCGGCGCCGGGTCGTCGGTGGGCGCTAGATCATGACATCGACTGAGCCGATCACCGCCCCGCCGAGACCGCCGAAGGCCGTCGTGCCGCTCATCGAGGTGCGCGACCTCGTCAAGCACTTCGGCCCGGTGGTGGCGCTCGCCGGCGTGTCGATGACGGTCAATTCCGGCGAGGTGCACTGCCTCCTCGGCGACAACGGCGCCGGCAAGTCCACCCTCATCAAGACACTCTCGGGCGTCCACCCCCCGACGAGCGGCGACTTCGTCGTCGACGGCCGGCCGGTCGTCTTCTCGAGCCCGCGCGAGGCGCTCGATATGGGCATTGCCACCGTCTACCAGGACCTGGCGATGATCCCGCTGCTCTCGATCACCCGCAATTTCTTCATGGGTCGCGAGCCGGTGAAGGGAAAGCTCGGGCCGTTCTCCTTCATGGACATGGCGCACGCCGACCGCATCGCGCGCGACGAGATGCATCGGATCGGCATCGACGTGCGCGATCCGCAGCAGGCCGTCGGAACCCTGTCGGGCGGCGAGCGCCAGTGCGTGGCGATCGCCCGCGCCGTCCACTTCGGCGCCAAGGTGCTGATCCTCGACGAGCCGACCTCCGCACTGGGCGTGGCGCAGACCTCCATGGTGCTGAAGTTCGTCCGCCAGGTGCGCGCCAAGGGGGTCGGGGTGATCTTCATTACCCACAACGTGCGCCATGCCTACGCGATCGGGGACCGGTTCACGGTATTGAACCGCGGCCGGACGCTCGGCACCTATGCCAAGTCGCAGATCAAGCTCGACTCACTGCAGACGATGATGGCCGGCGACAAGGAGCTTCAGGACCTGTCCGAGGAGCTGGGCGGGACGGTGTAGCGGACCCCCGTCACCCCGGAAGCCGCTTTGCGGCTATCCGGGATCCGGTGCCGGATCCCGGCTCTCCACTTAGCTTCGGATCAAAATGTGAGTATGACGGCTCACTCGGATTTCATTTGGACGCCCATCGGATTTCAGATAGACGGATCGTGTCTTTCAATCAGACGGCAACTGACTTTCAATTCGACGGAACCCGCCAACCATGTATCCGAGGTTCGCGCAGGCCCGGCTCGAGCAGGCACTGGCCGACACGCGCGTGGTCCTGCTCGCCGGGCCGCGGCAAGCCGGAAAGACCACGCTCGCCCGGTCTCTGGCCGACGAGCGGCGCGCATTCTACAACCTCGACAATGCCACCACGCTTGATGCGGCGAGCCGCGATCCAGCCGGATTCGTACGGAATCTTGACCACGCCATCATCGATGAAGTCCAGCGCGCGCCGGGGCTGTTGCTGGCGATCAAGGAAAGCGTTGATGCCGATCCGCGGCCGGGCCGATTCCTGCTGACCGGTTCGGCCAATCTGATCACCCTGCCGCGCGTTGCCGATTCGCTGGCGGGCAGGATGGAAACGGTTCAATTGTTGCCGCTGGCGCAATCCGAAATCGTGTCGGAGACGCCGCCATCGTTCCTGGAAGCTGCCTTTCGGGGCGAGCCGCCTCGGGTGGCGCGGGAGCTCTTCGGCGGAGCCTTGATCGAGGCGGTGCTGTCGGGCGGCTATCCGGAGGCGCTGGTCCGCAAAGCCTGGGCGCGCCGTCAGGACTGGTATCTCGAATACGTGGACGCCATCGTTCAGCGCGATGTGCGCGACGTTGCAAACGTCGATCAGCTTGATCGGATGGCTCGCCTGCTGCGGGTTCTCGCCGAGCACTCAAGCCAGCTGGTAAACCACAGCGATGCCGGCGCCAGGATCGGTCTCAATCACGTCACGACCCAGCGTTACACGACCGTGTTCGAGCGGCTGTTCCTCATTCGCACCCTGCCGCCCTGGCACAGCAACGCACTCAAGCGGCTCACGAAGACGCCAAAGCTGCACTTCCTCGACACCGGCCTTCTCGCCGCGCTGCGCGGCATCACGCCGGAGCGCATCGCTCGGGATCGGCGTGTCTTCGGGCCATTGCTGGAGACCTTCGTATTCTGCGAAGTGCTGAAGCTCGCCGGCTGGAGCAGCGAGCGCCTTGCTTTCAGCCACTACCGGGACAAGGACCAGAACGAGGTCGATGTGATCATCGAGGACCGTAGCGGTCGAATGGTGGGCATCGAGGTGAAGGCCTCCGCGACAGTCACATCGGAAGATTTTCGCGGCCTGCGGCGCCTCGCCGAGACCAACCCCGACCAGTTCGCGATCGGAATGGTGCTCCACGACCACCACAGGCCTGTGCCCTTTGGCGATCGCCTGTGGGCGGTGCCGATATCGGCAATGTGGTAGTCTCGGGCGGGAGCGCCGCCAATCGTCGGCCCGGTCGCGCGTTCGGCGGACGGAGGCAGCGGACGTGCGGATCATGGTGGCGGGTGCGAGCGGGGCCGTCGGGAGGCATCTCCTCCCGAAGCTGGTTCAACGCGGGCATTCCGTCGTCGGCCTGGCGCGCTCGCCCGCAAAGACGGACCGGATCTGCAAGGCCGGCGCGGAAGCAATCGTTGTCGATGCGCTCGACCGCGCCGCGGTTCATGCCGCCGTCGCCAGAGCCAGGCCGGACGTGATCGTGCACGAGCTGACCGCGATCAGCGGGGCCTCGGGTGGCTGCTCGGAAGGCTTCTTGCCGGCGAGCACATGACGATCATGATGACAGAGATCCGGGCCGGTTCGAACGCCAAGGCAAAGCGCGACCTCGGCTGGCGACCCAAATACGCAAGCTGGCGCACGGGTTTCGCGGCGGTCCTCGATCGCTCCGGTGCGCCGCAGTAAAAGTGTGAGCTCTCAGGCAATCGACGTGACGGCCATCGCGAGAACCACAACCCCGTCACCGCGGTTGCGATCCAACCGATCACCTGCAGGCTGCGCGGCAGGACGAACTTGCCCATCACGGCGCGCCGCACGGCGAGCAGCATCATCATCGCCATGACCGGCACCGCGACAACCCCATTGATGACGGCGCTCCAGAACAACGCCTTGATCGGATCGATCGGCGTGAAGTTCATGACCGCGCCGATTCCCATCGCAACAGCGATGGTCGCGTAGAACGCCTTGGCCTGCGCGGGCTTGCGCGCGAGCCCGATCGGCCAGCCGCGCGCCTCGCCGAGTGCATAGGCTGCCGAACCTGCCAGTACCGGAAGGGCAAGGAGGCCGGTGCCGACGATGCCGGCGGCAAACACGGTGAAGGCGAACCGGCCTGCGATCGGGCGCAGTGCTTCGGCCGCTTGGCTCGACGTCTGGATATTGGTGAGGCCGTGCGCGTTCAGGGTCGCCGCAGTGGTGATGAGAATGAAAATCCCGAACGCATTCGATAGCGCCATGCCGATGTAGGTGTCGACGCGAATGCGGGCCAACTCGGATGCGGCCTGCCGCGGCGCGCGCAGCAGGGGTTTTGCCCCCGGACGTTCCTTTTCCTCTTCGACCTCCTCGGCCGCCTGCCAGAAGAACAGGTATGGACTGATGGTCGTGCCGAAGACGGCGACGACGGCAACGACATAAGGCAAACCGAGAGACAGCGGCGGCAGGACGATTGCGGTGCCGAGTTCGCCCCAATGGATGTCGACCACGAACGCCGTTGCCACATAGGCGAAGAGCGACAGGGTCAGCCATTTGAGGACCGACACGTACCGCGAATAGTGCACGAAGACTTCGAGCAGCGCCGATACGATGGCAAAGAGCGCGACATAGGCGAGCCGCGGGCCGTCGATCAGCAGTTGCAGCGCCGCGCCATGGCGCCGAGATCGGCGCCGATGTTGATCGTGTTGGCAAAAACAAGCAGCGCGACGATGCCGTTGAGCAGCCAGACCGGGTAGTGCTTGCGCAGGTTTCTGGCGATGCCGTGGCCGGTGACGCGGCCGATGCGGGCGCTGATCTCCTGGATGACCGCCATCAGCGGGAAGGTGAAGATGAGGGTCCAGGCAAGGCCGTAGCCGAACTGCGCGCCCACCTGGGAGTAGGTCGCAATTCCGCTCGGGTCGTCGTCCGATGCGCCGGTGATCAGGCCGGGGCCCAGGATCTGGACGAGCTTGAGCTCCGGCTCGTTCACCACGCAAGGCAACGCGTTGCCTACGGCCGAGTTCCAGATCCGAGGTGCCAGTCGCGTCCGCGCAACCTGTGGCGTCGCCGCGAGTTGGTGGCTGGCACCGGGCTTGCTTTCCTCTTGATCCTGTCCGGCGCAATCATGCCCGTCCGTGCGGACGGGCGGCTCGAACGTGGTGGTGTGTCATGCGCATTCGAATCGGCTTCGAGCTTGCCTATCAATGTGCCCAGCCCACCCCGATGCTCCTGATGCTGAATGTGCATCCCTCGCGCGGCGCGGACCTCTTGAGCCCCGACCGGCTGCACACTACCCCCTCGGTACCCCAGTCAACCTATCTCGATGCGTTCGGAAACATCTGCACACGGCTGATTGCACCACCGGGCGAATTTCGCATCTCGACCGATGCTTTCGTCCACGACTCCGGCGCGCCCGACAACGTCGATTTGGAGGCCTGCCAGCATGCCGTCGAGGATCTTCCTGACGATACCCTGATCCATCTTCTCGGCAGCCGCTACTGCGAAACCGATCGCCTGTCACAGATGGCCTGGGATCTGTTTGCGCGCACGAGCCCAGGCTGGCGGCGGGTGCAGGCGATCTGCGACTATGTCCACCAGTCCCTGACCTTCGGCTATGCCCATGCGCGCTCGACGCGCACGGCGGCCGAAGCGCACGAAGAGAAGCGGGGCGTGTGCCGCGACTTCGCTCATCTCGCGATCACGCTCTGCCGATGCATGAATATCCCGGCTCGCTATTGCACCGGATACCTTGGCGACATCGGCGTGCCGCCGGACCCCGCGCCGATGGACTTCAGCGCGTGGTTCGAGGCCTATCTCGGTGGCCGCTGGCACGCGTTCGATGCCCGCCACAACATCCCGCGCATCGGCCGCATCCTCATGGGGCGGGGCAGGGATGCCACGGACGTTGCCATCAGCAACACCTTCGGCCCGAATTTTTTGTCCCTGTTCCGGGTCTGGACAGAGGAGATGGCTGAGGAGCAGCGGCGAGAGGCGTAAGTGCGAGGGGGTGGTTGTGCTTGGGGCGCAAGATGGGAGGTTTTCCGCGCTTTCACCTCTCTCCGCCCGGCCAGCTCACCAATGGGCCGCCGCCGCCCATTCGGCGCTACGTACTGCGCCCTTATCCCTAGATCCTTTTTTACGAACTGCACGTAGCCGCCTGCGTTGGCGCAGCCGAGCCGGATCGCGGGCGGCGGCGCACACCGACTACGACGATCTCGCTTTCGCATAGCGCAGCTTCACAGGCCGTGCTTGGACGGCACGAGCTCACCGATCGGAGCTTTCAGCCAAGTGGAAGGACGTGCGCCGGCGATCTCTCGGATGGCGCATGCCGGTTGTGATATAGTACGCGGCGATGTCGCAGGCGCGTCGTGGGAACATCGATGAAACTTCCCGGGGAGACGAGCGTACCTGACACCGGCCGGCGCCTGCGCGCGGCAGGCGCGGTCGGCTGAGGAAAAAGATGTCTGCTGAGGTCTGGCTGCGCAGAATCCGGCT
>JAFAME010000219.1 GCA_019233695.1 Methylobacteriaceae bacterium
CGGGTTGGCCGCAGCACGCCGTTGGCGAGGCGATAGCCGACGTGCCTGCCGGCGATCTTGATTTCGCCCCGGTCGAGATTTTCAAGATGATTGACCAGTCGAAGCAGCGTGCTTTTGCCGCTGCCGCTTGGACCCATGATGGTGACGACGTCGCCGCGCTTGATCTTGAGGTTGATCCCGCGCAGCACCTCGCGGGCGCCGTAGGCCTTCCAGATGTTGTCACAGGCGACGAACACGTCCTCGGTGCCGGCCTCGCCGACTGCTCCCGAAATGCTGCCGAGCCAGGCGTTTCTCGCGGCCGCGGCCGACGCAGGCGATCGCGGGGGGGCGCCATGACGCGACGCCGCCGAGGCAACGGCGGCCGCCGGCATCGCCTGTCCGCCGCGCCCCAATAACCGGCCGAGTGCCGATGACCCGGGCGCCGGCCGTTCGAGTTCGATGTTGAACCGGCGCTCCAGCAGCCACTGAATGCCGGCAATGGCGCTCGTGAGCATCAAATAGATGATCCCCGCGGCCGTGAAAACCGTGAAGAACTTGAAATTCTGCCCGACGATCTGCTGGCTGCGGAACGTCAGCTCGTTGACGAAGATCACCGAGGCGATCGACGTTCCCTTCAGGACCGCAATGGAATCGTTGGCCATGCCCGGCAGGATGGCGCGCATCGCCTGGGGCAGGATGATACGGCGCATGGTCAGGAACGGGCCCATGCCGAAGGCCGCCGCGGCTATCCCCTGGTTTCGATTGACCGAGAGAATGCCGCCACGGATGATCTCGGCGCTGAAGGCAGCTTCGTTAAGGGCAAAGCCGATCACCGCAGTCGTGAAACTGTCGAGCTTGATGCCGATCGGCGGCAGGGCGTCGTAGAGGAACACGAGCTGGAGAAGCTGCGGCGTTCCGCGAATGAACCAGATGTAGGTCCAGGCGGCGCCGACCAGCACGCCGATCCGCGACAGGCGCAGCAGCGCAAGTCCGAAGCCGAGCAGAACGCCGCCGACCATCGCCAGAGCGGCGATTTCGACGGCGAGCAGGGCGCCGTCCCACAGAAACGGCTCGACGATGTAGCCGTAGAGCTCGTGGAGCCAGCTCACGGTGCGGCCTGGCGATCGCGGAATGGGCGCCGCGGTTCAAGGCGCGGGGCGGGGCGCGCTGGCGCCGGCACCGCCCCGCAGCCGTCGATCATGACTGCCTCGTCGGGTGCTTAGGCCTATTGCGTCAGAATCTCCAATGGCATGGCGAGCGAATAGTCGAAGTGATACTTGTCGTAGATCTTCTTTTCCGTTCCGTCCGCCCGGATGGCACTCATGCCGTCGATGACGGCCTTCTCCAGCTCCTGGTTGTTCTTGTTGAAGCCGACGCCGACCTTCCAGTCGGTCACGATCATGAAGGAGCGTTCGAGCTTGTCGGGATTGTCAGCCACGAACTGATCGACAAGGCCAAGGTTGATGAGGAGCAGATCGGCGCGGTCGTTCATGACGAGCCTCGCGCCGGCCGGAATGTCCGGGAAGGTCACGATCTCGACTGGCTTCTTGCCGTCCGCGACGCATTTGTCGCTGAGCTGGCGGAACTGCGCCTCCTCGACGGTGCCGAGGCCGGCGGTTGCGCGTACGCCGCAGATATCGGCAAGGCTCTTGATCTGCTTGGGATTGCCCTTCTGCACCATGCCGCCGGTCGCGGCCTTCAGGTAGATGACGAAGTCCATCTGCTTGGCGCGTTCTGGCGTGTAGTAGAGCGTGTCCCACATCGCGTCCGTCTGCCCGTTGGCGACGGCGGGCAACTGGCCGGACCAGGCGCCGAGCTTGTACTCGATCGGTAGGCCGATGCACTTGAACGTCGCCTCGGCGAGCTCGGTGTCGAGGCCGATCAGGTGGTTGAAGTCCTTGGGATCGCGCATCGCATAGGGCGGCGTCTCGCCGTCGGTGCCGATCTTGATGGTCTTGCCGACCAGGCTCGGGTACTTGGTCGAGAGCTTGTCAGGCTCGCACTTGGCGTCTGCCGCCAATGCGGGCCGAGCCGCCAGGGTCAGGCTCAAAAGGCCGATGCTGAAGACCGAAGCGAGTGTCCACTTCATGATGCTCCTCCTGTTACAGGCGCGAGCGCCCTGCCGGTTCCAGCTATCGCGCCCCCACGCCGGGTGAGGTCTGCACGGTCACGCTCGTCTGCGGGGGATGGGTTTCGTGCCAGTGGCGCGCGATCTCTTCTCCCGTGCAGAACCACACGCGATCGTGCCTGCGCGCGTGCTCGAGGAATCTGATCAGACCGACGGCCTTGCCGGGCCGTCCGATCAGGCGGTCGTGCAGTCCGATGCTCATGATCCTGGGCGCCTCGGCACCCTCCCGATAGAGCAGGTCGAACGTGTCGATCATGTAGCGGGAAAAATCCTGCGCGCTGCCGAAACCGTGGTTCTGATCGAAGCGGTTGTCGTTGGTTTCGAGCGAATAGGGGATGACAAGATGATGGCCCCGGTCGAGCTCGACCCAGTAGGGCAGCTCGTCGTTGAGCGCATCGCGATCGTAGAGAAAGCCGCCATGCTCGACGAGCAGCCGCCTGGTATTGGCGCTTGGGCGGCCGTTGAACCACCCGACAGGCGCCCTCCCGGTCAACGAGCGGATACCCTCGACCGCCAGCCGGATATGTTCGCGCTCCTCGGCTTCGGGCATCAGGTGATAGTCGATCCAGCGCCAGCCGTGGCTGAGGACCTCATGGCCGTGCTCGACGAAGGCGCGCGTCAGTTCGGGACATTGCTGCAATCCTCGGACAACGCCCAAGATGCTGATCTTGATACCGAAATCCTTGAAGATGCGGAGCAGGCGCCAGGCCCCGACGCGGGGGCCGTATTCGAAAACGGACTCGACGATGGGGCTGCGCACCCCGGAATATGCCGGAAACCCGATGTCGGTGAGCAGGTGCTCGGAGTGATCATCCCCCTCAAGTACCGAGTGCTCGCCGCCAGCCTCGACATTCAGATTGAGGTTGATTGCGATGCGCGCATTGCCCGGCCATCGGGCATGCGGGGGGTTCGGACCGTAGCCATAAAAATCCCGCGGCGGACCGGGCGGGTGCTGCGGTCGTCGGGTGGTCGCTGCAGCGTTTCGCGC
>JAFAME010000279.1 GCA_019233695.1 Methylobacteriaceae bacterium
CTGCCGCTGTCGGACTGGCGCGACACGCTTCCCAACGCCGATGCGGCCTCGGGCGCCGTCGTCGCCAACTACCAAGTGCTGGCGCCGCACGACAAAACCTACCTGCAGGCCAATGTCGAGGGCGGCGAAGACTATGCCTGGTACTACGCAAGCCTCAGCGACCGGGTGGCGCAGACCCGCACGCCGATGGTCGATACCTCGCCAGCCCATGAGAATTGGGTTTTTCGCCAGAAGGACATTCGCAACTGGTGGAGTTACACCCATTACAGCCGACCCGGCGGCACGCGCAACACAAGCCCCACGGCGTGGAGCGCGCAATCGAAGCCCATCTGGTTCACCGAGCTCGGCTGCCCTGCCGTCGACAAGGGCTCCAACCAGCCCAACGTCTTCTATGATCCGAAGTCGAGCGAGAGCGCCTTTCCGCATTTTTCGCGTGGCTCCAAGGACGATGCCATCCAGCGCGCCTACCTCGAGGCGACGATCTGCTACTGGCGCGACAATGCCCCGACCTCATCGGTCTACAGCGGTCCGATGGTCGATCCGACCAACATCTTCGCCTGGGCCTGGGACGCGCGGCCCTATCCCGACTTTCCCGCGAAGAGCACGGTGTGGAGCGACTACGGCAACTGGGAATATGGCCATTGGCTCACCGGGCGTCTCACCTACGTGCCGCTCAAATGGATCGTCACCGAGCTCGCCAAGCTCGTCGCGGTCGATGCCGACATCGACACCTCGGGCCTCATTGGGGCAACGACGCTCGTGCCGGGCTACACGAGCCAATCGCTCATCTCGCCGCGCGACATCCTCGCCAACCTGATGGATGTGTTCCAGTTCGACGCGGTCGAATCGATCGGCGTGCTGCGCTTCGTCATGCGGGCGCTCACGCGCATGACGGCGGTCACTTCCGATCAGCTCGTTCTCGATGGCGCAACCGACGTCGGCTTCAACGTCACGCGCGCCCAGGAGACCGACCTGCCGGGCTCGGTCAAGCTCACCTACGCCGATGTCTACAACAACTATCAGTCAGGCTCGATTGAGGCGCGCAAGAACGTCGGCACCAGCCAGAACGTCACGGCGGTCTCGACCAACGCCGTGCTCGACCAGGGCCAGGCCAAGGGACTGGCCGACGCCATCCTGCAACAGGCCTGGATGGCGCGCGAGACGGGCGAGGCCAAGCTGCCGCCGTCGTTGCTGGCGCTCGATCCGGGCGATGGACTGCTTGTGAGCGTCGATGGTGTGACCTTCTCGGCGCGGCTGAAGGAAGTCGATACCACGACCTATCGCACGGCGAAGTTTGCGGGCTTTGATCCCTCCCTTGCCACCGCGCCGATCTATCCACCCTCGCCCAAGCGCACGCCGTCACCAGATGCCTACGGCCTGTCGATCGTCGAGTTCATCGAACTGCCGCTCCTCACCGGGCAAGAGAGCGTGCCATGGGCGCCGCGCATCGCCGCGTATCAGAACCCATGGCCGGGCGGTGCTTCGGTCTATCGCTCGAACGGCACCGGCTATGATTTCGTCGTCACCGTGCCGACGCCATCGGTCATGGGCGAGCTCGCAAGCCCGCTCTATTCCGGGCCGCTCAGCCATTGGGACAAGGGCAACACCGTCTATGTGCAGTTCTATGGCGCTGCGAGCCTCATCTCGCGCGCCGATGACGCGGTCTTCGCCGGCGCCAATGCGATCATCGTCAAGAACCCTGTGAGCGGCGACTGGGAGGTCATCCAATTCGCCAACGCAACGCTCATCGGGCCGAACAAATATGTGCTGTCGCGCCTCCTGCGCGGCCAGCTTGGCACCGAAGGCGCCATGGCCAATCCGGTACCAGCCGGCGCCCGGGTGATCTTTCTCGATGCCACCGCGCTCGGCATTCTCGACATGAACGTCGATCAGCGCGGTATCGCCCAGACGCTGAGCTATGGGCCGGCGGCCTACGATCAGGCTGACTCGACCTACCAGACCGCGACGATCACGGTAAAGGGCGAAGGCCTCCGACCTTATTCAGTGAGCGACATCCGCGGCGTGCGCGCCCTGCCGGCGAGCGATGTCACCTTCACCTGGCAGCGGCGAACGCGCTTTGGCGGCGACAATTTCGATATTGCCGTCGTGCCGCTCAACGAGGACAGCGAGGCCTACGACATCGAGGTCCTCAACGGCTCGACAATCGTGCGCACGCTGACCGTGACGGCGCCGACCTGGACCTACAGCGGCGCCAACCAGACGGCAGACTTCGGCGCGCCGCAGGCAAGCTACAAGCTCAACATCTATCAGGACAGCGTTCTCTATGGCCGTGGCCAGGTGCGGACGGTGACGATTTTTCTGTAGATTTGCACCAGACGAACTGAAGGCCCCAACCGTCATGCCCGCCCTTGTGGCGGGCATCCACGCCGTCGGGCTGCCGCACGGGTCGGCGAAAACACTCAGCAGCGGTCCGGGCAAGGCTCAGGCAAGATCCGGGTACAGATCGCGCCAGTCCGGATTCAAATCAAGGATTAACCGAACTTTCCACGCTCGCGGCCAATGCTTCAGGCTCTTTTCGCGTTGGATGGCGTCGCGAATGTCGGCATAGGCCTCCATGTAGACTAGGTCACCGACTCATAAATCGCATCCAGATTCGAGCGCAGGCAAGTTTGACGAGGGCAAGGTAGTTTGAAGCGTGCTTTTCGAAACGGGTCGCGATGGCTCGGTAGTGTTTGAGCTTGTTGAAGAAGCGTTCAATCAGGTTTC
>JAFAME010000105.1 GCA_019233695.1 Methylobacteriaceae bacterium
CTTCGTTTGCTCGATCGACCCAGGCACTGATCCCTACTGCCGCCAGGAGCTCGATACGATCAAAACGGCCTTGGACAGCGCCGGCATCTGGCGCGAGACGCAAGAATGGCGCATCTCGACGTGGTTCTGCTCTACGATCGAGAGAAAAGCCCGCGACGGTGCCGACTGGTATCATGTTTCGGTTGAATGCGACGGGCAGGTCCTCGCATGCCGGTGTCCGAATCCCGAGAAAGCCTTCGCATTTTACAAACTCTACTGTCACACCATCGTCTATCAATTCTATTCGATCGGGCCGCCGTGGGCCGACAACCGCGTGTTCCGCCCATAGTCGCGGCGCTGGTCGCAGCACTTGCAACCGCCGAGAGCGCCCTAGATGCGGCTGCGTCGGGCAGCGGAGTTCTTGGCTTGCCCACGAACGATCAGGAACCTGAAATATGCCGAGAGAGCTTCACGGCCGCTGCTTCTGCAGTGCCATCCGCGTCACGGCCAAGGCCGAGCCCTTTCAGGTTTCCTGGTGCCATTGCCGGGATTGCCGGCGCCAGACCGGCGCACCAGCCGTGGTCTGGGCGGGCTTTGCGACGGCCGATATCGAGTGGCAAGGCTCGCCGAAGCGCCGTCAGTCCTCGCCGGGCATCACGCGGGCGTTCTGCGACCAATGCGGCACCCCGCTTTCCTATGAAGACGCGCGGCTCGTCGGCGAGACCTACATCCACGCCGGCATCTTCGATGAGGCCGATCGCATCGTGCCCGACCGTCACGCTTATGTGACCAGCAAGCTCTTCTGGCTGCATCTCGAGGACGGGCTCGCGAAATTCGACACCACGACGCGCGAGCGATTGGGGTGAAGGCCGGCGGCCGATTCAGACGCTCGCCCTACGGGCCCCGACCAGGATCGTCGCGGCGGCAACGAGCAGCAATGCGGCCGAGATGACCAGCGCGGTTCGCGCGCCGCCGACGAACGCGTTTCCCTGACTGACCAATGACCCAAACAGGGCGACGCCCAGCACGCTGCCCGTCTGCCGCGTCGAGTTCAGAACGCCGGCGGCAATCCCGGAACGCGCCTTCTCGACGCTGCCGAGAAGGGTGGAAGTGAGGGGCGGGACGAGGAGGCCCAGGCCGCCGCCCAGTGCGACAAGCTGCGCGCACATCGCCCAGTAGCTCGTTTGCCGCTCGATGCCGGTCAGCGCGAGACAGCCTACGGCGGCGATGGCGGCGCCGACTGCAATGACAGCCGGCGCGCCGAAGCGCTCGGCCGCGCGCGGGGCGAGCAGATTGGCCGGCAGGACCACCCCCATCATCGGGAGAAAGGCAAGACCCGTTGCAAAGGCCGACCAGCCGTTGACTTGCTGGAAGAACAGGCTGAGCACAAAGATGAGCCCATAGAAGGCCGCATTGACGAGAAGGCCGACGGCGGACGTCAGTGAGAACATTCGATTCCCGAACAGCGACAGCGGCAGCATGGGCTGGTGCGCCCGCCGCTCCTGCAGAATGAAGAGCGCTGCGGCAACCGCGGAGATCGCAAAGCCCGCGAGTACCCACCGATCGCCCACGCCCAGGGCGCCGGCTTCGATGATCGCGCCGGCGAGGCAACCGAGCGCGGCGATGGCCGTTACCTGCCCCGGCAAGTCGAGCTCGCGGCCAGGGGACGGCGCCGTCTCGGCGGCGTAGCGCCAGGCCATCCAGAGCCCGGCAAGGCCGATCGGCAGATTGACCAGGAAGATGCTGCGCCAGCCGACCAGCGCAATGAGCCCGCCCCCTGCAAGCGGACCGGCGGTGAGGGCGAGGCTTGCGCCGGCGGCCCAGATGCCGACCGCCCGTCCGCGCTCCCTTTCGTCGGGATAGGCATGATTGAGAAGCGCGAGCGAGTTCGGCACGAGGACAGCAGCGCCGAGGCCCTGTACGGCGCGCGCGGCGATCAGGATTGCTGCCGTCGGCGCCAGCGCACAGGCGAGCGAGGCCGCCGTGAAGACGGCGAAGCCCGCCATGAAAATCTTCTTCGCGCCGAAGCGATCGCCCAGCGCGCCGGCCGTCAGGATCAGTGCCGCAA
>JAFAME010000158.1 GCA_019233695.1 Methylobacteriaceae bacterium
CTCCTCCTGGAGCTTTGCCTGCACTTCGGCCAGCTGTTTCGAGCCTTGGGAGGCCTCGCCGAGTTCGGTGCGCGCCTTCTGAAGCCGATCGTCCAGTCCAGCCAGTTCGCGGCTGCGCTGCGCTGCTTGATCCGTCCCTTCCTGGAGCTTTGCCTGCAGCCCGGCATAGTCCTTTGCCGCCTTCTCCGCCTCCCCTTTGATGCGGTCACGATTGGCGCTCGCCTCGGCCACTTCCTTCTCGATCTCGCCAAGCTGGTCGCCCAGCAGCTTCAGGTTGTCGCGGTTCTCGGCCAGCTGTTTCGAGCCTTTGGCGGCTTCGCCGAGTTCGGCGCGCGCCTTCTGAAGCCGATCATCCAGCCCAGCCAGTTCGCCGCTGCGCTCGGCTACTTCGTCCGTCTCCTCCTGGAGCTTTGCCTGCAGCCCGGCATAGTCCTTTGCGGCCTTCTCCGCCTCCCCCTTGATGCGGTCACGATTGGCACTCGCCTCAGCGACTTCCTTCTCGATCTCCCCAAGCTGGCCGACAGTCGGCTGAGCTTCGTCTGCCCGCGGTGGGGTGACGTGCGCTTCCGCGTCGCTCCCCATGTTGGCAGTGTCATTCCATGCGCTGATGGCGGTCACGAGCGCGGCCCGACCCGCGGACTCGGCTTGCGCCGCTATGCGCTTGCCTTCGATCTTTGCAATTGATGCTCCGAGGGCAGTGAGTTGCTCTATCTTCTGAAGCTCGGTGGCCTGACTCCCGTGATCTGCTGGCCGAGCCATGAGCATGGCGAACTCAAAAATCATCACGACAGACAGGATCTCCGAGACACCGGCTGCGAGCCACGACAAAACTGACCGCCCCTCCTTCTCGTCAGTTGGAAAGCTTCGACTCAGCGCTTTGTTCATATCCGGCCTCTTCTGAAGCATCCCAGTGATGCTTTCTTAGAGTGGCAAGAGCCAGATCGTAAACGGACTTGATCAGAGCGGCAAATCAAATGAGATGTAGGCATCCCAATCAGAACAAAGGACCATATACCTCGAAGGGATTAAGTCGGACCACGACGTTTTCAGGTTCCCCAAATGGGAAGCTGACAAAGGCATCACGCTTGCGCGCGACGATGCTCGGCGCCGTCGAAGATTGCGGTCAGGAGTTGCGCATGACGACAACGACCGTCTTGCTTGCGCCGGCAAAGCTTCCGACAAGCAGTGCGATGATCCACAGGAGCACGGCGAGTGGCCAGAACAGGAGCATGAGCGCGTCTGCGATCACGACGATAACGAAAGCGACGACGGCGGGTCCGACCCTTCGGCGACACGCCGCAATCACCACCGGGGAGAGGTTTGTGGCGAGGATCAGGAGGATGGCGCCCAGCATTGCCAGAGGACTTCCCGGGAGCGTGCCAAGGCGTCAAGGCTCAGAGGCCGCGAGCCCGCGAAGCAAGGGGTTGCATCGCGGGCTCGGGTGACACGCTCGGCGCCCCTATGCCGAACGTGTCAGTAAGCAGAAGCTAGGGTCTTGGCCCGGCGCCGGCTGTGCGGCCCCGCACAAGGCGTGCGGTACGATCGACGGTCCGCAAAAAAGGACCCGCAATGCTAGGGGCTTGCATTGCGGGCCAGGAAGGGCGTGCACACGGTAGTTTGTGGGGTGGTCCATGGGTCACGCCCATGGCCAAGATAACGCTTGTGCGACAAAAACGAAAACCCACTGATCCTGGTATGTATAACCCCTTGCCGACCCAGGTTGCGTGCGGCTGGTCGATGCGAATAGAACGTCCCGATGCTGGTTGAACCCTGGCTGGCCTTCGTTGCGGCCTCCGTCGTGATGCTGCTGATTCCCGGGCCGACGGTCACCCTCGTCGTCGGCTATGCGATGGCCCACGGCCGCCGCGCTGCGCTTGCCATAGCCCTGGGCGTGGCCTTCGGCGACTTCACCGCCATGTCCCTGTCGCTTTTGGGCCTCGGCGCCCTGCTTGCATCCTCGGCGGCGCTCTTCACTGCTGTGAAGCTGCTCGGCGCCGCCTATCTCGTCTATCTCGGCTGGAAACTATGGAATGCTCCCGTCAGGCCGAGCGAGATGACGGGCGCCCGCTCGCGCTCGCCGTTCGCTATGGGCGTGCATGCCTTCGCCGTGACCGCGCTCAATCCCAAGGGCATCATCTTCTTCGTGGCGTTCGTGCCGCAGTTCATCGACCGCGCCTCGCCCTATCTGCCGCAGGTCGTCATCCTCGTTGCGACGTTTGTGACTTTGGCGATCATGAACGCCTTCGCCTATGCCCTCCTTGCCTCGGGCGCCCGCACGATGCTGAGGCGCCCGCCGGTGCTGCGTGCGGTCAACCGCATCGGCGGCGGCATCCTGATGGGCGCGGGCATCGCAGCGGTCGCGGCCCGCAACAGCCAGTGACCGCGACTAAGCCGCCGATGCGACGGGGAACAGATCGGCGAGATCGAGATCGAGGCCGGGAGGTTCGAGCCGCACCGAGCCGCCCTCGTAGCCGACGGAGACGATCCGGCCGTCGACAGCCCGCGCGTGATGAATGACGCTTCGAGCGGTCGGAATCACGATCAGGCAGTGAACAATGCTCGGATTGCGAAAATATCGGGTGAACTTCACGACGGCATCGATCCGCTGCGTCGAGGGCGATGCGACCTCGACCACGATCAGCGGATCAGCGATAAGCGTGGCGTCGTCAGGCAATGGCGGCCCGCAGCGCACGAGCGCGTCCGGCTCGAAGACCGTCTCCTCGTCGATGTGAACGGCCATGCCGTCGGGCAGCGCCTCGCAGGGCAAATGACGCGCTTCGACTTGGCGTACGAATTGATCGTGCACGCGGGCTTTCGTGCGAGCATGTATGAGCCGTTCCGCCTCGGCCTTGTGGACGGCGCCATCGAGCAGTTCGTAACGAGGTCCATCGGGCTGCATGTCGTACCAGGTCATGAAGGCTTCTGCCGTCATGCGGGTGTCCGTCTTGCTTGGTGCGCCCATGCTCGTCCATCCGGTTCCCGCCATTGAATATCGCGGCGCAACCTGACAAAGACAAGCAACCTCCGCCAGGACGGCCTCGTGCAGCCTCTCGCCGGCATCCGCGTTCTCGAACTCGCCCGTATCCTCGCCGGTCCGTGGTGCGGGCAGCTGCTGGCCGACCTAGGCGCCGACGTGGTCAAGGTCGAGCGCCCCGACGTAGGCGACGACACGCGGCACTGGGGTCCTCCGTTCGTCAAGGGCGCCAGGGGAGAAAACCTTGGCTCGGCCTACTACCACTCCTGCAATCGGGGCAAGCGCGGCATCATTGCCGATTTCGAGACGGAGGAAGGCAGGGTCCTGGTGAGGCGCCTTGCCGCCCATGCCGACGTTCTGATCGAGAACTTCAAGCTCGGCGGCCTTGCGAAATACGGCCTCGACTATCCAAGCTTGAAGGGCATCCATCCGCGG
>JAFAME010000290.1 GCA_019233695.1 Methylobacteriaceae bacterium
GTCGAGCTCCTCTACAATTCGATCAAGGACAGCAAGCCGCTCCCCGAGACGACTTACGTCACGGCAGACCTCATCACTCTCGACACCTTTCCGAAGTTCAGGGACAAGCTCTGCAAAAAGTGAAGGCAGCTCGTCATCCCGGAAGCCGCCCTTGCGGCTATCCGGGATCCGGGGACAAGCTCCTGAAGAGGCGCATGTTCCGGATCCCGGCTCTGCGCACCGCTGCGCGGTGCTCCGGCCGGTATGACACCAAACGCCACCTTGTTCGCCTGCTCCTTCGCGGGAACGAGCCGGGACGGTCAGCTCCCAGGCCTGTGGGGTGGCGCAGACGAGCAGCCCTGGCGCTGCACGCCGTGGCGCTGCCATGAGCAGCCTCGAAAATGCTGAGGATCGGGCGCCGGTCCTGTCCGTACGGGGGGTGTCGAAGCGCTTCGGCGTGGTGCAGGCGCTCGATGACGTGAGTCTCGAGGTCCGCCATGGCGAGGTCCTGGCGCTCGTCGGCGAGAACGGCGCGGGAAAATCGACGCTCGTTCGCATCATCGAGGGCGTGCATCAGCCCGACCAGGGAATGCTCGAAGCGGGCGGTGCGCCGCGGGCGTTCCGCTCGCCCGCCGATGCTCATGCGCTCGGCATCCGGGTCATCCACCAGGAGCCCGACATCATCCCCGACCTGTCGATCGCCGAGAACCTGTTTCTCGGTGACTTCCGGCGGGTCCGCGGCCTCTTTCTCGACCGGCGCGATCTCGCCCGGCGGACGCGCGCCATGCTTGCCGCCTTCGGCCTTCAGGATGAGCTCTCGCCCTGGACTCGCGCGGGCGCGTTGGGTCCGGCCTACCGGCAGCTGATGGAGATCATGCGCGCGTTGCGCTCCGGCGTTCGGCTGCTGGCACTCGATGAGCCGACGTCTTCGCTGACGGAAGACGAAACCCGCCGCTTGTTCGACGTCGTCGAACAGCTGCGCCGCGACGGCGTCGCCATCGTCTATATCTCCCACCGCATGCACGAGGTCATGGCAATCGCCGACCGCGTCGCTGTGCTGCGCGACGGGCGCCTGGTGGCGACCCGCATGACCCACGAAGTCGGCGAGGCCGAAATCGTGCAACTGATGGTCGGGCGCCCGATCACCGAGCTCTTCGACCCCTCGGCGCGGAGCCTCGGGCCGGTGCTGCTGTCGGTCAGCGGCGTGACGACGCGTCGCGTCCACGACATCAGCTTCCACGTCCGTGCCGGGGAAGTGGTGGGGCTCGCCGGCCTCGTCGGTGCGGGACGCTCCGAACTGGCTGAGGCGATCTTCGGTCACGACCGCGCGATCGCCGGCTCCGTCGCCGTCGCCGGCAAGGCGGTGCGCCTGCGCAGCCCGGCCGATGCCATCGCTGCCGGCATCGGCTTTGCCCCCGAGGATCGCAAATCACAGGCCCTCCTGCTGCTGCGCAGCGTCAAGGACAACATCACGCTGTGCGTGCCCGACCTGATCAGCCGCTTCGATTTCATCAGCGGCGAGGACGAGCGCAGCGTGGCGGGTGCGCTGGTCGAGCGGCTGCGGGTGCGCACGCCGAGCCTCGACCAGCTCGTGTCCAAACTGTCGGGGGGCAATCAGCAGAAGGTGGTGCTTGGCCGCTGGCTGGCGCGTCGGCCGAAGGTGCTGATCCTCGACGAGCCGACCCGTGGCATTGACGTCGGCGCCAAGGCCGAAATCTATCGCCTCATCGCCGAGCTCGCTGCCGAAGGAATGGCGCTCCTGGTCATCTCGTCGGAAATGCCGGAGCTTCTCGGCCTGTGCGACCGGCTGCTGGTGATGACCGGCGGGCGGATCGTCGCTGACCTCGCGCGCGCCGAGGCGAGCGAAGAGCGCATTCTCGACCTTGCGATGGGCAACAACCTGTTGCGCGGCGAAAGGACGATGGTCGCGTGACCGACGCGCCGGCAGACGCGGTTGCGAAATCGGCAGGCACTGCGCCGCAAAGCCGGCCCGTGCTCGTGCGCGCCATCCAGGCGCTCGGCACGCACAACTTCAGCCTCCTCATCGCACTGGCGATCCTGATTGCGATCTTCGGCGCCTTGCGCCCGGACGTCTTCTTCCTTCCGCGCAACATTTCCAACATCGGCCAGGCAATCGCCATCCTCGGCGTGCTGGCGACGGCGCAGACCATCGTGATCGTCTCCGGCGGGCTCGACATCTCGGTCGGCTCGATCCTGGGCATGTCGACGGTGTGCATCGCCCTTGCCGTGGAGACAACGGGCTCGACCACGCTCGCCATCCTCTTCGGCATCGCCGTCAGCGCGGTGATGGGGCTCGTCAATGGCCTCATCATCACGCTCGGGCGCGTCAATGCGGTGATCGCAACGCTCGGCACCATGGCCGCCTTCCGTGGCGTCGCCTTCATCATTTCGAACGGGCAGTCGATCAGCATCTTCGATCCCGCTTTGCGCTTCATCGGCGACGGCAAGATCCTCGGCATCCCCGTCACGATCGAGGTCCTGATGCTCGTCATCGCCGTTTTCTTCGTGCTGATGCGCTACACGGTCACCGGCCGCAACATCTATGCCATCGGCGGCAACCCGCTCGTCGCCCGCCTCGCCGGCCTGCCGATCCGCACCTATCAGATCGGCATCTATGCGCTGAGCGGTGCGGCAGCGGGACTTGCCGGCATGCTGCTGGCCGCGCGCACCGGTTCGGGCCAGCCACTCTCCGGCTCGCAGGGGGCCGAACTCGAAGCGATCACGGCTGCCGTGCTCGGCGGCTGCGCCTTGACCGGAGGCAAGGGGACGATCCTCGGCGGCCTTTTGGGAGTGCTGATCATCGGCGTCCTCAACAACGGCATGATCCTGACAAGCGTGCCGACCTTCTACCAGATGGTCGCCAAGGGCGTTCTGCTGATCGCCGCGGTGGTCATCGCAGAGCACCAGGCGCGGCGCTTCGGGTGAACGCAGATGTCCACAGCCATCCGGAGACCGGGACGGCCCCGGCCATGACGGGAGGGCGCGTGACCGAGAGATTGCGCGTCGGTCTCGTGGGGGCGGGCTGGTGGGGCGTTGCCAACCACCTGCCGATCCTGAAATCGCGCGCCGACGTGGAATTGACCGCGGTCTGCCGCCTCGGCGCGGCCGAGCTCGCCAAGGTGCAAAAGGCCTTCGACATCCCCTTCGGCACGCAGGATTTCGGCGCCATGCTCGATCAGACACCGATGGATGCGCTCGTCGTCGCCTCGCCGCATCGTCTGCACGGCGAACATGCAATTGCGGCCCTGCAGCGCGGCCTCCATGTACTCGTCGAGAAGCCGATGGCCACGAGCCTTGCCGAGGCGCGCGCCATCGCCGATCTCGCCCGCCGCAAGGAGCGCCACGTCCTCGTACCCTACGGCTGGAACTTCAAACCCTTTTTTGCCACTGCGCGCGATCTCGTGCGCCAGGGCCGCATCGGTCGCATCCGCCACGTGAGCGCACAGATGGCCTCGCCCATCGGCGACCTGATGACCGGCTCCGATCTCGCGGGAACCGAGCAGGAGATGTTCCGCCCGGATCCGCAGACGTGGGCCAATCCGGCAACCGGCGGCTACGGCTGGGGGCAGCTCGTGCATCTCCTCGGCGGGTTGTTCTACATCACCGACCTTGTTCCCCGCGAGGTGTTCGCGTTCGTCGGACGGTCGGAAGCGGGCGCCGACCTCTACAACGCTGTTGCTTTGCGTTTTGCCGGGGATGCAACCGGCACCCTCTCAGGCTCAGCGACAGCTCCACCGGGCTCGGCCTTCCAGGTCGATGTGCGCGTCTTCGGCGATGCCGGCATGCTTCTCCTTGATGTCGAACGCGAGCGCCTCTCCCTGCGCCGCATCGACGGGGCGAACATCGACGTCCCGATCGCTGCCGGGGAGGGCGTCTATGCCTGCATCGAGCCGGTGCATCGGTTCGTCGATCTCTGCCTCGGCAAGGAGGTCGAGAACTGCGGCAATGCCGAGGTCGGCCTGCGCGCGGTCGAAGTGGTCGATGCCATGCTGCGCTCGGCCGAGAGCGGCCGGCGCGAGGCGATAAGGCCGGAAGCGGCAGGAGAGGGCCCGCGATGACGCAGATCAATACCGAAGTCGAGTGCGTAATGGATTGCCGTGACAAGCTCGGCGAAGGCGTGTTCTGGTGCCCGGCCGAGCGGGCGCTCTACTGGGTTGATGTGCCGATGCCCTCGCTCCTGCACCGCTTCGACCCACGCAGCGGCAGGCATGATGCCTGGCCGATGCCGGAGATGATCACCTCGTTGGCGAAGCGGGCCGACGGCACACTGCTTGTTGCCTCCCATCATGGCCTCAACATCTTCGATCCCGGCAAGGCAACGCTCGTGCGCGTCGGCGCGCCCGAGGCCGACAGGCCGCTCAACCGGGCCAACGACGGGGCGACCGACGCCAAGGGCCGCTTCTGGTTCGGTACGATGCGCAACAACATCGCGCCCGACGGGACCTATCTCGACATCCCCGAATCGACGGGCGTGCTCTACAAGGTCGAGGCCGGGCTCAGCATCGTGCCGATGGACGGCGGCATCGGCATCTCCAACGCGACCTGCTGGAGCCCCGACCATCGCACGATGTATTTTGCCGATACCCTTGTCGGTGCCATCCACGCCTACGATTTCGACCTGGAGCTCGGCGCGATCTCGAACAAGCGGGTATTCGCCAGGCCCGAGGGGTACGGCTACCCGGATGGTGCGACGGTCGATGCGGAGGGATATGTCTGGAACGCACGCTGGGAGGGCGGCTGCCTCCTGCGCTTGGCACCGGACGGCAGCATCGATGCGATCGTCAAAATACCCGCAAGCCGCGTCACCTGCTGCGCCTTCGGCGGCGATGATCTGGAGATGCTCTATGTGACGACATCACGGCTCCATCTCTCGGAAACGGAGCTTGCCATCCAGCCTCAGGCAGGCGGGGTCTTCGCGCTGAGGCCTGGAGTGAAGGGCCTGCCCAGGCCTGCCTTCGCCGGATGAGTTTGTCGGGGCCGTGCCGCCCGTCAACCGACTTCAAATTGGAGGAACGTCAATGCTGACAAAGGCGCAAATCGAATCCTACCGCGAGAACGGCTATCTCGTGGTGCCGGACGCCATCGGGCCGGACAGGGTCACGAAGGCAAGGGCCAAGCTCGCCGAGCTCATCGAAGCTTCGCGCCGCGTCCCGGCAAGCGACGCGGTCTACGACCTCGAAGATGCCCACACGCCGGCGAACCCGAGGGTCCGCCGCATCAAGGACCCGCACAAGGTCGACAAGGTCTACGCCGATCTCCTGGCGGCGCCCGAGATCACCGATCTCGTGGCCCAGCTCATCGGGCCCGACCTGCGGATGGAGCACACCAAGCTCAACATCAAGCCGGCACGCGGCGGCGAGCCGGTCGAATGGCATCAGGACTGGGCCTTCTATCCGCACACCAACGACGACATCCTCGAAGTCGGCGTCATGATCGAGGACTGCACGCTGGAGAACGGCGCTCTGCTGGTGATCCCCGGATCGCACCGAGGCCCGGTCTTCGACCATCATTATGACGGCTACTTCGCCGGCGCGATCGACCCGGCAGCACCCGGGCTCGGCATCGGCACGGCGGTCCCCGTCACCGGGAAAGCCGGCACCATCTCGCTGCATCACGTGCGAACGGTGCACGGCTCGAAGGACAACCTTTCGGAGCGCGACCGGCCGCTCCTGTTGTTCGGCTACTGCGCTGCCGACGCCTGGCCGCTGAAGAGCGATGCTTTCAAAGACCTCGACAGCTTCAACGCACGGATGGTCCGGGGCAAGCCGACGATCGAGCCGCGGCTGCGCGACGTCCCGGTTCGCATGCCCTTCCCGCCGGCGCCTCATCAAGGCTCCATCTTCGAGAATCAGAGGCTCGTCAAAGGGCGGTCGTTCGCCGAGGCAATGTGAGCTGTTCGGGTGCAGAGAACAGGCCTCCACCGTCATGGCCGGGCTTGTCCCGGCCATCCACGCGGTCGAGCTGCACGTCCCTCCCTGACTGGGCATCTCGTGGAATTCCCATTGAAAAT
>JAFAME010000317.1 GCA_019233695.1 Methylobacteriaceae bacterium
CGCGGCTTGTTCGGCAACAGCGGGGCGATGATCGACCATTCAAAATCCGTCAGTTCGTAGCGCCGTGTGTTCATCGTAGCTCCTCCAAGGAGCTTGAATCACACCTCGCTCGCCAATGGAATCCCCTTTATGAGTTTGCGACCTAGAGCGACTTCGAGTCGAAGGCAGCGTCCGATAGTGTCGTCCCGGACGACCGCGAGCGGCCATCCGGGACCCGGGAGCACCCCCCAGTCAAGCTCCCGGTTCTCGGCCGCAGGCGGCGCAAGCGCGCTGCGGCCGGAAGGACATCACCGAAGTCCCGGCGCTACTTGCGCACCAGGACGTAGGCGTAGGTGGTCAGGCCGCGCCAGTCGCGGGCCCGCGCCAGGTGTTGCACGGCGCTATCCATTTCGCGCAGGAGCGGCAGGCGGCGGAAATAGCCATGGGTCCAGAACGGCAGCACGAGCGTTTGCGAAAAGCCCGCGGCGGCAAGCATCGGCTCAAGCTTGCGCTGATCGCCGAAGCACCACTCGTAGCGGGCGGGAAACTTCGGCTGAATGCCGGCATGGCGCCGCGGAAAGAACGTGCGCAGCAGGCGCGCCGATACCGCCTCGGGGATCGACTTGTTGATGAGGAAGGGGGGCGCATAGAGCGTCGGGACGAAGGCCAGCGCCACGCCGCCCGGCGCAAGAAGCGCGCGCATGTTGGCCCAGGCACGCGGCACATCGACTACATGTTCGAGCACCATGCGCGACACGATAAGGTCATAGACGCCCGTCACGGCGCCCTGCCGTTCCAGATCACCGGCGACGTCGAATTGCGCGCGCTGGAAGGCCTGCGGCGCCTGAGCGAGCTCGTTGGCGTCGATGTCATTGACTGTGACGGCGATGCCCTTGCTGAGCGCTTCCTCCGGGGTGAACAGAGGATCACGGCCCCCGCCGATCTCGATGAGCCGGGCCGGCTTGCCACGGCGCAGGCACGCTTGGCTGGCGAAAGCCAGAATCGTTGGTTTGTAGTTGTCCCAGGCCCAAGCCTCGAGACCATCGTAGCCGAACTCTCTGAGCGGCTGGAACAAGGGATTGGAGGCGAAGCGGTCCTGTACCGCAGGGGCGCCGGAGGATTGCGTCCTGGCATCCGCGCGAACAGCAACCCCGGCCATGAAACCCTCTTCGCCTGCCTGAAGACGGTGGCAAGCTCGCAGATTTTGACTCTCGCTACAATTTTATACTTTTGTTAAGCTTAATTTCGACCCGCTTTGGCTGGACCTGCTTCACGCACTCTCTTCGACGGCTCCACATTCAGTGCGGCGGACGACTCGGGATCGCTGATTCTCGATCGCCGGACCAATGTCGCCGTAGGCTTGCCTTTCGGCGGCTCGGCGGCACATGCCTTGGCAAATAACCTCGACGACGTGCTGCAGGCGCTCGGCGTCGCGCTTACCTGACCCGAGACCCGCGATGGCTACCCAGAACCAAGCGCAGGATGTCAAGCGTCGATACGGGGATGAGCTTCGTCTACGCTACGCTGCCCATGCGATTGCCGTCGCCCGCGACCAGGCGGGCGACTACTTTCTGATGCTTCTCGTTCTCTGCGGGCAAGCCGCAAGGACAGAGGTAATCGACGGTCGTCTGGAGAAGGCCGGCAATCGACCGCCCCGCGATCTTTGACTGTGCCGCCGGCGCGAGCGCTTGTCCCACGGTTTCGGTAGCGTCCTCTCGCGCCGGCCTAGCCTTCGATCTAACATGATGCGCTCGCTGTCCTGTATTGGGCCGGCCAGCGGCTGTCGCCAGGCTTGGCCCAGCCGAACCAAGCCGATTGTCGGGAGGGAACGGGCAATGAAATACGCCTATCTCATCATTCCCTGCGTGCTTGCCCTGGCCACCCCTTTCTACAACACGGTCGAGCCGACGCTTTTCGGCTTCCCGTTCTTCTATTGGTTCCTTCTGGCCATGATCCCGGTCTCGTCGGCGTTCATCTATCTTGCCTATCGGAACGAGGCGCCATGATCGATCAGCTCAACTGGAGCGCGACGATCGTCTTCGTCGTGTTCTTTGCCGTCGTAACGATCCTTGGCTTTGTCGCCTCGCGATGGAAGGCCGGCGATCTGGCGCAACTGCAGGAATGGGGGCTCGGCGGGCGGCGCGTGGGCACCGGCAGTACCTGGTTCCTGCTTGGCGGCGACCTCTACACCGCCTACACGGTGATCGCAGTGCCGGCGCTCGTCTATGCCGTCGGCGCCTATGGGTTCTTTGCCGTCCCCTATACGATCATCGCCTACCCGCTCGTGTTCGTGACGATGCCGCGGCTGTGGTCGGTCGCCCACAGGCGCGGGTTTCTCACCGCCGGGGACTTCGTATCTGGCCGCTACGGCAACAAATGGCTCGAGCTTGCAGTCGCCTTCACCGGCATCCTGGCGACAATGCCCTACATCGCCCTCCAGCTCATCGGCATGGAAAAGGTCATCCAGGCGCTCGGCTTTCAGGGCGGCGGCACGCTCGGATCGCACCTGCCGCTGACGATCGCCTTCATCATCCTCGCCCTCTACACCTACCGTAGCGGTCTCAGGGCGCCGGCCATGATCGCCTTCGTCAAGGACTTCATGATCTATGCCTTCGTCATCGCGGCGATCATCATCATTCCGGTCAAACTCGGGGGGTATGGTGCCATCTTCGAGGCCGCACAGCAGGCCTACGATGCGGCCCAGAAAGCGAGCGATGCCAAGGGAAGCGGCGCGACATTCGGTCTCCTCCTGAAGCCGGCGCAGTTCGCCGCATTCATCACGGTCGCCATCGGCTCGGCCATGGCGCTCTTCATGTATCCGCATTCCATGACCGGCGTCCTTTCCGCCTCGAGTTCCAATGCGATCAAGCGTAATTCCATTTTGCTGCCGGCGTATTCGCTGGTGCTCGGGCTGATCGCCTTGATGGGATTCATGGGCCATGCGGCGGGCATCAAGGTGTCGAACCCGCAAGACGTCGTGCCGCAGCTGTTCCTGAAGATGTTCTCCGACGCCAACTGGTTCGTCGGCTTCGTCTTTGCCGCGATCGCCATCGGCGCTCTCGTGCCGGCCGCGGTGATGTCGATTGGCGCTGCCAATACCTTCACCCGCAACATTTGGCGCCCCTTCGTGCAGCCCAACCTCACCGGTGCGGCCGAGGCATTTCTTGCCAAGCTCGCGTCCCTCGTCGTGAAGGTCGGGGCACTGCTGGTCATCCTCTTTATCCCGGCGAAGTTCGCCATCGATTTCCAGCTGCTCGGCGGCGTCTGGATGATCCAGGTATTTCCGGCGGTGGTCTTCGGGCTCTACACGCGCTGGTTCAACGGCTGGGCCCTGCTGGCGGGCTGGGCGGTCGGCATGGCGCTCGGAACCTGGCTCTCCCTCGGAGCCCAGGGTGTGACCGTGACCCATTCGGTCTTCGATCTTTTCATCGCGTACAATGGGTTCGTTTCCGTTCTCGCCAACCTCGCCGTCAGTGCCGTCCTCACGCTCCTGGTGCCCAACACCTCGCCGGACACTACAGGACGGGAGGATTATGAGAGCGGCGCGTCGGTGCATGCCGCGCCCGTGCGCGGCGTGGCCGTTGCAGCACGCGGCTGAGCGGTCTGTTCGCGTTCGGCGAGCCTGCGCGTTGTCCTTGGCGAACGACCACCTGCGCACTACCTTGCTCGGGCCGAGCCGATGCGAACCTTCTTGCATCGGCGCCGATCCATGCTTGCCTCCGCCCCTACCGCCCGGCATGTTGCAGTGACGACCATGGCTCCGGAGCGCAAGACCCCCGATCAAGCCACCACCGAGAAGAGCGCCCTTGCCGCGCTCAACGACCGCTCGCGCGAGATCTTCAGGCGCATCGTCGACAGCTATCTGGCGACTGGAGACCCGGTTGGCTCGCGCAATCTGTCCCGCGTTCTGTCGATGCAATTGTCGCCCGCCTCGGTCCGCAACGTCATGCAGGACCTCGAGGAACTCGGCCTGGTCTACGCGCCGCATACCAGCGCCGGTCGCATGCCGACCCACCTCGGACTGCGCTTCTTCGTCGATGCGCTGCTCGAAATCGGCGACCTGACGGGAGAGGAGCGGACCCAGATCGAGACGCAGGTCAAGGCGGCTTCGCATGGCAAGACCCTCGACGGCGTGCTCGCCGAAGCATCGAGCCTGCTCTCCGGTTTGAGCCGTGGCGCCGGAGTCGTCGTGACGTCCAAGGAAAACATCCGCCTCAAGCACATCGAGTTTGTGCGCCTCGACCCGGAGCGGGCGCTCGCGATTCTGGTCTCCGAGGATGGCTCCATCGAAAACCGCATTGTCGGGACGCCGGCCGGGCTGCCCGCCTCCTCGCTCATGGAGGCAACCAACTATCTCAACGCACGTATTCGCGGACGCACGCTTGCCGAGGTCAGATCCGAGATCGAGGCGGCGCGGAAGGCTGCCCAGGCTGAGCTCGACGAGCTCACGGCCCGCCTGGTCGACTCCGGCCTTGCGAGTTGGGCGGGGCTGCATGGCGACAGCCAGCAGCTGATCGTGCGCGGCCAGGCCAATCTCCTCGAAGATCTCACTGCAATCGAGGACCTCGAGCGCATCCGAATGCTGTTTGCCGACCTCGAAACCAAAAAGGAGGTCATCGAGCTGTTGTCGCGCGCCGAAACCGGTGAGGGGGTGAGGATTTTCATTGGGGCGGAGAACAAGCTCTTTTCGCTGTCAGGCTCATCGATGATCGCCGCGCCCTTCCGCGACGGACAGCAGCACATCATCGGCGCTATCGGCGTGATCGGCCCGACGCGCCTCAACTATGCACGCATCGTGCCGATGGTCGACTATACGGCCAAGGTGGTGTCGAGGCTCGCCCAGGGGGTCGGATAGAAGAGATCGCCGCCGGCGAGAAGCCGCCCGGTCACGCGGCGGCCGACATCGCCTCGTTCATGCGGCGAATGACACAGCTGCTGCCGGACCGAGCCACGAGCGCGCATCCCTTCGGTACTTCGCGCCAGCAGTCGTGCGCATCGTCAAGGGGCTCTGAGACGATAACCAACGCCTGCGCCGATTCCCGATAGTACAAGGTGGGGGCCCGCCCGTCCGATGCCCAGCGGAAGGCATAGAGATCGCGACCGTCGGTGAGGGCCGCGGTGAAGCGCAACGCCTCGCTGATGCCGGCCGCAAGCATCAGGTTGCGGACGATGTCGAGTGTCTGCGCCATCGCTGCCACCGGATCGCCGTCGCGCGCCTTGGCGAGCGCGGCGAGAAAGAGAGCTTCCGAATCCGTGGTCCCCTGACGGGCCATGTAGAGGTCGTCGGGAATCAAGGCTTCGACAGGACGGCGGATCGCGGCGAAGCTGCCGACCTGGCCGTTGTGCACGAACATGAAGCGGCCGTGGACGAAGGGGTGGCAATTGGCGCGCGCGATGGCGCTGCCAGTCGAGGCCCGTACGTGGGCCATGAAAAGGTGCGAGCGGACTTGCGCGCACAAGCTCCTCAGATTCTCGTCCGACCAGGCAGGCCGGATCTCGCGATAGAGGCCGGGCGTGTCGCGCTCGCCGTACCAGCCGACGCCGAACCCGTCGCCATTCGTCGGCGCCTTGGCCTCCTCGGCTCGCAAGGACTGCGCGATTAGCGACCGGCACGGCGCCGAGACCATCGCGTCGAGAAAGATCGGCTCGCCCTTATAGGCAACCCAGCGGCACATGTCGGTCGCGCCTCGACGGTGCGGTCACCCGGTGAAGAGATCAGGATCGGGCCATCAATGGTAAACGGGCAGTTAACCACGCGATCCCGACCGGGGCGACAGGATCTATCACGCCCCGCCGGCGCCGCGTGTGCGGGGCAGCACCCGGCCACGGATGCTCCCCCGCCTGCGGCGAAGCCGACTGAGGGGGCCAGGGACCCGCCTCCATGCCAAATCGCGCAACCGGCCGCTGTGCGGGCGCCCCCTCCACCGCCTGCGGCGGTCCCCCTCCCCCGCTGCGCGGGTGAGGAACCGGCGGCACGGATGCTCCCCCGCCTGCGGGGGAGCTGTCGGCGAAGCCGACTGAGGGGGCACAGTGACCCGTGCCGACCCCAACCGCGGAACCGGTCGCTGTGCGGCGCCAACTCCACCGCCTGCGGCGGTCCCCCTCCCCCGCTATGCGGGTGAGGAACCGGCGGCACGGATGCTCCCCCGCGTGCGGGGGAGCCGTCGGCGAAGCCGACTGAGGGGGCACAGTGACCCGTGCCGATCCCAACCGCGGAACCGGTCGCTGCGCGGCGCCCCCTCCACCGCCTGCGGCGGTCCCCCTCCCCCGCTATGCGGGGGAGGAACACAAATGGCGCGACACTTGCACCACGGGATGGACAATCGGTCGCCAACCCTGTCAGCCTTGCCGGCCGATCGAAACTGAAGCAACGTACGGGTGACGGGCAGAGCGCCCGTCCGCCATACCAGAGGGGTAAGCCATGCGGGAGAAAATGCTACTGACGGTCGTCGCCCTCGCACTGGCCGCGGGGATCAGTCCGGCGAGCGCAAAGGAGTGGAAGACGGTGCGCTTCGGCATGGACGCAAGCTATGCGCCCTTCGAAAGCGTCGATACCAAGGGCGACATCATCGGCTTCGAAGTCGACTACGGCAAGGCTCTCTGCGAGAAAATGAAAGTGACCTGTACCTTCCAGAACCAGGACTGGGACGGCATCATCCCGTCGCTTCTGGCAGGCAAGTTCGACGTGATCTTTTCGAGCATGAACATCACGGCGGAGCGCAAGAAGAAGGTCATCTTCTCCGACATGTACTATGCCACTCCCATCGGCTTTGCCGCCCAGGCGAGCAACAAGAGCAACGACTTTTCGCCTGAGGCGCTGAAGGGCAAATCGATCGGCACGCAATCCTCGACCATCCACGCGAACTATCTGGAGAAATACTACAAGAACTCCGATGTAAAGCTCTACCCGACGCAGGACGAGCCGAACCTGGACCTCGCCAGCGGACGGCTCGACTACGTGCTCGGTGATCTTCTGGTCGAGGAGGACTTCATCAACAACAAGGGCAACGGCTGCTGCCGCATCGTCGGCGAGATCAAGCGTGACCCCGAAATCCACGGACCCGGGGTGGGCGCGGCGTTCCGGCCCGACGACACCGATCTTCGTGACATGTTCAACAAGGCCATCGCCGAGACCGACGCCAACGGAACCTACGACAAGATCCAAGGCAAATATTTCAAGAAATCGATCCGCGGCAAATAGACTTCGGTCGGCGCCCCCGGTCGCGGGGGCCGACCTGATCAACTGAAGCCGACGACATGGATTGGCTCGGCCTCATCTTCGGACCGGACGGCTGGGGCGGCCTGCTCCTCAACGGGGCCATCGTCACGATCCTCCTGGCGTTGACGACGATCCCCTTCGGGTTCGGCTTCGGCCTCGCGCTCGCGGTCTTGAAACTGTCGAAGAGCGGCATCGTGCGCGGGCTCTGCGAAGGCTACACGACTTTCTTTCGCGGCATTCCGGACCTTCTTTCTCTCTTCATCGT
Organism: Methylobacteriaceae bacterium; assembly: GCA_019233695.1. GTDB lineage: Bacteria > Pseudomonadota > Alphaproteobacteria > Rhizobiales > Beijerinckiaceae > JAFAME01. The sequence continues at coordinate 7,464 of JAFAME010000317.1, forward strand.
CTACTTCGGCCTGCAGGCCCTGATAGACCGCCTTTCCTCGGCCCTGCAGCTTACGACCCATATCGAACTCGGCCCTTTCGTGGCGGGCGTCATCGCGCTGAGCGTGGTGGTGGCCGCCTATTCGAGCGAAGTGTGGGTTGCGGCGCTCAAGAGCGTGCCCAGGGGGCAGCAGGAGGCAGGGCAGGCCCTCGGCCTCGACCGCTGGAAGACCTTCGCTCTCGTGACTTGGCCGCAGCTCATCCGCGTCGCCCTGCCGGGGCTCGGCAACATCTGGATGGTGCTGCTGAAGGACACCTCGCTCGTTTCGACACTGGCGCTCGTCGACCTTTTGCGGGCCGCATCGGAAGCCAGCAAGAACACGACGCGGCCGATTCTGTTCTATAGTGCCGCCGCCGCCATCTATCTGATCTTCAGCATCGTCTCGGGACTGGTGCAGACGCGCCTCGAAAAACGCGCCAACCGGGGGTTTGCGTGATGCTGCAAACCGCCCAGGACTTCCTGTCCTTCATCTTCAACTTCGATCTCCTGCAGGAATATGGCTGGCGCCTCGTCGCGGGGTTGAAGATCACCTTCGAAGTGGTGACGATTTCCGTGCTCATCGGCTTCGTGCTGAGCTATTTCGTCTGCAGCGCCCGCATGTCGCGCAATGTCATCCTGTCGGGAGCGGCGGTTGCCTATTCCACCTTCTTTCGCGGCACGCCGCTCTTATGCCAGCTCTACCTCGTCTACTACGGGGCCGGGGAAATCCGGCCGTTTCTTACCGATGTCGGACTCTGGTGGTTTTTCCGCGATGCCTATTATTGCTGCATATTCACCTTTTCCCTGAACACCGCAGCCTATCAATCGGAGATCCTGCGCGGCGCGCTGTCGTCGGTGCCAAAGGGGCAGATCGAGGCCGGCGCCTCGCTCGGCCTGTCGACCTACCGCATCGCGCGTCACATCGTATGGCCGCAGGCCTTTCTTATCGCCCTGCGTCCGCTCGGCAACGAGCTCATCAGCATGATCAAGGCGAGCGCGCTGGCGGCCATCGTGACGCTCCTCGACCTCATGGGGCAGACCCGCTTCATCTTCGCGCGCACCTTTGATTTTTCGGTCTACCTCTATGCTGCGGTGATCTACCTCGCCATTGTCGAGCTGATCCGGCGCGTCTGGGGCCGCATCGACAAGGCCTTCTCCCGGCATGTGATCGCGGCGGCGCGATAAGGCGGACGACGCAGCAGCTCGAACTACGCCGCGAGATCGGCTACCACCGAATCGAGCACGGGAAACCCGGCGGCGGTGACGCGCAGGCGGCCGCGGACCCGCTCGACCATTCCGTCCGAGATCAGCGACTGAACGCGCGCCGGGTCGAGCGCGCGCCCGGCAAGGGCGCGGAAGCGATCCGGGTCGATGCCCTCGGTCAGTCTAAGGCCCATGAGCAGGAACTCGTCGCCCTGCTCTTCTTCGGACAGGAGCTCATCCTCGATGAGCCCGTGGCCCTCACCTTCGACCGTCGTCAGCCACATTTCCGGGTGGCGCTCCGTTGCCTGGGCGCGGCGACCCTTGGCCATGACCATGCGACCATGGGCACCAGGCCCGACCCCGGCATATTCGCCGTAGCGCCAATAGACGAGATTATGCCGGCTCTCCGCGCCGGGCCGCGCATGGTTTGAAATCTCATAGGCCGGGAAGCCATGCTTGGTCGTGATTTCCTGCGTGATGTCCCAGAGCGCCCGCGCCGCCTCCTGACTGGGCACCTTCAGCTTGCCGGCCTTGTGGAGACGCTCGAACAGGGTGTCGGGCTCGATGGTGAGCTGATAGAGCGACAGATGTTCGGTGGCGCGGGCGAGCGCGGCTTCGAGCTCGGCCCGCCACGCCCATGGCGCCTGCCCCGGCCGAGCATAGATCAGGTCGAAGGAGACGCGCTCGAAGATCGAAGCGGCCGTCGCGACCGCCGCCATCGCTTCTTCGACCGAGTGCAGGCGCCCGAGCGCCTTCAGGTCGGCATCGTTCAAGGCCTGCACGCCGAGCGAGATGCGGTTGACGCCGGCTGCCTTGTAGCCGCGGAACCGCTCCGCCTCGACGCTTGTCGGGTTTGCTTCGAGCGTGATTTCCGCGCCTTTGGCCAGGGACCAGTTGGCGGCGATTTCGTCGAGGATCGCTGCGACCGTCTGCGGCTGCATCAGCGAGGGCGTGCCGCCGCCGAAAAAGATCGACGTCACCCTGCGGCCCGGCGCCAAGCGTGCCCGGTGGGCGATCTCGGCGCGATAGGCCGCGACGAAGCGACCCTCGTCAACCTTCTGGCGGACGTGGCTGTTGAAGTCGCAGTAGGGACATTTCGACGTGCAGAACGGCCAATGCACGTAGACGCCGAAGCCCGAATCACGGTGCGCGGTGCTTCCCATGTCTCCTTATGGCACGCAGGTGGATGCGGGTCACGCCGGCGGCGAGGTGGGGAAGAAGAAGGGGACCGCGGGCTCTCTCGGCGGAAACCCTAGGCGTCTACATATTCGGCGATGCTTGTTGGCGCGGGCACCGGCAGCCCGGATGCTCCCACGCCTGCGGGGGAGCTGTCGGCGAAGCCGACTGAGGGGGCAAGGACCCGTCTCCATGCCAAGGCGCGGAACCGGCCGCTGCGCCGCGCCCCCTCCACCGCCTGCGGCGGTCCCCCTCCCCCGCTGCGCGGGTGAGGAACACCCCGCTGAGCTACCTGCGCCGTCACACTCGCCCCAGACATGCCTGCGCGAGCGCGACGAAGGCTCGGGCCCGGTGAGAGAGAGCCTTCGGCTCGCCCTTCCAATCTCTGATCCCATGCTTCTCCTCGGCCGAGATCTCCCCGAACGTGCGCCGAAATCCCTTCGGGCGGAACATCGGGTCATAGCCAAAGCCGCAGTCCCCGCGCGGCGGCCACACCAGCGTACCGAAGACGCGCCCCTCGAACGCCTCCTCGTGGCCGTCCGGCCACGCAAGGCAGAGTGCGGAGACGAAATGGGCCTTGCGCAGGGCGCTCGACGCGGCGCCGCGCCGGAGAAGCTCGGCGTTGACCCGCGCCATCGCTGCGGAAAAATCCCGATCCGGGCCTGCCCAGCGCGCGGAAAAGATTCCCGGCGCTCCGTCGAGTGCATCGACCGCAAGACCGGAATCATCGGCAAGCGCTGGAATGCCGCTCGCCCTTGCCGCCGCCTGCGCCTTCGCCCCGGCATTCTCGGCATACATCGTGCCTGGCTCGTTCGGTTCAGGCAGGAATAGTTCGGCAGCCGATATCGCCTCGAGGCCAAAGGGCGCGAGAAGCTCGCGCATTTCGCGCACCTTGCCGATGTTGTGGGTGGCAATGACAAGCGTGCTGCCGGCGAGCTGACGATGCACAGGCTGGCTCAGGCGACGGCGCGTTTCTGCAATTCGATCAGCCGGGCAACACCCGAGCGCGCGAGCACGAGCAGCTCCGTCAGCTGCGCCTCGGTGAACGGTGCGCCTTCAGCGGTGCCCTGCACCTCGACAAGGCCGCCACGGCCGGTGATGACGAAGTTTGCGTCGGTTTCGGCCGTGGAGTCCTCGGCATAGTCGAGGTCAAGGACGGCGAGGCCCTTGGTGATGCCGCAGGAGACCGCAGCAACCTGGTCGCGAATCGGGCTCGTCTTCAGGATGCTGCGCCCGCACATCCAGCGCAGACAGTCGTGAAGCGCGACCCAGGCGCCCGTCACCGCCGCCGTCCGGGTGCCGCCGTCGGCCTGAAGAACGTCGCAATCGACCGTGATCTGGCGCTCGCCGAGACCGGCAAGATCGACGACGGCGCGCAGGCTGCGGCCGATGAGGCGCTGAATCTCCTGGGTACGGCCGGACGGCTTGCCGGAGGTGACCTCGCGCTTGGTGCGGGTCGCCGTGGCGCGCGGCAGCATGGCATATTCGGCCGTGATCCAGCCGCGCCCTTGGCCGCGCAGCCACATCGGCGGTTTGTCTTCGAGCGAAGCCGTGCACAGCACGTGGGTGTCGCCGAACTTGACCAGGCATGAGCCCTCGGCGTAGCGCGCCACGCCCCGCTCCAGCGATACCGGCCGCAATTCATCCGCAGCGCGTTTCGACGGACGCATTCACCTCACCTCACGTAGCCGAAACATGCTCGCTTCCGGGTTGCTCCGCAACCGGCACCACGTAGTTCAGCGCTCGTCTGGCTGGTGATATAGGGGGCACCTCGGATATGTGGAAGGAAGCAACTGAGGCAACCTCCTCCGGCTCCCCCAATCGGCCGAGTGTGCATGGCATGGTGCGGCTCGAAGCGGAGGGTGCGCGTCCCGCGCTCCCTAGGGACGACGGGACGCCGCCCCTCCGCTAACATGGGCACTCATAGGGGCGGGAAAAATTTAGGAAAATGCAAGAAAAATTCGACGTCGTGATCGCCGGCGGAGCGGTGATGGGAAGCTCCACCGCCTATCATCTCCTCTCCAATCCGCAATTTCGGGGCGAGATCCTTGTCATCGACAAGGATCTGACCTTTCAGAAATCGGCGAGCGCCCTGTCGGCAAGCTCCATTCGCCAGCAGTACTCGACCGCCATCAACATCCGTGTCTCGCAGTTCGGTATCGCGTTCCTGCGGTCCATCTCAACACTTCTTGCGGTCGACGGCGAGCGGCCCGACGTCGGGCTGAGTGAAGGCGGCTATCTCTATCTCGCCGGCACGACCGGGGCGCAAACCTTGTTGGAGAACCATGCCCTTCAGATGCGGGAGGGCGCCGACACGCTGCTGCTTGAACCGGCTGAACTCAGCCATCGCTTTCCCTGCCTCAACCTCGATGGCCTGGTGCTTGGAAGCTTCGGACGGAGCTGCGAGGGATGGTTCGACGGCTATGGGCTGATGCAGGCGTTCCGCCGCAAGGCGCGAAGTCTCGGCGCCGTATACCGTCAGGACGAAGTGGTCGGAGTGTCACGCGAAGGCCGGCAGGTCATACAGGTTGAACTCGCCGGCGGCAGCCGCATCGCCTGCGGAAGTCTTGTCAACACAGCCGGCGCTTCAGGTGCCCGTCAGCTTGCAGCACTGGCCGGAGCGACCATCCCGGTTTTTGCCAAGAAGCGGTGCGTCTTCGCCTTCACGGCGGCGAGCCCACCCTCTCCGTTCCCGCTGCTGATCGATACCACGGGCGTCTGGTGCCGGCCCGAAGGCAAGGGCTTCATTTGCGGCGTCTCGCCCGACGATCTCGACGAGAGTGATGCCAGGGAGGATTTCGAGGTCGACTGGCCGCTCTTCGAAGAGGTCATGTGGCCGGCGCTCGCCCACCGCGTGCCAGCCTTCGAAACGATTCGCCCAGGGCGGGCCTGGGCCTGCCACTACGATACGAACCTCTTCGACCACAATGCCCTTGCCGGCAAGGTTCAGGGCCTCGACAACATGTTCATGGCGGCGGGCTTTTCGGGCCACGGCCTGCAGCAGGCGCCGGCGATCGGCCGCGGCCTCGCCGAGCTGATCATCCATGGTCGTTACGTGACGCTCGACCTTGCCGACTTCGCCTGCGACCGGATCGCGGCGAACCGGCCGCTCCTCGAAAAGAACATCATTTGACGGCCGCAAGCTCGCTTCGCCGCGGCGGATCAGCCCCCTTTCGCGAGCTGGTGATGGCGGCGACCCTGCACGCGAATTCAAGCCATCGACGTACGCCGTCAAGGGTCGGCGCCGCGGCGTCGGGCCCGAGCGCAGCATCATCGAGCATCGCCGCGATGAGGGCCGCCGTAAAGCTGTCGCCGGCGCCGATCGTGTCGACCACCTCGACCCGCGGCGCCGCAACCGAGATCTGGTCGGCGCCGATGAAGGCTTGGGCTCCGGCGGCGCCGCGGGTGAGGACGACGAATTGGGGCCCGAGCGTTGCCCATTCCGCCGCCGAAGTTTCCGGAGCTCGATCGGGATAGAGCCACTGAAGGTCCTCTTCGCTCGCCCTGACGAATGTCGAAAGACCGACGCGCTCCTCCACCAGGGGCAGCACCGAGTCCCGCTCCGGCAAAATCACTGGCCGAATGTTGGGATCGAAACTCGTCGACGAGTGGCCCCGTGCGGCCCGCAGCGCAAGCAGGGTGGCGATGCCTGACGCGCCGTCGAGCGCGGCAATCGACCCGGTGTGCAGGTGAACGATCGAGGTAGGCCAATGCGACGGCAGCGGCGGATGACCGTCGTACGCCGTACCACGCAGATAGAAGGCATAGCGCGGCCCGGAGGCCGCCGTGCCGGGCGCCACGAGCGCGAGCGGCGTCGGCTCGCGCGTGCGCTCGACGAATTGCAGGCCGACGCCATCGCGGGTCAGCGCCGCCGCGAAACGGTCGCCGTTGGCATCCCTCGACAGGCGCCCGGCGAACGCGACGGGTGCGCCGAGCCGGCCAAGACCGATTGCGACGTTGTAGGGCGAGCCGCCCAGAATGGCCTCATAAAGGTTATCACTCTGCGGCCTCGGAACGAGATCGACCAAGGCCTCGCCCGAAACAACGATCATGTCGCCCCCCTCGCCGACGCCTCATGCGAATGTATAGGCGGTTTTTACAACCGTATAAAACTCCGCTGCATAGCGCCCCTGCTCGCGCGGTCCATAGCTCGATGCTTTGCGGCCGCCGAAGGGCACATGGTAGTCAACGCCGGCGGTCGGCAGGTTGACCATGACCATGCCGGCTTCCGAATTGCGCTTGAAATGCGAGGCGTACTTCAGGCTCGTGGTGCAGATGCCGGCTGAAAGTCCGAACTCGGTGTCGTTGGCCAGCGCCAGCGCCTCGTCGTAGGACTTGGCGCGGCTGACGGTCGCGACAGGTCCGAAGATCTCCTCCCGAGAAACGCGCATCTTGCTGTCGACATCGGTGAAGAGCGCCGGCGACAGATAGAAGCCCGGCGTCGCCCGGTTCAAGAGTTCGCCGCCGGCGACGAGCGTCGCCCCTTCGTCGCGCCCGATCTTCAGATACGACAGGTCCTGGTCGAGCTGAGCCTGGTCGACGACCGGCCCGAGGTGCGTGCCGGGCTTCAGCGCATCATCGACGACAAGGCCCTTCATGCGTTCCGTCAGTGCTCCCACGAACCGGTCGTGGATGCCCTCGGTCACGATCAGCCGAGAGGAGGCGGTGCAGCGCTGCCCGGTCGAGAAGAACGCGCCATTGGTGGCGCACTCGACCGCGATCTTCAGATCGGCATCGTCGAGGACGACCAACGGGTTCTTGCCGCCCATTTCGAGCTGGAACTTCCCCATGCGCGCCGTGACCGCGCCGGCGACCTTGCGTCCTGTCGCCACCGATCCGGTGAACGTAATCGCCGTGACGTCCTTGTGGTTGAGAAGCGTCTCGCCGACCACTGACCCTCGCCCCATGACGAGGTTGAAAACGCCTTTCGGCAGGCCGGCTCGCACGATGATCTCAGCCAACGCATGGGCGGTGCCCGGCACGAGGTCGGCCGGCTTGAAGACCACGCAATTGCCGTAGCAGAGCGCGGGCGCAATCTTCCACGAAGGAATGGCGATTGGAAAATTCCACGGCGTGATGATGCCGATGACACCGAGCGGCTCGCGCGTCATCTCGACATCGACGCCCGGCCGCACGCTGGCAACCTTCTCGCCGGCGATGCGCAACGCCTCGCCGGCAAAGAAGCCGAAGATCTGGCCGGCCCGGGTCACCTCCCCGATGCCCTCGGGCAAGGTCTTGCCCTCTTCGCGGGAGAGGAGCCGGCCCAGCTCCTCCTTGCGCGCCAGGATCTCGGCCGAGATCTTGCCCAGAACGTCGGAGCGTTCCTGAAGGGAGGACCGCGACCAGGCGGGAAAGGCGGCCTTTGCTGCAGCGACGGCGGCCTGCGTCTGTGCCGCGCTCGCGCGGGCATATTCGCCGACAATGTCGTCGGTATTCGACGGGTTGACGTCGCGGCTTATGCCTTCGCCGTCGACCCATTCGCCGGCGATGTAGTTCTTGGCGGCGGTGGTCATCTGTCGCTCTCCGACTACTCTCTCGATGGCATGGAGCGTAATTCGACCCGGGGGTTGACGAGATCAAGGTCCGAGGATCGCCAAACATCTGACATTGCGGCTCACCTCCTGGCTGTCAATGTTTCCCTTACGGTGAATTCCTGGCTGCGCGGCATCGCTCAGAGGACCCCACGCCTAGCGAGATGGCGCATGAGGTGGCTCACCCCATAGCTCCAGGGAGCACATTCGGCGCACCGGCGCATGCGGTTCGTCAGAGCGCCAAGGGGCTTCGATGAGATCGTGACGATGTCGCCCACCTTGTGGGTGAAGCCTTTGCCGGGGGCGTCGCGATCCTCGACCGGCGCGAACATGGTGCCGAGAAACAAGACCGCCCCATCGGGATATTGATGGTTCGGCCCGATCATCTGAGCGACGAGCTCGGCAGGGTCGCGGCTGATCCTGGCAATCGAACTCGAGCCCTCCAGCCGAAAGCCGTCCTCGCCCTCGACCGTCAGCCGGACCTCGGCCTGGCGCACGTCATCGAGCGAGAACGTCTGGTCGAAGAGGCGCAGGAATGGCCCGATGGCACAGCTCGCGTTGTTGTCCTTGGCCTTGCCGAGGAGCAAGGCGGAGCGGCCCTCGATGTCGCGCAGATTGACATCGTTGCCGAGGCTCGCGCCGACGATCCTGCCCGTCGAGGCGACGGCGAGCACGATTTCCGGCTCGGGATTGTTCCAGGACGAACTCGGATGCAGGCCGGCGTCAGCCCCTGTGCCGACGGCCGCCATGGGCGGCGCCTTGGTGAATATCTCCGCGTCCGGGCCAATTCCGACTTCGAGATATTGCGACCAGGCGTTCTGGCCAATCAAGACCTCCTTCAGGCGAAGGGCCTGCGGCGAACCCGGCTTCAACTTGGAAAGATCTTGGCCGACCAGCCCGACGATCTCAGCGCGGATCGCTGCAGCGGCGGCGGCATCGCCCCTCGCCCGTTCTTCGATGACGCGTTCGAGCATCGAAACCGCGAAGGTGACGCCCGCGGCTTTGATGGCCTGCAGATCGATGGGCGCAAGAAACCAGGGCCGGCGCGCATCGCGACCATCAGGCGGAGTGTTGCGGAGAAGTGCTTCGATGGCCCCAAGATGGTCCCCCTGCGCCGCCCGCAGCGCGCCTGCCGGATCATCCGCCTCGCAGAGATCGCGAATGGTCGGAAACGAGCGCGTCACGTCGTCGACGCCGTCGGCCCGTATCACCACGACCGCCGGCCCTTCGAGGTCCGGGCGCCAGACGCGCCCTGCAAGGGCGCCGGAAAACCCGTCCTGCGGGAGCGTCGTGCCGGAGTCAAGCGTGATAGAGGCGATCGGCATGTCAGGTTCAGAGCCTTTGGTAGCGGCGCGCCGAAGGCTTCCACAGGAAGCTTGCAATCGCAACTGCGCCGACGGAACCCGCATGGTATGGCGCGACGAAGCCTTGCCCCAGCTATGGAGGATGTCTATGACGATTGCGCTCTGGTGCGTTCTGATTGCCGCCATCCTGCCGTTGATCCTGGCGGGCATCTCGCGAGCCGGGCAGCGCTATGACAATCGCGATCCCCGCGGCGCATCTCAGGCGCTGGAAGGGTCTCGCAAGCGCGCCCATTCCGCGCATCTCAATGCCTTCGAGGCGTTTCCGTTCTTCGCCGCCGCCGTGATCGTGGCGGAAATGAAGGGCGCGCCGCGCGGGGCGCTCGATGGTCTTGCCGTCGCCTTCATCATCGTTCGGATCGTGCACGCCGGCGCCTATCTCGGCGATCAGGCGCCCTTGCGCTCGGCGATCTGGACGGTCGGCTTTCTCCTGACCATCGGCATTTTCATTCTGCCCCTGTGGCGATGAACCATGCAGTCGGTCGAAGGCGTCTAAGCGGCAATCGGAGCCACATGGGGCCGGATGCGGGGCCCTGCCCTACATCTGACGCATCACCATCAGCTTTTTGACTTCGGCGATGGCCTTGGCGGGATTGAGGTTCTTCGGACAGGCCTTGGCGCAGTTCATGATGGT
>JAFAME010000419.1 GCA_019233695.1 Methylobacteriaceae bacterium
GATGTGACGGGAGGCGGCAATGGTGCAATTGGCTGGGGTCCGTCGGCAATTCGTCAAGGCGGCGATGGCGGCGCCGTTCCTTGATCGCGAGGAGGAAAGGGCGCTGGCAGTGCGCTGGCGCTCGGAGGGTGATCAGGCCGCACTGCATCGGCTTGCTGCGGCCCACATGCGTCTTGTCATTGCGCTTGCCGCCCGGTTCCGTCACTACGGACTGCCGGTCTCGGACCTGATCCAGGAAGGGCACGTCGGCCTCCTGGAGGCTGCGGCGCGGTTCGAGCCCGAACGAGACGTCCGCTTCTCCACTTATGCGACCTGGTGGGTGCGAGCGTCCATCCAGGACTATATCCTGCGCAACTGGTCGATCGTGCGCGGCGGCACGAGTTCCGCGCAAAAGGCGCTTTTCTTCAACTTGCGCCGGCTGCGCGCGCGCCTGTCACAGCATCCCGAGACGCAATCCAACGTGACGATGCTGACGACCATCGCCAAGGCGATCGGCGTTCCCCGTGCCGATGTCGAAATGATGGACGCGCGACTGTCCGGCCCCGACATATCGCTGAACGCCCCGCTCGTCGACGGCGATGCCAATGGCTCGGCCGAACGGGTGGAGTTTCTTGTCGACGACAAGCCGCTGCCCGAGCAGACGGTCGGCGAATCGATCGACGGCGGCCGCCGCCTGACCTGGCTCAACGAGGCGCTGACGGTCCTGTCCGACCGCGAGCTGCGCATCGTCCGGGACCGGCGGTTGTCGGACGAGACCGTGACGCTCGAAGATCTGGGTGAGCAGCTCGGGATTTCCAAAGAGCGGGTCCGCCAGATCGAAAATCGCGCGCTCGAGAAGCTGCGCCGCGCCCTGACGAACCGGCATCCGGTTCTCGCCGAGGTGCGCCACTAATTGAGCGTTTTCGTGGTTCGAATCATTCGGTGTCATCCCGGCCGGAGCAAAGCGGAGAGCCGGGATCTGGCGGCGGATCGCCCTACCCCGGCGAGAGCGGATTTGCGCTTGAGTTGAGCCGTTGTGGGGTCACCTCCCGCGTCGTGGCGTTGTGTCCTGGGGAACCGCCCAGGTTCCGGTGCTCAATCAGCTGTTCAGCACGCGGATGGAGCTCGCCAGATCGGACCGGCCGTTCAAGAGCGCCTCGGTTACGTCGTCCGTGAACACGTGGTAGCGGCCGCGGCCGCGCGATTTGGCCTGGTAGAGCGCGATATCCGCCTTCCGGACAATCTCGCTGTTGGCTGCAGCCTTGCCCCATGCGATCGCGATGCCGATGCTCGCGCCGACGCAGGCCGGATCGCCGAACAAATCGAAGGGCCGGCTGATCTCCTCGAGGATGCGTTCGCCGAGCCGCTCCGTATCCCGCCCGGTCGAAACGCCGTCCTGAATCACACCGAACTCGTCGCCGCCCAGCCGAGCGACCGTGTCGGTTTCGCGTGTCAGGGCGGCGAGCCGGCCGGCGACCTGGCGGATGAGCTCGTCTCCGGCAGGATGTCCAAGCGTGTCGTTGACGTGCTTGAACCGGTCAAGGTCAAGGTAAAGTAGGGCCACCCGGCTGTTTCCCCGGCGCACGCCCGCCAAGGCATGGTCGAGCCGGTCCTCGAACAGCGCGCGATTGGGCAGACCGGTCAACATGTCGTGAAAGGCCAGGAAGCGGACCTTCTCCTCCGCCAGTCGCCGCTGAGTCACGTCTCGCGCCACCCCGATGACGCCGGTGATTTCGTTACTGGCTGTGCGTAGCGGCACTTTCGACGTGGACAGGAATTTCTTGACGCCTGAAGGCTCGACCATGAATTCCTCGATGTCGAGCTTGGGTTGCCCGCTCGACATGACCTGCTTGTCGTCCGTCCAGAAGTGATTTGCCACGTCGAAGGAATGCAGGTCGAAATCCGATTTGCCGATCAGATCGTCGGGATCGGAATGGCCGAGGTCGACGGAGACGGCCGTATTGGCGATCAGATAGCGACCGTCCCGGTCCTTGACGAAGAGGTAGTCGGGCACCTGGTTGATCAGCGCCATGAGCAGGGCGCGCTCGCACTCCCAGGCCTGCTTCGACGTGCCGAGCTGCGCAAGTTCGCCCTGCAGGCGCTCGTTGGCGGCCATCAGCTCGCGTACCCTGCGCGCCAGCGACGGTAAATCGCGGTCTGCGACCGATCGGTGCATTTTGTCGCCCATCCGGCGGCCCCACGCGATGCCCTGCAGACCAGCGGGCGTTCCGAACCTCTCCCGAACCAGATCGCCCGACAATAGACCTCAAACGCCTTCCCGAGCATTAACGATGTCCCTTCAAAAGAGAGCATTTGTCGGGAACGATTTGCGCGCATGCCAAACCGAGCGGCCTGGAGCCTTGGGCAGCGCCCTGGTTGGCGGGCTTCCGGCCCATGACGGCGCGTCCCCAGCGAACTCGGCTTCGGCTTCTTGGAGAGATGCGTAAAAGGCACAATGATGGGGTTTCTGCACCCCGCTGATGCTTTGTGCTTGCAATCAGCCAACCGCACCATAAGTTGGGCATGCGGCGCTTGCGCCGTATGCCCTCCTTGGGCGTTTCCTCCCTAGACTTGGGCCGCCTTCGGGCGGTCCTTTTTTAGCACTTTCTCTCTAAGCGTGATTTGCGGCATAAAGCAAGGCACCTGCTTGCGTTTTCGCGACCGTGCCGGATTAAACTTGCGTCTGCAGTACTGACCAAATCCCAGCGGGCTGCGGCCCTGGGATTTCCAATGGTCTCGGCGATTCTGCTGCGCAGCGACCCGGAAGGAAACGATGGCACGAAGGGCCGGAAGCGCCGATCTTCCCTTGCATCGTGGACAGGTGCCGAAGTGGCTTGCCGATCGGATGGTCCGGCTTGGCGCGGTGTTGTGCGAGGCCATCATCCACCACTACGGGCGCGACGAATTGCTGCGCCGCCTTGCGCATCCGTTCTGGTTCCAGTCTCTGGGCGCAGTCATGGGGATGGACTGGCACTCCTCCGGCATCACCACCAGCGTGATCGGGGCGTTGAAGCGCGGCCTTGCGCCGCTCTCGAGCGAGCTTGGCCTGCATGTCTGCGGCGGCCGCGGCCGATATTCCCGGCAAACTCCCCACGAGCTTGTCTCGATCGGAGATCGGGTGGGATTTGACGGCTCGGCCCTCGCGACCGCAAGCCGGCTTGTCGCCAAGGTCGACAGCGCCGCCGTACAGGACGGCTTCGATCTCTACCTGCACGGCTTCATTGTGGCCAATGACGGCCGGTGGGTCGTCATTCAGCAGGGGATGAACGGCGAGCGCCGACAGGCGCGTCGCTATCATTGGCTCTCCGAGCGCCTGTCGAGCTTCGTCGAAGAGCCGCATGCGGCAATCGAGGGCACCGCACAGGGCGAGATCATCAACCTGACCGATCGCCGGGCAGAGGCGTCCCGCGCCGCCCAGCTCGACATCCTGCAATCGCTCGGCCCCGACCGGATCGCGTGCGAACTCTCGGCCCTTGCGGTCCGGCCGGCGGCATCCTTGGCCTCGGCCGAGGAGCAGCCGCTTCTGCCGCATCTGGTCATGCCCGCGCATCACGAGGTGCGGGCAAGCGACGTCGTCGCACGCCGGCTTCGCGGCAGCCTTGCGGCGGCAGCCGACCGGGGCCCGTCCGATTTTGCCGATCTGCTGCTCGTGCCAGGCGTCGGCGCGCGAACCGTACGGGCGCTGTCGATGGTGGCGGAGGTCGTGCACGGGGCGCCGTATCGCTTTTCGGACCCGGCGCGCTTCTCGTTCGCGCACGGCGGCAAGGACCGGCATCCGTTTCCCGTTCCGCTCAAGGTCTACGATCAGACCATCCGGGTGATGAAGTCGGCGGTTCAGGCGGCAAAGCTCGGACGCGAGGAGGAGCTCGCAGCCTTGAGGCGGCTCGACGACCAGGCACGTCGCATCGAGAGCGAAGCCCTCGACATGTCGGTCGAGGCGCTCATCGAAGAGGAGCGGGAGCGTTCCCATTCCTTTGGAGGACGGAGCGTCTTCGGGTGGGAGCAGCCCCCGAAGGACAGCGCCGATTCGGGCGAGGCGACATGGTCCTGAGACGGCATGGCTGGCCAAATCGGCGAGCGAGTGCGGTCATGCCCGCAGCAGCACCGGACAAACTGACCTCCACTTCCTCTGCTTGATTGCTTTGAGCCGCCGACCCCATAATCGGGAGAGAGCTGGTTCGCAGCCCGCCTGAAGAACCGGGAGGAACGCATGACCGCAATCGATTCGGCAGCCCTGCCGATGTCGGAAGCCGAGCACCGGTCGCAACTCACCCGGGCGGTGATCGCCAGCACCATCGGCACCTCGATCGAATGGTACGATTTCTTCCTCTATGGGATCGTCGCCTCCCTGGTCTTCCCGAAGCTGTTCTTCCCCAATTCGGATCCGTTGAGCGGCACGCTCAATTCCTTCGCCATTTATGCAGTCGGCTTTGCCGCCCGGCCGGTCGGCGCGGCGATCTTCGGCCACTACGGCGACCGGATCGGCCGCAAGTCGACGCTGATCGTCACGCTCCTCCTGATGGGGATTGCGACCTTCCTCGTCGCCTTCGTCCCGCAATATTCGCAGATCGGCATCTGGGGCGCCGTGCTCTTGACCGTGCTGCGCTTCATCCAGGGTGTCGGGGTCGGTGGCGAATGGGGCGGATCGGTGCTGATGTCGATGGAATGGGCGCGCTCTGATCGCTCGCGGGGCGTCATCGCGTCATGGCCGCAATTCGGCGTGCCATGCGGCCTGTTCCTTGCCAATCTCGCCATCCTCGCCTTCAGCCAGATGTCGGGGCGGCATTTCAACACCTGGGGCTGGCGCGCGCCCTTCGTACTGAGCATCGTGCTTGTTGCCATCGGCCTCTATATCCGCCTCGAAATCCTCGAAACGCCGACCTTCGCCCGGCTCGCGGCGGAGAAGAAGCTCGAGCCGACACCGATCCTCGAAGTGCTCAGGCGCCAACCGAAGGAGATCCTCCTCAGCGCCCTGGCGCGTCTCGCCGAGCAGACCCCTTTCTACATCTTTACCGCCTATATCTTGAACTACGGGACGAACGCGCTCGGCGTCACGCGCGACTTCCTGCTGGTGGCGGTGCTTGCCGCCTCGGTCGTCTCGTTCTTCTCCATTCCACTGTTCGGGCATCTTTCAGATCGCATCGGCCGCAAGAAGATGTACATGATCGGGGCGGCCACGATCGGCATCTATGGCTTCGTCTACTTCGGGCTTTTGGACACCGGCGTGCTGCCGCTGATCTTCCTCGCCATCCTCGTCTCGCTCATCCCGCACGACATGATGTACGGGCCGCAGGCCGCGCTCATCGCCGAATCCTTCACCGGCCGGTTGCGCTACAGCGGCGCCTCGCTCGGCTATCAGCTGGCCTCGGTGATTGCCGGCGGCCCGGCGCCGCTGCTTGCCGCATGGCTCTACAGCCAGACGAAATCGGGCTATGCCATCGCAGCCTATATCCTCGTCTGCTCGATCCTGACCCTGATCGCCGCCTCGATGATGCCCGACCACACGGGGCGGAGCATCTCGGCCGAATACGATCAGGCGGGCTAGCCGGACGCTGGCTCCCGCCGACTTGCGGTCTCGCGCCTAGCCCGCGCAATTGGCGCGGGCGGCGATTTTCATTCGAGGCTCCCTTGCGCTAGCATTGCGCAGGGCGCGGCTCTCAATGCAACCGGCGGAGTGCCGGAGCAGGCCGCCCGGAGGAAACAGATGCGCCGCATTGCTGCCGCTTTGGCTTTTGCTGTCGTTGCGACCGCCGCCCAGGCTGCGGGGTTTCAACTGACGAGCTCGACCTTCAAGCCGGGGGCCATGTTGACGAACGCCCAGGTCTACAAGGGCTTCGGCTGCGAGGGCGACAACATCTCCCCACAGCTCTCGTGGTCGGGCGTCCCGAAGGACGCCAAAAGCCTGGCGCTGATGGTCTACGACCCCGACGCGCCGACCGGCAGCGGCTTTTGGCATTGGGTCGTGGTCAATATCCCGCCGACGACGACCGAGCTTCCCGAGGGCGCCGGCTCGGCCGACGGCAAGCTGCCGGAAGGGGCCCTCCAGACCCGCACCGATTTCGGCGCGCCCGGCTACGGCGGTCCCTGCCCGCCGAAGGGCGACGAGCCGCACCGCTACATTTTCACGCTCTATGCGATCAAGACCGACAAGCTCGACGTCGATGCCAACACGTCTGCCGCGGTGGTCGGCTTCATGATCCACTTCAACAACGCCGGCAAGGCGGTCCTGACCGGCAAATACGGCAGGTAGGGCGCCGCCCGCCTGTCCTTCTGGATGTGCGCAATGGCACATCCCTTGCTCCGGGCCTGGGGCACAAGGCGGTTCCGTAAAAATCGAGACATTCTCGAAACGGAATCTCACCCCGACCGTCCCGGAGACTCCCATGAGACCGTCCCTTGCCGTCGCCGTTTCCGTCGGCGCCCTGTTTGTTGCCGGTGCCGCAACGGCAGGCGACAGGGGCGGCCACGACGTCTATTTCGCCTCGGTTGCGACCTACCAGCCGATGCAGGGCTTCAATCATATCGTCGGCGACAAGCGCTTCGTCGGGTACTTCCTGGCCGGCAAGGAGGCGTGCTCGGTGACCGTCATGGTGGCGATGGCAGATGACGAGGCGCTGAAGACGGCACCGCAGCGACTGCAATTGTCGATTCCGGCCGCAGACCGCGCCGAGATCGCCGCAGGCGCCGGCCGCGCCCTTGCCATCGCCTGCACCGTCGATGCAGACCGAATCAAGGTCGTCGCCCTCACAAACCCGCTCGTGAAGACGGCTGCCAACTGACTGGCTGCGCGCTTCCGGGCCTGCAAGCGGTTTTGCGCCATCCCGCCTGGAGCGAGGTAGAGGGCCGGGGTCCCGTGCCCGATTCCGCCTGCCGTAAGGCGGCTTCCCCGATGGGCTGGAGCCGGGTGTTTGGAGACCATGAACTTGGGCGGAGCGCCTTGTTCCGAAGGCCGTTCGGCCCCATATAGGGCACCCGTCCTTGGGCCGATGCAGCCGAATGGCGCGGCTTGCCGCAAAAGCCATGGCGTGGCGTTCGAATTCTCTGACTTTTCACGCTATTCCGGCTAAACTCGGCGGCCTAGAATCACCCACGCCGGGCGCCCTTGCGCAGAGCCGAAATCAAGCATGACCGAAACGACTCCCCCGCCCGACGATTCCGTAAGCAGCGTCGATTCTTCGTCCGCCGCCTACGGCGCCGAAAGCATCAAAGTCCTGCGCGGCCTTGATGCGGTGCGCAAGCGCCCGGGCATGTACATCGGCGACACCGATGACGGCTCGGGCCTGCATCACATGGTCTACGAGGTCGTCGACAACGCCATCGACGAAACGCTTGCCGGCCATGCCACCCTGATCACGGTGACGCTCAACGCCGACGGATCATGCACCGTCACCGACAATGGGCGAGGCATTCCCACCGACATCCATGCGGAGGAAGGGGTCTCGGCGGCCGAGGTCATCATGACCCAGCTCCACGCCGGCGCCAAATTCAGCCAGGACTCCTACAAAGTCGCCGGCGGGCTGCACGGGGTGGGGGTTTCGGTCGTCAATGCGCTGTCGAGTTGGCTGAGGCTCAGGATCTGGCGTAACGGCAAGGAGCACGCCATCGACTTCGCCAACAGCGATGCGGTTTCGCCGCTCGTCGAAACCGGCCCCGCGCCGCTCCTGGCCGGCCGCCCGAAGCGCGGCACCGAGGTCACTTTCCTGCCGTCGCCCAAGACCTTCTCGATGACCGAGTTCGATTACGCCACGATCGAGCATCGGTTGCGTGAGCTCGCCTTCCTGAACTCGGGCGTGCGTATAGTCCTCACCGATGCGCGCCACGCCGAGGTCAAGCGCGAAGAACTGCACTACGAGGGCGGGCTCGAGGCCTTCGTTCGCTATCTTGACCGTACCAAGACGCCGCTTCTTTCCGCCCCGATGTTGATCCGCGGCGAGCGCGACGGCATCACCATGGAGATCGCGCTCTGGTGGAACAATTCCTACCACGAGAACGTGCTCGTCTTTACGAACAACATTCCGCAGCGCGACGGCGGCACGCATCTGGCGGGCTTCCGCGCCGCCCTCACCCGCCAGGTGACAGGCTATGCCGAAGCAAGCGGGCTCAACAAGCGCGAAAAAGTCGATCTGACCGGCGACGACTGCCGCGAGGGCCTCACGTGTGTGCTGTCGGTGAAGGTGCCGGATCCGAAATTTTCCTCGCAGACCAAGGACAAGCTCGTTTCCTCAGAGGTCCGCCCCGTCGTCGAGGGCATCACCAACGAGCTGCTGGGGCAATGGTTCGAGGAGCATCCGCAGGAAGGCAAGGTCATCGTCGGCAAGGTCGTCCAGGCGGCCGCCGCCCGCGAGGCCGCCCGCAAGGCGCGCGAGCTCACCCGCAAGAGCGTCCTCGACGTCGCCAACCTGCCCGGCAAGCTCGCTGACTGCCAGGAGCGCGACCCGGCCAAGGCCGAGCTCTTTCTCGTCGAGGGCGATTCGGCCGGCGGCTCGGCCAAGCAGGGCCGCAACCGCGAGTACCAGGCCGTGCTGCCGCTGCGCGGCAAGATCCTCAACGTCGAGCGGGTCCGCTACGACAGGATGCTCACCAGCCAGGAGATCGGCACGCTGATCACGGCGCTCGGCGCCGGGATCGGGCACAGCTCGACCGACCGTGAGGGGTTCAAGCCCGACAAGCTGCGCTATCACAAGATCATCATCATGACGGACGCCGACGTCGACGGCGCCCACATCCGCACACTGCTCCTGACCTTCTTCTTCCGCCAGATGCCGGAGCTGATCGAGCGCGGCCACCTCTACATTGCCCAGCCGCCGCTCTACAAGGTGACGCGCGGCAAGTCAGAGCAATATCTCAAGGACGAGCGGGCGCGGGAAGACTACCTAATCGCCGGTGGCGTGGACGGGGCGGTGCTGCGGCTGGCGACCGGCGAGGAGCGCGCCGGCGCAGACCTGCGGGCCGTTGTCGATGGAGCAAGGGTGGTGCGCAACATCCTTGCCCAATTGCACTCGCGCTACGACCGCACCGCAGTCGAGCAGGCAGCAATTGCCGGGGCGCTGAAGCCGCTTTCGAATTTCGCCGCCGAGGAGGCCGAGCGCCTCGCCCGCGATATCGCCGGGCGGCTCGATGCGCTTTCCGAGGAGAGCGAGCGGGGCTGGGAAGGACGTGCCGAGGCGGGAGGCTTCGTGCTGTGGCGCGAGGTGCGCGGCGTGCGCCAGGCGGCGGTGCTCGATGCCGGCCTTCTGGCGTCGGCCGAGGCGCGCCGGCTCGCCGAACATGCCGCCGCGCTGCGCGAGGTCTACAGCGAGCCGGCGGCGTTCGTGCGCAAGACCGAGACGGCGCCTGCGGCGGGTCCGAGCGCCCTCCTCGAGGCCGTGATGGCGGCGGGCCGCAAGGGCATCACCCTGCAGCGCTATAAGGGCCTCGGCGAGATGAACCCCGAGCAGCTGTGGGAGACGACGCTCGACCGCGAGGCGCGCTCGCTGCTGCAGGTCAAGGTGAAGGAGGTCGACGAGGCCGACGACATCTTCGTCAAGCTGATGGGCGACATCGTCGAGCCGCGACGGGAGTTCATCCAAGCGAACGCGCTTAGCGTGGCAAACCTCGACGTGTAGTGCCGCGCTTCCCGGGGCGCACGAGCGCGTCCTGTCAGCATTCATTGGCTCTTGCGTAGCCGAAGAGGTTGCGCGGAAAGCCGGGCCGCGCTCCAACTTGGCCGAACAACCCGCCTGCGCGCTTCGGCCGCTCTTGCGGGAGTTTCGGGCGCGTGCTTCAACGAGCTTCAACTTGCCTTCACGCTTTGCCCCCTGATGCTGCGCCTGCTCGTCCGGTTCGTCGGTCTCCTGTCGCTTGCGGGCGGCGTCGCTGCGCTCATCGTCGACGGGACCCGCTCGATTGCGGGCGGAGCGGTGACCCAGATGGCCTTCGGCCAGACCCTGAAATGGATCGCGCCGGCCAAATTCGATCTCATCAAGCCTACCGTCCAGCGGCTGCACCCGCTGTTGTGGGATCCGGTCCTCGTTGATCTTCTGAAGGTGCCGACGTGGGCGATCCTGGCCATCTGCGGCTTCGTGCTCCTCTACGCCGGCCGTCCGCCGGCGCCGCAGATCGGCTATTCGAGCCGATAGGGCCGCGTCCATCTGAGAACCGCTTCGGCGGTGCGCTTGGGGTCACACGAGTTCGGCGGCGCGGCTTACCGCCTCAACGAGACGGATATGCGTCGGGAGCGCGCGTATGTCTTTGGTGTCTTCAAGGGCCCAATCACGGCCGCACGGCGAAAATCCGAATTGCTTGTAGAGGCCTCTGCAGAGCAGATTGGCATCGGTCTCGGTCATGCGGGCGACAATCTCACCCGGCGGTCCGCGTCGCATCCCCGGCAAGATCCGGCTCAACGCGGCGTTCTCCACCTCGAGCCCGACGACGCGACAGCTCATGACGAATTGTTCGATGGTCCGGCCCGCGATGATGATGACCCCGACAAGCCCGTAGCTGGAGAACCTGTCCTCGACCTCGAAAGCGAGGAACGCCGTGCCGGCGGCAAACGCGGCAACGCAGTCCTCGTGCCGCCAGCGCCGTCCGGTCGTATTGAACTGGTTGGTCTTGTTGAGAAGCTCGAAGGCCCGCGGAAACTTCGGGTGCTCGATGCTCGAAATTTCCAACAGGGTGACCTGCAGCGACAAAGACGCCAGAAATTCCTCGCGGGACAGCGACTGGCGCTGTGCGTCGCGTTCGACCTGCGCCTGGATCATTTCCGTGCGCCGCGCCGATTCCTCGCTGATCGCCGGCACCTGGGTTTCCGGCGCCCACAGCAATATGCGCCGCAAATAGTAGGGATACTTGCCGAGGACCCGCATGTCGGGGAAGGCGGCCTTCATGGCCGCCCTCTCGACCGGATTGTCGTCGATGAACACGGTGTTCCTCGGCAGCAGGTTTACTTCCGACAGCAAGGCCTGCATGTTCTCGGTCTTGGGCTGCCAGTTGATTTTTCGGACCGCGAAATCTTCGAGCTTCAGCCGCCCTCTGAACATCTTGCTCCAGATCTCGGCGATGCGCTTTGAATCATTCTTGCTGATGATGGCGAGTAATATGCCTCGCTTCTTGAGGTAGCACAGCGCCTCGGCAACACCGAGCGGCCAACCTTCGAGCATGACTGGATCGATGTCCTGGATTTCGCCGCTCACGCCTTTCCAGAGCGTGTCATCGAGATCGAGGACGACAAGCTTGACCGGGTCGACCTGCCGCAGCGTGCGGAACATCGCCATCATCTCGGCCCAAAGGGCATCCAGGAATGTCGGGGACCAATGGATGTCGAAATGATCGGCCGCCGCCGCAAGGGGTTCTATGCGGCCCTCCGCGGCAGAGTAATAACCCGTGAGCGCGTTGTGTGAAAACTGAACTACCGAGTCGTCCTGGACGAATCTCCGGCCCATTGAGGCCGCTATCTTGTCGGTATCCAATAAAAAGGCATTCTTATACTTACGCAGCTCACCCTCGAGCGCCTCATTGACCCGCTCGACGAAATAGCTTGGGTTGCGCAAATCATAACGCGGCATGAGCCTGCCAAGCGGGTTATCCTGAGGCACGAAAAAGTTCGTGACGAAGGTAAGCAGGCCGTATTTCGTGTTCCACTCGAGACTCGATGCAAGCTGGACGGCCAGTCTGTCGCAGACTTGTCGGAAGGCCCTGCTGTGAGCATCG
Organism: Methylobacteriaceae bacterium; assembly: GCA_019233695.1. GTDB lineage: Bacteria > Pseudomonadota > Alphaproteobacteria > Rhizobiales > Beijerinckiaceae > JAFAME01. Next base: position 11,668 of record JAFAME010000419.1, read on the forward strand.
AGATCGTCATGTCGAAGTTGCCAAAGAAGATCATCCTGGAAGATCGAGCGAAACGCGATCTGAACCACCTGGAAATCGTACTCGGCCGGATCGCGAGGCGGATCGCCCAGCTGCGCGAAATTGTTGGTCAGAATGAAATCGCAGGGGCATTCGGAAGGGTTGCGTTTCTCAAAGCCCCAGCTGTTGGCAAAGCAGGAGCCCACGACCAAGACCCTCCTCGGTAGCATCATGGTCGCTCCGAGGTCGGCGGGCGTCAGCCAGTAGGCGCCAGTATGGTAGCGGCTCAGAGCAGCCAGCGGGCTTTCATGATCGACGCGATGCGCCAGCCGCGAAGCGTCGGAGGCTTGCGGCATCTGGGACCGTGCAAGTCCGGCGCAGGCGACGGTTTTGGCTTCCTCCGAAAGCTTGGACTGGGAGAGCGCATCGGACAGCAGCTCGATCTTGCGCAGCGGCACGAGACGGCCCTCGCCGAAGCCGTGCGCGAAAAGGTGGTGAACGGTCCGGCGAATATCGCCCCTGAGCTTGTGCAGATCCTTGTTCTTCGCGAAATAAAGCTCCTCGTCAAAGCCCAGTTTGTGCAGAAGTGAAATGAATTCGGTCGCATCCGCTTGCGAAACATTCATCTAGGAGCCTCCGGAAAATGAGCGCAAGGCTATCTGGCGGCGTTAGCCGCCCGCCGATAGTGCGCATCGCCGGCAAAGACGGCGCGCAGCCGCCGCGCGGTCGTGGGAACCGCGGCCGAGAAGCGCCCGTCCACGTCGGTCGTCGGCGCGGCAATCTCGATCTCCCCCTCTTCGAGCGGCAGACGAATGCGCCGGATCTCACGACCGGCGGCATCGAGAAAGATTATCGCCAAATAGCCGCTCTGAGAAGCGCTCGGCGAGGCCCGCATCGTCACGCTGAGGCGGAAGGATTGATCGGGCGCCACCTCGAAAGGCATCGAATTGAGGATGAGCGGCCGGTCGGGAATTGCCTCCTCCTGCAGGATGCTCGGCCGGGCCTGCGCCTCCCCAAGCGGCGGAAACCGCACTGCAATCGCGCTGGCCGCCCCTTCCGAATAGGTGACCGCGCCAAGGCCGACCTCGCCGTCGCCGCTGCAGTCGCATTCGGCGTCGAGCCGCAGTCCGATGACGGCGCGCGCGGCCCCCTGCGGCACCGTGCCGCCGAGCCTGCGCTCTGTCAGCGCGCCGCTGCGCCCATCCTCCGGCTGCACGAGGCTGATCCGCGCGCCCACGACCGGCCGCCCGGCAAGGTCCGTCAAGCGGCCGGCGGCGCGCCCGCTGTCTATCGTGGCGGTGAGCAGCGTCGGCGGCCGAGCGTAGCGCAGCACGAGATGGGTCATCGTCCCGGGCTCGCCCTCCGGCAGCATCCGGCGCGGGCGGGCCATCCACGTCTGCAGGATGGCCTGATCGGGGCTGAAGCGGCCGCCGGCCTCCAGCGTCTCGAAATGCGCTTCGGCATGGTCGGTCCATGCGATGTCGCTGTCGTCCTGCGGATCACCGTTGTAGATGACGCCGAAAGCGATGCCGGCGGCGCGTAGGCGCCCGGCAAGGCGCGGCAGTTCGTCCTGCATCCGGTCGTCCCAGATCACGTCGGCGTGGAAGAAGGCAAGCGGCCTGCCGGTTGCCGTCCGATAAGCGTCGACCCATTGCATGATCTCGTCGGTCCAGCCCGGTCCGGCGTCCGTCGAGACCGGCTCGATGTCGCCGATCGCAACGCTCGGGAAGATCTCGGTCACGGCCGCAACGTTCCCGGCAATGTTGCGCGCGATCTCCGCAATGCTGGAACGGCAGGCTTGTGCGCCCTCGTAGTGGTGGCCGAACCAGAGGGGCTCGTCCATGGCGACGGCGGCAAGCTCGCCGCCAAGCCTGCGGATGCGCAGGGCGGCATTGCGGATCGCATCGGGGCTCGAATACCCCTCGACGCCGCGGCCGCACTCCGCCTCGCCGCGGATCATCAGGCCCTCCATGGCGAGGGCAATGTGGCGGTTGCGCAGCACCTCGAACATCCGCGTGAGCGCCGCGTCGGGCGCATACTCGATCCATTGCGTGGACGTCTTGAACACGGCCGTGCGGGCCGCCGCCCCTGTCCAGGGGGCATCCGGCTTGAACAAATCGGTGTAGTCGGACGGCTCGCCCGGCCTCATGACGCCACGCACAAAGGGATCGACGCCCGACAGCCACAGCTCGGTCGCGCCGGCGCTGCCCGGCGCATGACCGATCGCAATCCCGGCAATGAGGACCGGAAGGCTCATCCTGACGCCTTTTGCGAGCTTTCGGCAAATGCCGGACCAGAACGGAATGCCGTCACGCAGCCCGGCACCGCCCGTCATCGGCGGCCCCTCTCCTCGTTGTGCAAAGGCCAACTTGAGCGATCCTGCGGGTGCGAATGGCCCCAATTCCGCCTCGCGAGCGTCGAGCGCCGCCGTCACGCGGCCCCTAACCGCGGGATGGATCGGTCACCAGTCCACCCGAACGCGGCGGAAATCGACCTAGAAATGGTCGAAGCAGCGACCATCCGCCTGCTTGAAATAGGGCGGGTCGCAAGGGTTCGAATCATTGGCGCACCACCGCACGCAGGCGGCCGAGTAGGGCGCCGCGCCGTACGGCATGTAGCCGTAGTAGCGCGACGGTCCGAAGACGCGTGCATGGTGACGATGGACGTGCCAGCGGTATTTGGCGCTCGCCGCGAGCGCCGGAGTGAGCGCGACAGCCACCGCCAGACCGATGGCCGAAATTCTCAGGGTGAGGTTGGGCATGGGTATCTCCTCCATCGAGTGCACACGGAACGCCGCGCTTTCCGGTTTTGTTCCGGTAACCGTGCCGCGACCCCAGACCGGGACGGCGACGGCGTCAAATCGGAAGTTTGTGATCGGCCCGCGTCTCACGCCCTCGTGAGCGCGGCCGAAGCGAGCCGCCATGACGCGGGCAAGAGGGCAGCCATGCTTGGCGCGGCCGCCGATCCTGGCCATAAGATGGCCCATGCCCCCGTACAGAGGCTGAAGACAATGAAAATGCATCGCGTCGGCATCATCGGACTTGGCAAGATCACGCAGGACCAGCACGTGCCGGTGATCGGAGCCAGTCCGTCCTTCGAACTCGTCGCGGTCGCGAGCCAGCGTGGCCTCACGGTTCCGGGCGTTCCCCATGCATTCACCGACTATGCCGAGCTCTTGCGGCTCGCCGATGTCGACGCCGTCGCCGTCTGCACGCCGCCGCAGGTGCGCCACGCCATTGCGCTTGATGCCCTTGAAGCCGGCAAGCACGTGCTCCTCGAAAAGCCGCCGACAGCAACGGTCAGCGAGCTTGCTCATCTGGAGCGAATTGCCGACGGCCGCGGGCTCACGCTTTTTGCGACTTGGCATTCGCAGTTCAATCCGGCGGTGGACGAGGCGCGAGAATTCCTCGCCTCGCGCACGGTCAGGACGATGTTCGTGAACTGGAAGGAGGACGTTCGCCGCTGGCATCCGGGCCAGAAGTGGATCTGGCGGGCCGGCGGATTCGGCGTCTTCGATCCGGGCATCAATGCGCTGTCGATCGTCACCAAGATCCTGCCCGAACCGATCTTCGTGCAGCGCGCCGACCTGTCGTTTCCGGCCAACGCCGACGCGCCCATCGCCGCCGAGATCGCGTTCACCGGGCGCGGGAAGGATCAAAGCCTGCGGGCGGAGTTCGACTGGCGGCAAACCGGCCCGCAAACGTGGGAGATCGAGATCGAAACGGCCGATGGCAAAAGGCTGCAGCTGTCGAACGGCGGCAGCCGCCTTGTCGTCGACGGCAAGCTCGTGGTCGAATCAACGCCGGAAGAATATGAGAGAATCTACGAACGGTTCGATGAGCTGGTGCGCACCGGTGCCTCCGACGTCGACGCGCAGCCCTTCCAGCTCGTGGGCGATGCCTTCATGCTCGGCCGCAGGACAATAGTCGAGCCCTTCCACGACTGATGGGAGACGGCGGGCAGCAACACTCGCTCATGCCGCAGTGGGGGCGAAGACCCGCAGGCGATGGCCGTCCGGGTCCAGCGCGGCGCGATCCGCTGACAAGCTCCTGAAAATGTTCCTGTTCTGGACCCCAGCTCTACCCGCCCCGTCGCGGTGTTTCGGCTGGGATGACTTTGCAAGCCAATGTCTTCGTCCATCGCGCTGCGGGTGGGATCGATAGGCGCGGATGCTGTCAGTTCGGGCAGCATCGAACCCGGCTGACCCGAACGGGGTCCAGGGAATGCGCGGCAAGCCGGGCACGGCGGCCTCGGTCAGGCCTCCGCGGACTGTCCCTCCTCGGCTTCAGGCTGCGCGGACATATTTCACGAACGTCTCCACGTGGTGGATCAGCTTGCCCGTCTGCTCGCCCAGGGTCTCGGCAAAGGCGAGGACATCGGAGACGGCGCGGCCGGCTCGCTTCACCTCCGCGTCGACCTCCCTGCCCTGCATCGACACGCCCTGAACCTGATGCGCCGAGCCGCGGGCGCTCCGGCTGATATTTTCCGAAACGTCCGAGTTGCGCTCCGCGGCGGCGGCGACCGAGGACGCGATCTCCTCCATCGAGCTTGCAACCGACTTGATGAAGCCGATGGCTTCGACCGCCTTGTTGGCCGCCTTCTGGATCTGGGCCACTTGCGTTCCGATGTCGGCCGCCGCCGCCGCGGTCTGCATCGCCAGCGCCTTGACTTCGTTGGCGACGACCGAAAAGCCCCTGCCGGCTTCGCCAGACCGGGCCGCTTCGATGGTCGCATTGAGCGCCAGCATGCTCGTTTGAGCCGCGACATCCTGGATGAGGGTGACGATGCTGCCGACGAGCTGCGAGGCCTCCGACAGCGCCGCAACGTCCTTCTGGGTGGCCTGTACGTGGGTCGACGTCTCACGCGCCTTTTCCGCCACCTGATTGGTCCGGGCCCGGATGCTGTTCATCGCATCGTTGAGGCTTTCGGTCTGCGCGGCGACGCCCTCCACGTGCCCGGAGGCCTGCAGCGCCTGATCGGTCAGTCGGCTGACTTTTGCCGCGGTCTCCTGGGTTGTTTCGCCCATGAGGAGGGAGGCATCGCGCATCTTGCTGGTCGAATCGGCAAGGACCTGCAGGGCTTGGCCGATTCCGGCTTCGAAATTGTGCGCGAGCGTGTTGAGCATGTTGCGCTTGGCGGCGTCGGCCTCGAGCTGCCTCGCGACACGATCGGTGGCATCGGTCAGGAAACCGTCGAACACGATGTTGCCGTTCGATCCGCGCCGCGGCGCCCCTTGGCATTGCAGCCAGATGGTCGCCCCTTTCGGATGGCGGTAGCGGATCTGGTAGGACCAGGGCGACAGCGTGTCGATCGAGAGGCGCACCGACTCCTGATAGCTCGGCAGGTCGTCGGGATGGAGCTTCCCGAGGATCATCTGGGGGTTCAGCATCATGTCGGCGGCGGGGACGCCGAGGACGTCGAGCACCGAGTCGGAGACGTAGGCATAGTAGGTGCGGCCGTCGGGCTGGTAGATGCGCTGGTAGAAGACACCGCGTGCATTGTCGGCGATGGCGTTGGTGCGTCGCTCGCTTTCGCGCAGCGCGTTGAGAGTGGCAAGATGCAGTTCGTTCCAGGCCAACACGCGGGCGATGACCTCGGTCCCGAGGAAGTTCGTCAGGCAGGAGAGCCCGAGCACCAGCCAGAGCTCCGGACCGAGACTGACCTGGGAGGCAAGCAGGAACGGCCCGGGGATCAGGACGATTGCCGCAATTGCACTCAAGGCGTGAATGTTCGTCGTGGTGAGCTTCGGGCCGCGCCATGCGATGAACCCGCTGCTCCCCGCCGCCGCAAGAAGGATGCAGAAGATGCCGGCGCCCGTTCCGACCCCGCCGAACCAGAACCGCATCGCGGCAAGGGCCGTCGCAACGATGCCGGTAGCAATCGGCCCGCCGGTCGGGCCGGCCAACACGATCACGACCATCCGGGCGTCAAGCCTCACCCCCGGTCCGATCATCACCGGGTCGGCCATCGTCACAAGCCCGGCGCCGCTCAACAGCACTGCAACGATCAGGCGGCGGAAAGGTCCGGATTGGGAGATCCGGCCGGAGAGGGCCGCTATCCCGATGGCCGCGAACGCCAGTACGCCGGCGCCTTGCAGCATTCGCAACAGAACGAAACCCAGGGACATCGAGGCGCTCGAATCGGGTCGGCGCCCGCCAATGGAGCATCAAATCGATAAGATTTCGTCGCGGCGCGGGATCTGACCGGACTGGCAAGGGGGCAGGTCGGCGGACGGCCCGCCTCATTTCGGCAGGTCTGATCGACCGCCGCGATGTTGCCATCGGCATGAGCGGGCCCTTCGGCTCAGCGGCCGTAGCCGCCCTTGTCGACGATGCGCCGCAGCGCTCGCACCCGTTCCTCCATCTTCATCGTCACGCATTCGCTCAGTGCCGCGCCCGGGTGGGCCGAATTGTGTGTCGCCCAGGCGCAGCCGGCCCGCCCCTTCAGGAATTTGAGCTGGCTCTGCGCCAGCGTATGGCGGTCCGTCGGCGTGAACTCCGCCATGCCGCGGTCGTAGAGCGCGGCGATCTCCCGATCGAGCGCAACCTCGCCGGGGGAGGCGCAGATATCCTGGTCAACCACGGTTCGCGCCTGGCGACACTCGATCGGCGGGCTTGCCGCCCCCGCCGGGGCATCGAGCAGGGCACTCATCACCGCAAGGGTCACCAGGCAAATTCGACCTCTCATCAGATGCTCCTTCAGGATTTCGGGTTTGCCTTCGCTCTGCTACGCCCGCATTCTGCTTGTGAGATTCGACCCATCCCGCGGAGATCCGCAAAGTGAGTCGTGGACGAGGCTCAGGTCTGCCGAACGGTCTTTGCCGCTCGCACGGTCTCGCTTTTGCCCGAGTCGGCCATCAAAAGCACCCTTCACCTTTCGTATCGCCGGGGAGCTCCCGGGAAATTCCCATGTCGATTGCTTCTGAGCGGAGGTCGATGAGCTCGTGAGCAGCGCCCGGGTCATAGCCGCAGCCGCGCTGATCTTGCTCTTCACCGTCAGCGTCATCGCGCCCGCGGCCGCGCACCCCCATGTCTTCGTGGTGGCGAAGGCCGAGCTCGTCTTCGGCCCAGACGGGCGGATCGTGGCGATCCGTCATGCCTGGACGTTCGACGACATGTACTCGGCATTCGTGACCGAGGGGCTGACCACGGGCGATGCGCTGGCGACAAAGGAACAGCTGGCGCCGCTTGCCAAGACCAACGTCGAGCAGCTTGCAGAGTGGAACTGGTTCACAGTCGGCAAGGCTGCCGGCGTGAAGGTCGCCTTCGCCGCGCCGGTCGAATATTCGCTCGAAGAGGGAGCCGACAAGCTTGTGACCTTGCGCTTCACCCTGCCGCTCAAGACGCCGGCCAGCGCCAGAAAGGCGTTCGCGCTGCAGGTCTACGATCCGACCTACTTCGTCGCCTTCGAATTCGACGACAAGGCGCCGGTCACGCTCGTCGGGCCGCCGCCCGGCTGCTCGACGAACATGTGGAAACCCGACCCTCTCGGCACGGCCGACACGTCAAAACTGTCCGAATCGTTCTTTACCAACCTCTCGCCCGGCGCGGACTTCGGCGCAAAGCTCGCCAGCCGCGCCATCATCGCCTGCCCGTGAGCACCCGCCGTCGATGCCGCTGACAATCCGCCAACGAAACTTCGCGCTCGCACTCGCGGGCGCCGCCGTCGCGCTCCTCTTGGCGGATGGCTCGCTGCTCGCCCAGACGGGACGCAATCCGTTTGCCTTCGCGGGCAACGAGGGGAGCGTCAATCCGGTCGGAATCGGCGGCTGGCTCCTGGCGCAGCAGGCCGCCCTTTATCAAATGATCACGGGTGCGGTCCGAGCGGCGAAAGCGGACGGCTCCGCGGTCTGGACCCTTGCCGGCATCAGCTTTGCCTACGGCGTCTTCCATGCCGCGGGACCGGGACACGGCAAGGCGGTCGTTGCGTCCTACATGATCGCCAACGAGCGCGCGCTAAGGCGGGGACTGGTCATCTCGTTCCTGGCGGCGCTGTTGCAGGGGCTGGTGGCGATCGCCATCGTCACGGTCGCGGTCTTCGTCCTCGGTGTCCCGGCGAGAGGTTTCACGCAGTCGGCTTCGAGCGTCATCGAGACGGCGAGCTATGCCGGCGTCGCGATGCTCGGCGCCTGGCTCGTCTGGCGCAAGGGGCGCGACTTCATCGCGGCCGTGCGACGCCGGCGGGAAGCGCCTGCGCAGCCAGCCGCTGTGGAGCGCATCGAGCTTGTCGCCGCCGCGGCGCCCGCGAGGTATGCCTTTGCCGCTGCGGCTCCCGCGCATGCATTCACTGCCGCCATACCTGTGCGCGGACGGCACGGACATTGCCACCAAAGCTCGGCGCCGGCGCACCCGCAAGGTCACATCCACGACGAGCATTGCGGGCATTTTCATGCCCCCGATCCGCGGACCCTCGGCACCGGCTTTTCCTGGCGGACGGCGGCCGTGACCGTCTTCTCGGCCGGTTCGCGCCCCTGCGTCGGCGCCTTGTTCGTGCTGGTCTTTGCGCTGGCGCAAGGCCTCTTTGCCGCCGGCATGGCAGCCGTCCTCGCCATGTCGCTTGGAACAGCGATCACGACAGGCGCGCTCGCCGTCTGTGCTGTTTTTTTCAAGGGCCTCGCGGTGAGGCTTGCCGGAGGCAATTGGCGCCGCAGCGAGCTGATCGCCCGCGGCGTCGAGGTGCTGGCGGCCGCAGTCGTCCTCGTTGTCGGCATCGGCCTCCTGGTCGGCTTCGTCGTCGAAGGAGCCTAGCCCCTCGCATCGAGCACGATCGGCTCCCCGTGCGGCGTCGATCTCGCCGCCCGATCCCACGCTTCGCGTGTCGCCGCCAGGCTCGTTGCATCGGCGATGCCACGTTCGACGACGAGGCGTTCGAGCGCCGCGAGCCAATGCTGATAATAGGTGTCGCCCAGGTCGGGATCGCCGCCCTCGGCCGCGTGCTTGATCTGCGAAGAAAGGCACGCCGCCCATTCGCTTGCGGTAAAGAGCCCACGGGACTGGAGCTCCACAACAAGCGCAAAAGCCTGCGCCTCCCAGGGCTCGCGAAAGACTGGGCCGCCGTCGTCGCGCGGCATGTCGCCCGACTCCAAGGCCACAGGATCAGGCGGGCTCACGGGCCGCCTCCAGATAGGGCTCCCAGGCATCGATGGTGACCGAGAGCGTCGGATCGCTCTCTGCGCCCCACAATTCCCGACCGGCAAAGCGGACGGCATAGCACCAGTGAGGATCCTCGCCGCGGCCATGGGCGTTGGCGTCGGGGAAGACGAAATATCCGCGTACCGCCTCGATCGTGCCGAGCTTGCCGCGCGCATAGCGCGGCAGTCGCGTGTGGGTCTGCGGATGCATCACCCTGGCGCGCACGGATGCTCCAACGGCAAAGCGCGGCGGCGCGCTCGCGGCGCGCGCATAGGGTGAGCCGCCGGCCAACAGCTTCGGCACCTCCACCGCGCGCAGGACGCGCCGCACGGGCTTGCCCGGTCGCAGGCGCTCTCCAGCCGTGAGCTCGTCGCCGTCGACGAGCCCCGATTGCTCCAGAAGCTTTTCGAGCGCGGCAATCCAGATCTCGTAGTAGCTCTTCGACAGATAGAACGCCGGATGGAGTGTTTCGCGGGCATGCCGGCTCATGTCGATGTTCCACAGGCCGCAGGCGCCGGCCGCAAGCGTCATGCTCAGCGCACCCTTTTCCCATTCGGCGTGGAATGCCGGCTCGTCCGATTCCGGTCGCACCGGACCAAAACCCATCATTCCGCCGAGGTCCTGAGCCCCGTTCATGCCGGCACCCCGCTCGGCACTTGCGGCAGCCCGGTGCCGATCATTGCATCACGGGTGACGAGGGCGGCGAGCCTGTCCTCGCTCCAGCCTTCGGTGCCGGCGGGACGCATCGGCACGACGAGGTAGCGCACCTCGGCCGTCGAATCCCAGACGCGAATTTCGGTCTCCTGCGGCAGCACGACGCCGAAGTCGCGCAGAACGCGGCGCGGATC
>JAFAME010000281.1 GCA_019233695.1 Methylobacteriaceae bacterium
TCGTGAGGTTCTGCGCCGACAAGAAATAGTCCGGCTGCAGGATCGACAGCGCCACACCCATGGCGAGAACCACCAGCAGGACGCCGTAGTCCCCGAGCAGTTTTGAACGAAGATCGCGTTGAAGCGTCTGCGGCATCGCTGTCGCGGTGGCCTTCGCGGTATCCGCCACGTCAGTGAACCTTGTCATGCGCCAACGCGGCGGAATGGCCCTTGGTGCCCATGATCCAGCCGATCACCTCGTTACGGGTCGTGTCCTTCAGGGGCGACTCAGCGAAGTTGCGGCCGCGAAAGATCGCCATCACTCGATCGCAGACGTAGAATACGTCGTCCATGCGGTGGCTGATGAGAATGACGCCAACGCCATGGTCCTTGAGGCGCTTGATCAGATCGAGCACTTTGCCGACTTCCTTAATCGCGAGCGCCGCGGTAGGCTCGTCCATGATCACGACCCTGGCGTCGAAAGCCGTGGCTCTGGCAATTGCAACAGCCTGCCGTTGCCCGCCGGACAAATCCTCGACGTTTTGATCGACCGACGTCACTTGGATGTGCAATCGGTCGAGATGTTCGGTGGCAAGTCTTCGCGCCTTCGCGCGGTCGACAACGGTGAGGCCAGCCACGTTCCTCCCGGGCTCGCGGCCAAGGTATATGTTCTCGAAGATTGGCATGTTCCCGGCGAGCGCGAGGTCCTGATAGACCATTTCGATGCCGGCCCTGTGCGCATCGCGCGGCGAATGGAAGTAGATCGGCTGGCCCTGAAAGAGGAGCTCGCCGCCACTCGGTCGGATTAGGCCAGAGAGCACTTTCATCAGCGTCGACTTGCCGGCCCCATTGTCGCCGACAACGCCCAGCACTTCCCCCGCCAAAAGCTGAAGGCTCACCTCTTCGAGCGCCGTGACGGCCCCGAAGTGCTTGGTGATGCCACGGGCTTCGAGCAGCACCGGTTCGTTGCAGGAGTTCATAACTGCCTGCATCAACAACTCCTCCCTATTCAGGCCCAACCCCTTCAGGCAGTTGGAGCCTCAGAATAGCTGGATTTGCGAATCCTCAAAAGCCAAAGAACCTCAGATTGTGAGTACGCGAGCTTCGGTGCGGGCACCTCGCTCGGCCTGCCGATCATTGGCAAATTGCTGGGCCATACCCAGGCGGCCACGACGCACCCGCCTCGACCCGATCCAATGTACCGCGCCGTGAATACGATCGTCGGGCGAATGCGTTCCTGACGCTACGGAGCGGGGGCCAATGTTCATAGGAGCAATTGGAGCTGTGGCTCGAAAGCGCCGGGACGTTTGCCCAGCTACTCGCGACTTTATCACCCCGGGCGTTAGCTTGCAGACCGCCGGCCACAACCTACTTGGTGAACGTCATCCGGGGGGTGGAGAGCTGCCATCGGCCGGGTTCGCTTGAATGACGTACTTGTCATAGAGGCCGAACTCCAATCAGTACCTGGCTTGCGTCCGGTTCATCGGTCCGGTGCTCGTTGCGAAAGGTGATCTCCTTGACCTGACCAGTTTTGATGTTCAGCCACTGGGCATCGGTCAGCCGGATGGTCCCGAGCTTATGAGGCTGGGGCGCGAGCACCCGAGGTACTGCGTAGAGTTGCATGATTCGGTAAGGCACCAGGGTCGCTGCCGCCACGGCAGCCAGCGCCGCGCCGCCCAAAAGCGCGAACTGGCCCCATCGCGGCAGCGCCCGAGCGCGTTGCGACAGCTGACCAATACCGGGCGCCAATTGGTGCTCCATCTGAGTCCCTCCTGCGGCCATCGGTTTTGCTTGGTCCGAAAAAACAGCCACGGCCTCACCAGCGCAGGGCCGCCGTGTGAACGGGCGCATCCCAGTAGGAAAGCTGGTCTTCATCGAGAATTGAGAGTGTGATCGAGGCGCCGGCCATATCGAGTGAGGTGACGTACGAGCCGACCAGCGAGCGCACAGGCTTGACGCCTCCGCCCTCGGCGATCCGCCGCGCCTCGTGGTAGAGCAGATAAAGCTCGAGTGCCGGCGTTCCGCCGAAACCGTTGATCAGCAGAATCGCCTCGCTGCCACGGGCGGGCCCCAGGTCGGCGAGAATGGCCTTCGTCATTTCCTCGGCGATGGCATGGGCGGACGCAAGCTTGACACGGCGGCGGCCGGGTTCGCCATGGATCCCGACGCCCATTTCCATCTCGTCTTCGCCCAGCGCGAAATTGGGCTTGCCGGCGGCTGGAACCGTGCAGGAGGTCAAAGCGACGCCCATGGAGCGCGTGCGCCGGTTGATGGCGTTGCCGAGCGCCTGAAGCGCGCCGAGCGCTATGCCGCGTTCTGCCGCGGCGCCGACAACCTTTTCGACGATGAGCGTTCCGGCGACGCCGCGCCGCCCAGTGGAATAGGTCGAGGTCTCGACGGCCACGTCATCGTCAGTAATAATCGAGGCGGTTTTCGCCTCCGCCATTTCGGCCGCCATTTCGAAATTCATCACGTCGCCTTCGTAATTCTTGACGATGAAAAGAATACCGGCTCCCTGATGGACGGCCTCCGCTGCGGCGATCATCTGATCGGGCGTGGGCGAGGTGAAGATCTGGCCGGGGCAGGCGGCATCCAGCATGCCCTCACCGACGAAGCCGGCGTGGAGCGGCTCGTGCCCCGATCCGCCGCCTGAAATCAGCGCTACCTTGCCTGGCGTCAGCGTGCGGCGCCGAACGAATTTGTGCTCTTCCCCCAGGCAGAGGATGTCAGCATGAGCTGCCGCGAAACCGTTGAGACTCTCATCGAGCAGCGACTGCGGCGTATTCAGGAATTTCTTCATCGTTTCCTCCCGCGCACGCGTTCAGCGGTTCATTCAGTCTGTTTCACGAGACGAGCGAGGCGCCGCGCCGTTTCGCGAACAAGCTCCTCGAAATCGCGGTTTTTCTCGGCATTGCCGAGATCGGGGACCTCAATCTTGATGGTGCGCAAACTCGGTCCCGTCTGCACGTGACGCAGGCGATTGGGATGGGCGCGCATGAAGGCATCGAGAAAGGCGCCCTTTTCTGTCGGCGAAAAGTGGCAAACCTCGAAGATGATTTCGAGGTGAGGGGCGGGAATGGGAACCGGATAAGCCGGGTTCGAAATGTGGGTGACGAAGCTTCGGTTCTTTCCAAGTGCCGAGGCAAGGCGCTGTCTTGTTCCGGACGGGCGCCGGTCCAGAATGTTGCGTAAGATGGTTTTATAGGTCTCGACTTGGACCATCCTCGCGTCCCGGCCGAGCGGAGCATCGTTCATGTCGCTGCCCGATCGAGCTCTATGCCCGCGATCGCTTCCTTCGTGCGCGCGAGGGCAGAAGGCGCTACCGAAAGAGTGCGCAGACCGGTGGCCAGAAGCGCCGCAAGATGTTTGGGTTCGCCTGCCGCATCGCCGCACAGACTCACCTTTCTGCCCGTCTGTGCGCCGTGCCCCGCGACCCGCGCCATCAGGCGCAAAACAGCAGGATCCATAGGATCGCTCAATTCGGCAAGGCTATCGAGGTCGCGCGCTGCCGCCAGTACGTATTGGGTGAGATCGTTCGAACCGATGGAGAAGAAGTCCGCGTCGAAGCGTTCGACTGCGATGGCCGCTGCGGGCACTTCGACCATCATGCCGAGCGGCGGCCGCCGGTGTGCAATGCCAGCCTCGCTCAGCTGCTGCAGCCCCTCGTCCAAATACCGGCGTGCCGCGGCAAGCTCGCGCGGAGCAGCAACCATGGGTAGCATGATTTCGATTGCCCCGTGCACGGCGGCGCGGGCAAGCGCGCGCAGCTGAGTGCGGAACGGGTCCGGCCTGGCGAGCGAGAGACGGATGCCGCGCGTACCGAGGAACGGGTTGCTTTCCCCTTCGATCGTCAGGCCCGGAATGGGCTTGTCGCCGCCAGCGTCGAGCGTGCGGATCGTTACAGGCTTGCCGGACGCCCACTCGGCAAGGCGCCGATAGGCTCGGTACTGAGTCTGTTCGTCGGGTAGTTCGCGGCCGTGGAAGAGGAACTCTGTGCGCACAAGCCCGATACCGTCGCAGGCCGCCAGGTCGACGTTATCGACCTCGCGCGGATCGGCGACATTGATAAGCACCGCGATGGGCGTGCCGTCGGCCGTCACCGCCGGGCGTGTTCGGAAGTCCTTTGCAGCGGCAGCGCGCCGCTTCGCGGCCGTTACCCGAGCAAGAAAGGAGTCGCGGGTCGCCGGCGCCGGGTCGAGGCACAGGACGCCGGCCTCCCCGTCGATGAGCGCCTCGGCTTGCCTCGGAATGGCCGTCAGGTCGGCCCTGATCCCCACGATCATCGGCACCCCGCGGGCGCGGGCGAGCGTCGCCACATGACCCGACGCGCTGCCGCGGGTCAGCGCGATCCCGCCGCCTTTGCTCCAATCGGTTGCCAAGAAGCGCGATGGCGTCAGATCCTCGCCGAAGACGATAGAGCCGGGGGGAGCGGCGCTTTCATCGCAAGCGCCGGCCACCGCCCGCAGCACGCGCTCGCCGATGTCGCGCAGGTCGCTTGCGCGGGCGCGGAAATGCTCGTCATCGGCGCTTTCGTAATCGGCGACCTGAGCAGCAATCGCGTCCTGCCAGGCTTCGTCGGCTGCTGTGCCGGCAGCGATCGCGTCCAAGGCCGGAGCGGAAAGCGCATCGTCCTCGAGCATGGCAATCTGGAAGCCGAGAACGCCCGCTCCGTCGTCCTGCGCATCCTCGGCGAGGGTGCCGAGTTGCCGAAGCGCTGCCGCGATGGCATCACGAAGTGCCGCGGCCTCGGCTTCGGGACTCCCGCGACGGCGGTGCATCGCCTCGATACTGGGAAGGAGCGCGATGGGTCCCGCCGCAAGCCCCGCGGCGGCTTGCCTGCCTGTCAAGCGCAGCTCAGCCATCTTCGCTCCCACGCGCCCTCGTTTCGGTGACGCCCTCCTCGGAAAATCCGAGCGCCACGAGCTCGCGCAGCGCCGCGAGCGCCTCTGCGGCGTCGGGGCCGCGCGCGCGAAAATGCAGCGTTGCGCCTTTCGTCGCCTTCACCGCCATAACTTTGACGATACTCTTGGCGTCGACCCACGGCCCCTCTGCCGCTGAAGCTACTTCGATGTCGGCCATAAAGGTTTTGGCCAGTTTGGTGAGCTTGACGGACGGACGGGCGTGCAGCCCGATCGCGTTCGTCAAGACCGCCGAGGATGTCGCTGCGATTTCGTCCATGCGATCTTCTCTGTCGTGGTACATTGGCGATCATGGCGAGAGTTCTTCCGCGGTCCGCCGCACCGTGCCGAGGCTCGCGCCACCCGAGGCCTCGGTCGCGGCAACCACCGCCCCTTCCACGATCGGCGCGTTGCAGACGACGACGCGGTGACGTTTGTCTTCGGGGAGCATCTCGACGGCCATTTCACTGTTCGTCTCGGCTCCGCCGAGATCGACGAGAATGGCAACGCCGGCGTCCGACCAGGCGCGATGGATGGCCTCGACGATCGCCTCGAAACTCGTTCCAAGGCCCCCCGCCGGATTGCCGCCCGTCCAGGCGAGCGGCACGTCATCGCCGACCATCTGACGCACCATATCGGCCGCGCCTTCCGCGACTTTCGGCGAGTGCGATACGATGACAATCCCCACGTTCGCCATCAGGTCCCTCCGAATTCCTCGCAGACGGCGGCAATCATCAGCTCCGCGGAGCGCGCGCCGGGATCCATATGGCCGATCGAGCGCTCACCAAGAAAAGAGGCGCGCCCGCGGGTCGCTCGCATGGGCACAGTGGCTTCTGCGGCGCGCCGGGCAGTTTCGGCGACAGAGCTGAGTGAGTTGCCCGTGGCAAATGCGGCGCAGGCCGGCGCGAGCACGTCGAGCATCGTTTTCTGGCCGACGTCGCTTTTGCCCCGCGCCTTGACCGCCTCGACGGCGCCTTGCAGCGCGTCGGCGATCCCGCCCCGCAGCGGAGCCGCCGGCATCTGCTTGCCGAGCGTCATGAACAGCGTGCCGTAGAGAGGACCCGAGGCACCGCCCACTTTCGAAAGAAGCTTCACCCCGATGGCGCGCAGGAGCTCAGGTAACGCCATCGCACTCAACGTCTCGGTGTCCTGCAGGACGGCCTCGAAGCCGCGCTTCATATTGTGCCCATGGTCGCCGTCGCCGATCGCAGCATCGAGGGCGGTCAGCTCGTCTGCGTGGGCAATCACCACCTCTGCCAGGCGCGTGATCAATCGCCGCTTGCGATCACTGTCCATGAGGTTGTGCGTGCTCTCAGCCATGCTCTTCACGCATTGATACGGACGCCGTCGGCATCGAAGAACAGCGGCCGCACGAGCCTCACGCCCACATCGTCGCCTACGGCCAAATCGGAATCGGGATCAGCAAGGGTGACCACCTCCTGGTCCTCGATGGCGACGTGCAGATGGTTCTGGTCGCCGAGACGCTCGATCCAGGTGACACGGCCAT